>NZ_BOQD01000030.1 GCF_018332515.1 Bacillus hominis | reverse complement strand
TACTTTGGTGTACAAGATGATTCCTTACAAAATAGTGAACAAAAGTTACTTACTATTAAAGAAGATATAATGAATCGTTTATAATAAATTTTTAGAAGAGTTCGGTTATGCATCGAACTCTTCTTTTTTATGAACAAATTCCAAACAATAAAATCCATCGATTCACGAATCTACCAATATGTTATGATAAATGCACTAAGTTAGTAACATAATGTTTTTAAAGGATAGAAGAGACAGGTGAAGCAGATGAATAAAAGGCAACAGGAAATTTTACATGTTTTATTATCTGAGTCTAATGAGTATTTGTTAGTGCAGGAGCTTGCTGATAAGGTAAGTTGTTCTGAGAAGACGATCCGCAATGATTTTAAAGTGATTGAGGAGTATTTAGAAAGGTATTCAGATGCACTTCTTATTCGGAAACCGGGTTTAGGTGTGTATTTAGAGATTAAGGATTATGATAAGGCAAATTTATTTAATAGGCTGTATGCTGTAAGACAGGCTGTAAGCTATGAATCAGATGAAGAAAGAGTATTACAAATTGCGTATAGTTTGTTGATGAATGTCAAACCTGTTACGGTGCAGGAGCTTGCCATGCAATATTTTATAAATCGAGCTACGATTAAGAAAGATTTAGATAAAATCGAAAAGTGGCTGGAAGAACTAGGATTAGAGTTAATTTCAAAGCAAAGGGTAGGATTAACAGTAGAAGGAGAAGAGAGAAGTAAGAGGAAAGCATTAGCTAAGCTATCGGATTTAATTCATAGTCAGGAATTAATGAACGAATTTATTAAAAAGCAGTTTTTGTATCATGAAATTGAATTTGTAATGACTGAATTGAAAGCGTTACAAAAAAGGTATTCTATATTTTTTACAGATGATACGTTAGAAAATCTTTTATTACATACATTAATTATGGTGCGAAGAATGAAGTTAAAGCAACCAATTTCAATGTCTAAAAAGGATTTGGAAATTGTACGAGAGACGAAAGAGTATGAGTGGACTTTAGATTTTTTAACAAGGTTAGAGTTTGTATTTACGGTCCATTTTGCTGAGGAGGAGGTAGCTTATTTAGCTATTCATATTTTGGGTGGGAAATTCCGCTATCAAGATGAATGGGAAAGAAATAAGCTTAATGTGAGTAGTCCTATGCTTTCGCAAGTTGTATCGCATTTAATAGAGCGTATGTCTAGTTTGAATGAAATCGATTTCAATAAGGATAAATTTTTATTAGAAGGATTACAGATGCACCTGTATACGACATTAAATCGTTTGCAATATAATCTGTCTGTTTCTAATCCAATGCTTCATGAAATTAAGCGAATGTACCCGTATATGTTTGATATGTTAATCCATGAGTTGGATGATATAAATAAATTATTGGATTTACAAATTCCTGAGGAAGAAGCTGCATATATTACTTTGCATTTTCAGGCAGCGATGGAGCGTTTAAGTGATAAAAAGGTATCGAAAAATATAATTATTGTTTGTCACATGGGAATAGGAATGTCGCAATTATTACGGACAAAAATTGAAAGAAAGTTTCGGTATGTTCATGTGATGGATTGTATAGCAAAGTCTGACCTAGAAGAGTATTTGATGAAAAATCAGAAGGTAGAGCTCATAATTTCTACGATTGATCTTCCACAGTTAAAGATTCCTCATTGTGTTGTGTCTCCTTTATTAGAGCAGGTTGAAGAAAATAAATTAGAGGATTTTATGAAGAGGCTAGATGAACTACCTTCTAACGAAAATAAGAACTTTGTGTTATTGAATTACACGACTCCTTTTCTGGTCTTTCTACAACAAGAAGTAGAACATCGTTATGAATTAATTGAAAGATTAGCGAAATCACTTTATGAAAAAGGGTACGTAGAAAAAGAGTATATGGAAAATGCGATTGCTAGAGATAGAATGTCAGCAACGACAATTGGTGCAGGGGTCGCCATCCCGCATGGAAATCCTAAGCTTATTAAACAGTCAGTAATTGCGGTCGCTACGCTTAAGGAACCATTGGATTGGGGAGTAGAGAAGGTATCGCTCGTATTTATGTTGGCGGTTAAGAGTGACGGAAAGGAAGTTACGAAACAACTATTTCATGAGTTATCTTTTATAAGTGAACAACCTGTTTTTGTTCAGAAGCTTATAAAGGAAACAAATATAATAAAATTTTTATCTCATTTGAGATATGAATAGGTAAGGCGAGAAGCCTTACCTATTTGTTTGTTTCAGTAAAATAATGTTTTTTCCGGAGGTTACGGTAAAAAACAAAACTTTTATGAAGCGAGTATTGATATATATTATTTGTAGGCGCTTACATAAGGGTTGAGGGGGATTAAAATGAAAGTACTAGCGATTACATCGTGTCCAAATGGGATTGCCCATACGTATATGGCTGCAGAAAATTTACAAAAAGCAGCGGATAAATTAGGAATTCAAATGAAAGTTGAAACACAAGGTGGTATAGGTGTTGAAAATGAACTTACTGAGCAAGAGATTCGTGAAGCGGATGGCATTATTATAGCTGCAGATCGAGTAGTAAATAAAGATAGATTCGTAGGTAAAAAGCTACTAGTTGTAGGAGTTAAAGATGGTATTCGTAAACCAGAGGAGTTAATTCAAAAAGTAGTAGATGGTAATGTTCCTGTTTATCATTCGGATGTGAAAGAAAAAGGAAATGATTCACAAGGAAAAACGCAAAATCCAATATACCGCCATTTAATGAATGGTGTATCGTTCATGGTTCCTTTCATTGTGGTAGGTGGATTGTTAATTGCAATTGCATTAACACTTGGTGGTGAGAAAACGCCTGGTGGTTTAGTAATACCAGAAGGATCTTTTTGGAAAACGATTGAGCAAATAGGTGGAGCTTCGTTTGCATTTATGGTTCCAATTCTAGCTGGATATATTGCTTATAGTATAGCTGATAAGCCTGGACTTGTCCCTGGTATGATCGGTGGATATATCGCAGCAACAGGAAGTTTCTATGGTAGTGAGAGTGGGGCTGGCTTCTTAGGTGGAATTATCGCAGGTTTCTTAGCCGGTTATGTAGCTTTAGGAATTAAAAAGTTAAAAGTACCAAAAGCGCTTCAACCAATTATGCCAATTATCATTATTCCGGTATTTACATCGCTTATTGTTGGTTTAGCCTTTGTATTTATTATAGGTGCTCCTGTAGCACAAGTATTTGAATCATTAACGGCTTGGTTAGCTGGTATGCAAGGTTCAAGTTCAATTCTTTTAGCATTAATCTTAGGTGCAATGATTTCATTCGATATGGGTGGTCCAGTAAATAAAGTAGCATTCTTATTTGGTTCTGCAATGATTGGAGAAGGAAATTATGAAATTATGGGACCAATCGCAGCTGCAATTTGTATTCCACCAATCGGGATGGGACTTGCTACATTTATAGGAAAGAACAAATTTCAAGAGTCAGAAAGAGAAATGGGGAAAGCCTCATTTACGATGGGCTTATTCGGTATTACAGAAGGCGCTATTCCGTTTGCAGCGCAGGATCCATTACGTGTGATTCCAAGTATTATGGCTGGCTCAATGACTGGCGCTGTTATTGCAATGATTGGTCATGTAGGTGATAGAGTAGCACACGGTGGCCCAATTGTTGCTGTACTGGGAGCGGTAGATAATGTCTTCATGTTCTTTGTTGCTATTATTGTAGGTTCTATTGTAACGGCAATCATTGTGAACGTATTAAAGAAAGATATTTCAAAAGTTGAAGAAATACAAGAATCAAAAGAAATGAAAGAAGTTTCAGCAACAAAGGAAGTAGCAGAAGTTCAAGAGCAAGTAATAGAAAAGAAAGCTGAAAAGGTAGAAATTCAGAAGTTAACAGACATAACGAGTTTAGAGCTTATTGATATTAACTTAGCGGGAGAGACACGTGACGATATTATTGATGAGATGATTGGGAAATTAAATACTGTAGGCGCTTTACATTCTGATTCGGAATTTAAGCAAGCTATTATGAATCGTGAAGCTGAGAGTACTACAGGTATTGGAATGAATATTGCGATTCCTCATGGGAAGTCGGATGCAGTAAAAAAACCGAGTGTTGTATTTGGGATTAAACAATCGGGAGTAGATTGGAAAAGCTTAGACGGAACGGATGCAAAATTAATATTTATGATCGCAGTTCCAAAAGAGAGTGAAGGAAATGAGCACTTGAAGATTCTTCAAATGCTTTCACGAAAACTTATGGATGATAGTTATAGAGAGAGATTAATATCTGTCCAAACAAAAGAAGAAGCACATAAATTATTAGATGACATCGTATAAAATGGAGGATTTTAATCATGACGGAACCGCTATTTTTTGCACCCATTTTTAAAGAAAGAATTTGGGGTGGTACGAAATTAACTTCTTTCGGATATGAAATACCATCAGAACAAACGGGAGAATGTTGGGCGTTTGCTGCGCATCAGAACGGACAAAGTGTAGTTAAGAGCGGAGAGTATAAAGGCTTATCTTTAGGACAATTGTGGAATAATCATCGAGAATTATTTGGAAATATTGAGGGGGATCGCTTCCCTCTTCTTACAAAAATTTTAGATGCAAATCGTGACTTATCTGTTCAAGTACATCCGAATGATGAATATGCACGTATAAATGAAAATGGTGAGCTAGGAAAGACTGAATGCTGGTATGTCATTGATTGTAAAGAAGGTGCTGAGATTATTTATGGGCATCATGCAAAAACAAAGGATGAACTAGTAGATATGGTTGAACAAGGAGGATGGGACAAGCTATTACAGCGTGTAAAAGTGAAGCCGGGTGATTTCTTCTTCGTTCCAAGTGGAACTGTTCATGCAATTGGTGAAGGTATTTTAATATTAGAAACGCAGCAAAACTCTGATACTACTTATCGATTATACGATTATAATAGAAGAGATTCAGAGGGAGAATTACGTGAACTGCATCTTGAGAAAAGTATTGAAGTGATAGAAACACCATTTATTTCAGATCAACAAACTGTTCAATATGAAGAGATAGAAGATCTACATGTAACAAAGTTTATTGAGTGCCCTTATTTTTCAGTTAAAAAATGGGAGTTAGATGGAGTGGTCAACTTAACGCAAAAAAATTCATTTCTTCTTTTAAGTGTAATAGATGGAGAAGGAGAGTTGGTACATGGGACTGAAAAGTATCGATTTGAGCAAGGGGATCATCTCATATTACCAAGTGATTTTGGGGAATATAGAGTTGTAGGACGTGCTGAATTTATTATTGCGAGCGTGTAAGAGAGAAATATAACAGGAGAGAGTATCGTCGTTCAAAATACGTTCGACAATACCCTCTCTTTTTTTATCTGATTTTTGCTATACTAAACTGTACTATAATACAGGATGGAAGGAGGAGAATGATGAAAGTACTTGTAGTAGATGATGAGTCGAGTATTCGTAATTTGATTCGGATGCAGTTAGAGATGGAAGGGTATGAAGTATTGACGGCGGCTGATGGGAGAGAAGCTTTAGAGAGATGGAATGAAGGGCCGGATGTACTCATTTTAGATGTGATGCTTCCTGATACGGACGGGTATGAATTACTTCGATTGTTCCGTGAGAAAGATAGGGATATTCCGGTGCTTATGCTGACAGCGAAGAGTCAGATGAATGATAAGTTACTTGGTCTTCAGCTTGGGGCTGATGATTATGTGACGAAGCCTTTTAATTATGCGGAGCTTATTCTTCGTGTGAAGAATATGAGCAGGCGTGTGAAGAAGGAGGAGGCAACTGTAAGTCATGAAGTAATTCGCGCAGGCGAGTTAGTGATTTGTCCTAAGGAGAGAAAGATGCATGTTAGTGGACAAGAAATTCAGTTAACGTACCGAGAGTTTAATTTATGTCAGTTGTTTGTTTCGAATCCGCAGCGTGTGTTTATGAGGGATGAGTTGCTAGAGAAGGTGTGGGGGTTTGAGTATATAGGGAATACGAGAGCGGTTGATATTATGGTGCAAAGACTTCGAAAGAAGCTCGGTACGAGCGGTGAGTATATTAAGACAATTTATGGCGTTGGCTATAAGCTAGATTGTTAAGTGGTGATGATATGTCTTTAAAACGAAATATGGTGTTTGGAATAGTTGGCTTGTTGATTCCAATTCTTGTTCTGTTGTATGCGGTTGTTTATATTTCGCTAGAGAAGAATGTGTATCGTAATGCGGCAGATTCCTTAGAAAAGTTAAGTGTGGAAGCGCAAATTTATACGATGAATTATTTAGAGAAGGAAGCAGAAGTGGAGACGCTAGGTCCTAATTCGCTTTTAATTGCTTCATATTTAGCGAAGCGAATGGATGTCCGTGTGCAGATGATTGGGAAGAATGGAGATGTCGTTGCAGACACACAAAAGGGAGCATTACTTCACCGGAATATCGATATTGAGAGTTCTTTGAAGGGAAAGAAATCTTATGTTTTCGAGGAGGGAGACCCAGCTCCAATTCTTTTGTTTTCAAGTCCGGTTTATTATGGAAACGATGTCATTGGGAGTATTCGTTTTATAAATGGGTTAACGGATGAGAAGGAAGTTTTAACAAATGTGAGTTGGACGTTTTTAATGACGTCTCTTTGTTTAGTAGCTGCTGGTATTTTCTTTGCGATTCGTTTGGCGAAGTCTCTTCATAAGCCAATTGATCAGTTAAGACAAATGGCGCAGCGGCTTGCGAATGGAGATTATGAAAGTAAGATTGAGCTGAATGAGTATGTGGAAATTGCGCAGCTTTCAGCGTCCTTTAATGCGATGGCTGATGGGATTGAACTGCATATTAAGCAACTGAAGGAAGAGAAAGAGAAACAGAAAGATTTCTTGGACCGCATTACGCATGAGCTGAAAACACCGCTTACGGCAATTATCGGTTATGTTGATTTAATTCCGAAGTTACAATCGAAGGAGGATGTGCAGGAGAGCCTCCGTTATGTGTCTGTAGAAAGTGAGCGTCTATTATCACTTGTAGAGGAATTACTTAAGTCTTCAAAGTACGGGGCGAGTACGTTTGAAGTGTCACCTACAGTCGTGAATATAAAAGAATTGGCAGAAGAAGCAGTTTCGATTGTGAAACTTAGGTTGCAGCAGTTTGAAATTGAAGTTATGAATGAGTTAACGGATGTACATGTTGTTGCGGACTTTGATAAGACGAAGCAAATTTTCTTGAATGTGCTTGATAATACGATTAAATATAGTGACGCTACGCAAGTTCGTATGAATGTAATTATAAATGAGCAGGAAGCAAAAGTTTTTGTTCATGATGATGGTATTGGTATGGATGAAGGTGTGCTTGCAGAATGGAATGAGTCTCCGGAAGGTAAGGTGCTTCCTTCTAGTTACGGGAATGGTTATGGTTTATACATTTGTCAGGAGATTATGAAGAAGCAAGGCGGAAGTATGCGAATTGAGAGTAGTGAAGAAATGGGAACTACAATATGTATGACATTTTTACTTCCGAGACGGATGGAAGACATAAAAAACTTGAAAGCGGTTAAATGATACATTTATGAAACAATTATGCGGTATTTTCGAAACAACGTTTTTTTATCTTGGAGGTAGGCAGAAATGAAAAGGCTATCATTTCAAATTCTTATGTTTGTCTTTTGTATGATCGTTTCTCTTATTTTGTTTTATGTTATGGAGAAGCAAATATATAATCGAATCACAATTGTGGATGACAAACAAGCCGTTTTACAAAGAGTGAATGAATCTCTTCCTATTGAAGTGAAAGTAAGGCATGAGAAGTGGGGAGAAATTGTTGTAACGGATGAAGTTCGTTTGCATACGATTGTTTCATTCTTTGACCGAATTCGAATAGAACCGAGAGAAGCTAAGAGCCAAGAACAAGTATTTACTGGAGAAGTAACGTACTTGAATGGACATAAACGTACTTTTGCAGTAGGTGACTTGTTCCAGTATGAGGCTAATGTATACGGAAAGAATGGCACGGATCCGATGATCTCAGCATTTCAAACGTATTTGTTAAGTCTGTATTATACACCAGAGCGCATTAGTAATTTCTTTGCGGAGGCAAAGGAAGTTGTAGTGAGGCAAGGGGATGTAGTACGTACTATAGATCTTACGCAAATATTTGATTCTATTCGATACGCAAAGCAAATTACAGATTACGGAGAAATTCAGAAGTTATTACAATCACAGAAGGATCCTATCGCTTATATTACCGCTTATAAAACAGGTAAGCATGTAAAGAATGAGCGTGAGGATATTCTTACAATTTCTGTGTATCCATCGTATTTTGTTGTGCAATATCTCGGTGATAATAACGGGAATGTTATGTATATGAAGGGCTCCCTAGCAGATTTACTCGTAAAGGAGAGTGTGTCATGAGAAAGATAGCCTTTTTCTTCTTTTTGCTAGTAATCGGAGGAGCGATGTCTAGTTGCTCTCGAGATACAACCTCTATTAAATATAATAAAAGTGGTCTCCCTATTTTGGATAATCGTCATCTCGTTGCGTATGTAGCAGCCCGCGAGGAAGTTGGTGAAGCTTTGCTTTCGTCATTTTGTAAAGCGCGAGGGTGTACATATGAATTTATTCGCCTATCGACAGAAGAACTTCTTCGGAGAGTGGAAGAAGAAGCTGGAAATCCGAAGGCGGATATTATTATTGGCGGCACAGTAGATGCGCATCAAATGATGAAGCAAAAGAACCTTTCTATTCCAGTTATGAGCCAGCATGCGAACCGTATTTCAAAGTCTGTTAAAGATAAAGACGGTTATTGGTACGGTTATGAAGTGGAGAAACTGGCAATCGCGATTAATAAAGAGCGGTGGAATGAAGAAATAGCACCGCTCGGTCTTCCATATCCATCAAGGTGGCAAGATTTATTAGATCCGGTATATACGGGTAAGATTGCAATGCCTGATCCAAATGTTTCCGGCACAGCATATACTTTGTTTCAATCACTTATTGATACTTTAGGTGAAGAAGAAGCGAAAGAGTATGTTAAGAATCTCGCAAGGCAAGTTGGTGAAGTAACGGTGAATGGTTATATGCCCGCAGAACTGGTTGCGAGCGGTGAATATATGATAGGCATCAATTTTGCGGGAGATCAGAGAATGCTTCAGAAACAAGGCTTTCCTATTGTAAGTAATGAACCTGAGCAAACAGGTTTGTCTGTCAATGCGATTTCAAAACTAAAACGTGCACCGAGTGGTCTTATTGCGGATTTATTTATTGATTATTGTTTATCAGAAGAAGCGGGGCACATTTTAGAAAAAGTTTCGTTTGGCGTACCAACGATGTTTGCGAAGAATCAGAAAGAGATAGAAGGTCAGCCGGTTAGAAGGACGAACAAAAATATATCAAATAGTGGAATAATCGAGATATGGAATAGACAGCGTCTCTCTCAGCAGTGAGAAAAGGAGACGAAAGAATATGTTTAAATGGCTTAAGCCAGCACCTGCAATTGAGAGATTGCCGGCGGATATGATTGATAGAGTATACAAATTATTACGTATTCGTGTGCTAATGGGAATTTCAGTTGGGTATGCTGCTTATTATTTAGTGCGCAGTAACTTTACGTTATCAAGTACGTATTTAGTACAAGAATATGGTTTTAGTACAGCTGAAATTGGATTACTAGGTTCAGTAATGGCAATTGTTTATGGATTTAGTAAGTTCTTTATGGGGAATTTATCAGATAAAGCTTTCGCCCAGCGCTTTATCGCAGTCGGATTATTCTTATCAGGGCTTGTAAATATTTGTTTCGGTTTTGCATCTTCATTTGGAATGATTGTTACATTGCTTGTCCTAAATGGTATTGTACAAGGTATGGGAGCACCACCTTGTAGTATCGTTATGACGAAATGGTTCTCAAAGAAAGAACGTGGTACGAAAACAGGTATTTGGAATATTTCACATAACGTTGGCGGAATGCTAGTGCCGCCCCTTGTCGGAATTGGTGTAGGTATTTTCGGTGAAAATCATTGGCAAGGCGGCGTATTTATTTTCCCAGCGATTATCGCAATGGTAATTTCAGTTCTTGTTTGGATTAATGCGAAGGATACACCAGAGTCTGAAGGTCTTCCTCCAATTGATGAGTATCGTAATGACTATGAAAATCTTGAAAAAGCAGATAATGCTAGCAAGATGTCGCCAAAAGAAATTTTAATGAAATACGTAGTGAAAAATAAATTTGTATGGTTCTTATGTATTGCGAATGCATTTGTTTATTTAATTCGTTTCGGTGTTATTAATTGGGTTCCACTTTATTTAACGACAGTTAAAGGTTTTTCAAAAAATGAAGCACATGCAGCATACGCAATCTTTGAAGGTATGGCAATTCCAAGTTCATTAATTGTTGGTCTTTTAAGTGATAAATTATTTAAAGGAAAACGTATGCCATTGTGTATTATTAGTATGGTTGGAGTTGTTATTGGTACGGTTGTATATTGGCAAGCAACTAGCGTACTTGTTGTAAGTATTGCCGTTTCTATTATTGGATGTTTAATTTACGTACCACAGTTCTTAATCGGTTTAAGTGCGATGGAATTAGTACCGAAATTTGCAGTAGGTACGACAGTTGGTATGTGTGGTCTGTTCGGTTATGTAGGCGGGAGTCTTGTAGCAAACGCAGCAATTGGTGTTATTGTTGATCGTTCTGGCTGGGATGGTTGCTTTATCTTACTATTAACAGGTGCAATTTTATCAACAGTCTTCTTGTTCATCGTTCAACGTGGGCATGAGAGAAAAGGTCCTAAAGTGGCATAATAGTTTGTATAAAAAAGCGATCCAATTATTATTTTGGATCGCTTTTTTTATATAAGGTAATCTTTCCTTAAAACTATCTTAAAAGATAGGATGTCATATTTCTAATCATTGGTATTTTTGTTACAATATAAATGATTGTGTAAAACTTTGTAAAATGAGTGTAACAATGTAAGTGGAACTCTTATTTTCAGAAAGTTTTATATAATTAAATATCTATTAAACTATAAGATATAAAAAGGAGCGAGAATATGTTACCAAATACGGTTCGTACTCCAAACAAGAAGAAGAAATGGATTATTATCGGAGTTATTGCACTAATTGTTATTGTTGCAGCAGTTAATATTTTTGTTATGCAAGGTAAGAAGAAAGGTACAGCGACGAATGAGGCTGTGAGCTTTGAGAAAGTGACAGAGCGTAAGCTTAATAATACGAAGTTAATTTCGGGTCAGGTGAAGCCAGGGAATATTGAAAGTTTCTATGCAGATCCGACTAAAGGAAAAGTGAAAGATATCGCAGTGAAAGAAGGACAAGAGGTAGAGAAGGGAACGAAATTATTCTCTTATGATAATGAAGAAATTAATCTTCAAATGAAGCAAGCTGAGCTTGATCAGAAGATGGCTGATATGCGTTATGATCAAGGGAAAAAGAAGATTGATTCATTGAAGAAAGAAATTAAGAAGGTAAAAGATAGTGGGGCTGGGAAAGAAGTAACGGACCCAATGGAAGAGCAAGTAAGTGAGTTAGAAATGGCACAAAAGACAACTGACCTTGAGAAAGAAAAAGGGAAGTTGCAAAAAGAAGAGTTAAATAAAAAGCAGAAGGAACTTACGATTTATAGTAACTTTACGGGTGTTGTACAAAAGTTAGACAAAGATGCAGCGCAAAGTTCATCTCAGGCATTAGGTGGTCAAGGGAAAGCATTCTTGCAAGTTGCTTCTAAAGATCCGTTCCAAGTTCAAGGGACTTTAACAGAGCTTCAAAAATCACAAATTCAAAAAGATCAAACGTTCACTGTAACTGCGAAAGCAAATAATAAGAAGAAGTGGACAGGTAAGATTACGGAAGTAAGTGAGTTCCCAACAAGTGCGGAGATGGCTCAAGCTGCTGGTGAAGGAACTCAAAATATGTCTCAATATACATATAAGGCAAGTCTTGATAGCCAAGATGGTTTATCTCCAGGTTATCACGTTTCTCTGCAAGTGAATTTAGAGAATAAGACGATGATTGCTGTTCCAAGTAAGAGCATTGTAGAAAAAGGCGAAGATGCATTTGTTTATATCGAAGAAAAAGGAAAGCTTCGTAAACAAAATGTGAAAAAAGGTGCTACTGATGGAGATTGGACGGAGATTGTTGAAGGCGCAACAGTGGGGCAAAAGGTGGTTAAAAATCCTTCCGACAACGTGTATGACGGAATGGAAGTGAAAGAGAAATGATTACGTTAAATAATATTTCTAAAACGTATTATCAAGGGAAATTGGCAGTGCCAATTTTACATGGTATTAGTTTAACGATTCAAAGCGGTGAGTTCGTTTCGATTATGGGACCGTCTGGTTCTGGTAAATCAACGCTTATGAACATTATTGGTTGTTTAGATCGTCCAACAGAAGGTGAATATATGTTGAATGATGTGAATATCTTAACAGCAGACGAGTCAAAACTAGCTTTAATTCGTAATGAATATATCGGCTTTGTATTCCAGCACTTTAATTTATTACCGCGTCTTTCCGCAGTGGAAAACGTTGAACTTCCGCTCATCTATGGCGGGGTGAAGAAAGCAGAGCGTCGTCAAAGAGCTCTTGAAGCGCTGGGGAAAGTTGGATTATCAGATAGAGTACACCATTTACCTAGTGAGTTATCAGGTGGACAGAAGCAACGGGTAGCGATTGCAAGATCGATTGCAAATAATCCAACGTTCATTATGGCCGATGAGCCGACAGGTGCTCTTGATACGAAGTCTGGTGAACAAGTTATGGACATTTTCACGAAGCTAAATGCAGAAGGTACGACAATCGTTATGGTTACGCATGAAGAAGAGGTAGCAGCTTATTCTTCTCGTCGTATTGTACTGAGAGATGGGAAAGTTACAGAAGATAGAAGGTGTGCAGTATGAGTTTACTAGATAGTATAAAGATTGCCTTATCTTCTATTCTAGCTCATAAACTACGCTCAGCTCTTACGATGCTCGGAATTATTATCGGTGTTGGTTCAATTATTACTGTCGTTGCGATTGGGCAGGGCGGGGAAGCGATGTTGAAGTCGAAATTCGCAGGTTCTGGTGGTAATAACCTTATGCCAATTCAATTTAAACCAGATATTAATGATGAGTTTGCTATAGGTGGATTTGAAATACCAAAGTTAACGGAAGAAGATATTTTGGAAGTAAAACAAGTGAAAGATGTTTCACACGTTATTACGACAAACCAGAATTCAGAGGTGCTTGATGTAAATGATAAAAAAGCAAATCTGAATGTTATTGGTCTTGATAATGAATATTTTGCGGTTAATAAAGTAAAGGTTGTAAAGGGACGTACTTTAAATGAATCAGATATTTCTCATGCAAATAACGTTGTGATGATTAGTACAAAAACAGAAGAAACGTTATTTAAGGATGTAAACCCAGTTGGACAAATTATTGAGATGAAGGGGCAACCAATGCAAATTATTGGTGTGTATAGATCTGATAATGAGTTTATGGGATTTGAAATGGAAGAAGCGTTAATCCCCCTTACGTTATGGCCTGTTTTATACGGAACAGATGATATTCAAAATATCGCAATTCAAGCTAAAAATGTAGACGATTTAGAATCCGCGGGGAAAAAAGCTGTTGATGTATTAAATAGTCGTAAGCCAAGTGAAATTCCAGGTAAATATGAACTGGTGAATTTAAAAGAATTCCAAGAAAATGTTTCTAAAGTCACTAACATCATGACGATGATTATCGGCGGTATCGCTGGTATTTCACTAGTCGTTGGTGGTATTGGCGTTATGAACATCATGCTCGTATCTGTAACGGAGCGTACGCGTGAAATTGGGGTACGAAAAGCACTTGGTGCAACACGTAGTAAAATTTTATTACAATTTTTAATTGAAGCGGTTATGTTAACGCTTCTAGGTGGTTTAATCGGAATTGGTCTTGGATATGGCGGGGCATATATCGTTTCCACATTTGCGAAGTGGCCACCACTCGTTTCATGGGAAGTTGTCGTTGGCGGCGTACTATTCTCTATGACACTTGGTATTATTTTCGGATTAATTCCAGCGAACAAAGCTGCGAAATTAGATCCAATTGAAGCACTGCGTTATGAGTAAGTAATAGTGTAGTAGAGAGGGGGCTCTCTACTACACATTACCGTTCTAGTGGGCGGTTCGTAGCCTCAAAATGAGGATGTGAACCGCCCATTAGAACGGGTTATATAAATAGAAGGAGGCGTTATAGTGGAAGCAAATTTGAATACGCAAAAAGTTAGCGGAGAGAAGCCATCATTATTAGGAATGATTACTTCTCCAGGTGTGCAGTTTGAGAGAATGAAAACGAAAAGTCCGGTTTGGGGGGCATTTTTCCTGTTTGCTATACTTGGGACAATCACGGCAGCGGTAGTAGCTTATTTAGCGTTAGTTAATACCCCGGAGTTGGCAAAAGAGCTTAAGGGCGATTCAGCAGGTATGGTTAAAGGGTTTACTCTTGGAGGGGGAGCGATTTTTGGTTTCCTTGGAACAATTGTTGGTTTGTTTATTGTAGCTGGATTTTATAAGGTTATTATGATGTTCATGAGTAATGATACACCGTATATGAAGATATTATCTATTTACTTATATGCAAATATTGTTTATTATCTTGGTGGTATTCTAAATGCAGTGCTAGGTTTTATTCTTGGTGGAACTGGTACTGATAAATATACAAGTTTAGCGCCTTTATTTGATCAGGGAACGATTGCTTATGGTATTGGTTCTGCGTTTGAAGTGTTTAACATTTGGAGCTTGATCTTAACTGGTTTAGGCTTGCATATCGTTGCCGGTTTAAGTAAAAAACAGGCAATAATTTTAATTTCTATATTCTTTATCCTTACAATTGGATTTAGTATGTTAGGCGGTATGTTCTCTGGCTTTGGTAAGTAATATGTTATTTTGAAAAGGTGGCTCTTCCTAGAGTCACCTTTTTTATTTTTACTCCTATTTCAAATACCTCAAACAGAATTTCAAATACTGCCTAGTGTAATTTCAAATTTCGGCAGCAGCATTTGAAATTACCCACAATGAAATTTCCTTTCTCATTTTATATTGTAGAGGTACCGCGGAATACTGAAGAGGTATACCTTTTAGAAACGGGTACTGTGTGAAGCCAGCGACTTTTGCAGATACGGTTGTTTTGTATGAAGGTATGATTGTAAATCAAATAAAGAGGTTAAATATTTATCAAGATTATGAAGAGTATTATCAATGTGGTTTAATTGGTCTTTGGCATGCTTATGAAAGGTATGAGGAGGAGAAAGGTAGTTTTCCTGCTTATGCTGTCGTAACAGTACGTGGTTATATATTGGAGAGGTTGAAGAAAGAATGCGTAGTGCAAGAGAGGTATGTATGCACCGGAGAGTATGAGGAACGATTTGAGTGTGAAGATGCGGGAACGAGAGCGAAGGACTTTATGAGTGTGTTAGATGAGAGGGAGAGGCACATCATTTCAGAACGATTTTTTGCAGGTAAAAAGATGGGAGAGATAGCCATTGAAATGGGGATGACGTACTATCAAACGAGATGGTTATATCGACAAGCACTTGAGAAAATGCGAGATAGTGTAAGGGGATAAGAATAATAAATAGAATGGAAGGCAAGGAAAATATTGCGTTCCATTCTATTTATTTTAAGGCAGTAAATGTGGCCAGAGGTTTTTTAAGTGTAGTGAATCTTTCATGTTCATTCGGGATAATACATGTCCAGCTTTCAAAAATTGTTGCTGTAACTTATGAGGACTTATTAGTATTGTTACGGTAGTTCCATTTGAGAAATGAATGATAGATTTTTTAGTGTTCTTAAAAAATTTTATATCATCTATATGGTTATAGAACAACCAAATACAGTTTGGAGAAGAAGGAGATTCTGTTGGGAAAACACAAATATATTGTCTATGATTAATTGGGATCGGAACATTTTGTTTGAAATTAAAATTTGCTTGGACTGCATGACGTCTACCTTGATAAGTAGAATGAACATGTGTTAGACAAGATTTCTTTATGAGTTGAATAGCTGTTTGGCAAGAGTACAGAGGTTTTCCGCTACTGTCGATAATTTTTGTCCGGTAATAAGGGTGTTTGTAGGGCTCTAGCATCATTGTCGAACTAGAAATAAAAATATCATTTTCATTATCCATAATTCTAAATCCTCCCTTATACAAGTTATTATTTCGAATATAATTATATACGAATTATGTAAATTTATTATTAATCTTCTGTTGCATATTGTAAATTTTTATTGTTCGTTTACAATCAATAGATGATAGTCTTTCTAATTTGTATCGCTTGTACATATATATGAAAATAGAAAAGAGTAGGCGGTGATATAGCATGAAGAAAAAGTATATTATTATTGCCCTAGCTGTTGTTCTCTTAGTTTATTTAGCAAACAGTAATCCGGGTAAGGGAGAATATACGGATTGGGCAGCAAAACAATTTATGAAGCGTAATGATGTGAGTAAGAAGCTAGAAGAGGTTGAGAAAGAAAACAAAGAGGGTATACTTGGCGACTTAGCATCGGCGGGAAAAAAATTGGCAAATAAGTATGTTGAACCACAAGTTGGATTATTAATCGACCATTATACAAAGCAAAATGATTATATTTTCTTCTCAACATATACGACAGAGTTTGATTTAGGCGGAGAGAATTATAAGTATGTTTGTGTTGGTTTTTCAAACATCTTTATTCCAATTGAAATGCCGAAGAAAAAAGACGAATCTGCAAAATAATGCAGATTCGTCTTTTTGATTTACGGAGTGATCTGAATTTCAGATATGTTTTTTTCTATGAGGCGTGCCCCTTTTTTGCGGGTATTTTCACCAATTGATGAAAATACAGATGAAGAAAGAATGGTATCCATTACTTGATTTACGACTTGTTCATTTACTGGTGTAATGGGATTATCGATAGAAAAGACAACTGTTTTGCCATCTTCTTTCGCGAAAATTAATTCTAGTACTTGCATGCTTTATTCCCTCCCTTTTATTTACAGGTTAGAAAGATCTGACGTGCTTACAAGTTGTACAGCGTGAAGTGATGATTTTTGTAGTGAAGCAAGAGCACGTGCTACTTCATGTACTTTTCCTAAATCTGCGTTTGTTTTCACACGTTTGAATTGCTTGTTCTTAAAAACTGTTTTACCGTTTTTGTCTAATCCTCCGTTTAATACGAGACGTAAAGTTAAATCCATTACGATTGTTTCAACTGCCATGTTTATCACCCCCTTTCACTTTATAAATAGGGGGTAAATGTCATGTTTTGGCGTGAAATTTTTTCTTTTTTTTGTTACTCTTAAAAGACTAAGAGAGGAGTTTTCGGGAGAATGAATCGTAAATGGTTATTTTGGATTCCTGTATTATTATGGATGGGGCTTATTTTCTATTCTTCAGCACAGCCATATAAAAAACAGGATATGCGCTCGGATATTGAGCAATATGTAAATGTTGAGTTTGTGAAAGAGCATTTTTCATGGGTATCTATCGATTATGGCGGAGGTACACCTGTTAGTATCGCAAATAAAGGTGTAGGCGGTTTTGTTGAGTTTTTCCTTCGTAAAGGTGCTCATTTTATGGTGTTCTTTATGCTCGGTTCATTGACGTATTATGCTTTTCATCGATCGGGTTATTCGAGAAAAAGGTGCTTTGCATACGCCCTTCTTTTCGTTGCGGGGTATGCAACATTTGATGAGATTCATCAATGGTTTACGGGAGACCGTACACCGATGTGGCAAGATTCATTGCTTGATACGTGCGGTGGGTTAACAGGAATTATAATAAGCAATTGGTTTTGGCATAGAAAAAGGAGCTAATCTCATTTAGAGATTTGCTCCTTTTTCATTTATCCGGCTATTATACGCCAAGTAATTCTTTTAGTTCGTCGGTCGATAGTTCGGTCATCCAACTATCGCTTGTAATGACGGCGTTGTTTAATGATTGTTTTCGTTCTAACATTTCATCAATTTTCTCTTCAAGTGTTCCCGTTGTAATAAGTTTATGAACGTGAACGAAGCGTTTTTGACCGATGCGATAAGCACGGTCTGTTGCTTGGTTTTCTACAGCTGGATTCCACCAACGGTCATAGTGAATGACATGGTTGGCAGCAGTTAAGTTTAATCCTGTTCCGCCGGCCTTTAACGATAAGATGAAGATGTCATACGTTCCGTTTTGGAACTGCTCAATCATCTTGTCACGTTCTTTCTTCGGTACGCTCCCGTTTAAGAAGAGGACGCGCTGACCGAATGTTTCTTCTAACATACTTTTTAGCATGTTCCCCATGCCAATGTATTGAGTGAAGATTAAGCAACTTTCATTTTGGTCTTTTATATTTTGGATGAGCTCCATTACCGTTTTTGTTTTCATAGAGCGTTCGACGATGTTTTGTGGTTCTTCTTCTTTCAAATAAAGTGCTGGGTGATTACAAATTTGTTTTAGCTTGTTCAGCATCAGTAGTATAAAGCCACGGCGCTCAATTCCACTTAATCCTTCTACATTTTGCAATGTATCTTGAACAAGTTGTTCATATAAGGAAGCTTGTTCGCCAGTTAGTGGGCAATAAGCTTTCTGTTCTTGTTTATCTGGTAAGTTTAATGCGACTGTTTGATCTTTCTTCGTACGACGCAGTAAAAACGGCGAGATAAATCGTTGAACTTGCTGGATTTTTTCTTCATCGCGGTCCTTTTCGATCGGTGTGACGAAGCGGCGCTGGAATTGTCCTAAGCTTCCGAGATACCCATGATTGATAAAGTCGAAAATAGACCAAAGCTCAGCAAGTCGGTTTTCCATTGGTGTACCGGTCAAAGCAATTTTATGATTTGCTTGCAAGTTTCTTACTGCTTTCGACTGTTTTGTATGTGGGTTTTTTATATTTTGTGCTTCGTCTAAAATAACAGCGTCCCAGCATAACGTACTAAGTTCTTCTTCATCAAGTTGAGCTAATGCATAAGAAGTTAATATAACATCTGCTGATTGAAGAAAATCTTTAAATGACTCATCCTTAGCTCGGTTACTTCCATAGTGTAACTGAACACGTAAACTTGGTGCGAAACGCTCAAATTCTTTTTGCCAATTTCCAAGGACTGATGTTGGTGCCACAATTAATGCAGGACCTGTTTGGGGATTGTTTTCTTTAGCGTATAGTAAGTAAGTTATCGTTTGAATACTTTTTCCGAGTCCCATATCATCGGCTAATAATGCTCCAAATCCAAGCTTTCGTAAGTATAGCAACCATTCAATACCGTGTTGTTGATACGGGCGGAGTGTTGCTTGTAGCGAAGATGGTACATCTACTTTTGGAATATCTCCAATGTGCAGAAGTTTTTGGAAAAGCTCTTCATAATATCCATCTAGTTCGATTTCAATATCGCTAAACGGACTATCGTCTTCTACAACTTCCGTTTCCGCTGCGCTAGATAAATGTTGCTGCAATACGTCTTTCATTTCTAGTCCATATTTATCTGCACGGTGCATTAGTTTTTTTACTTCTTCAATAAAGGCAGGATCAAGTCGCATCCATTGACCATTTAAATTGAAAAGACGTTTGTTCTGCTCAACGAGTTCGAAAAATTCGCTTTCTGATAAATCAATGCCGTCCGTTGAAATGCGCCAGTCGAAATTAACGAGCGTATTCATGCCGAAGAAAGACTGTGTTTGTGCTGTACTTTGCTTCAGCTGTACGCGTAACCTTGGTTTTGTTGCTTTTAAATTTTGCCACCATGATGGTAGTAAAATTGTAATACCTGCTGCGAGTAATTCATTGCTTGCTTCGGTTAAGAAGTTCCAAGCTTCAGTTTCAAAGAGTTCTTCTCGGAACTTGTCGTCCTCTTTTAGCCACGGTACGAGCTTACTGAATCCTTCTTGTGTTTCAAGAATACGTTCTTCGTAATCGTGCCATCGTTTTGGCAAGGAATCGATACTTTCATATACATATATGCGATGCGCGCCACGTTTTGGCGTAACGATTGTTTCAAGCTTCCACATTTCAAATTCTTCTTGCGGTTCTTGTAGTCTTAAGCCAACTGTAAATGGAAGATCATCTTCAATGTAACCAATTTTTCGAAGCCAATCTTCTTCGTGCAGTGCAGCTTCCAATTGCCTTTTCGTAAAGTCGTAATGTTCATATAGTCTCTTTGCATCTTCCCATCCGTCATTTGAGCGAGCATCTTGCAAAATACTTTCGTTCACAGCGGCAGAGAAAAGAGATGCTAACATGGCATCTTCAATTGAGGTATTCTGAACTTTCCAAGATGGCTGCTGAGACCAATACTTCATGTCAGGTGCGAAGCTGCCGCTGACGAAAGCATCCCATAATTCACTTGCGTCCTTTGTAAGAGCCGTAATAGGACCGTTCATTTGCATATTTGCAAATGAATTCATCGGTTTATTTGCGATGTATTCAAATGCCTGTGCATTCGTTAGCATAACGCCTTGTTTTCCCTCATATGTTGCTTCTTTTAAAAATGTGCCGTAGAAGGAAGTAGAGTGCCAGGTAAATGCGTTTTTTTTCCAATTTGCTACGGATAGGGGAGTACCGCTATCGTCTTCTCCCCAAAGGAACCAACCTTGACTAACATGCTGTAGCCTAATTGTTACTTCAGTTTGTATGATCATCGATTAATTTTCCTCTCCGTAATTCTTCCTGCAGTGCGCGCAGACGTGAATGTAAATTTGCAATGTGAATAATGAAAGCATCCCATTCATCAGTTCGCTTCAGTCGTTTATAAAGCATACGTAATTTCTTTAAGTAACGAACGGCACGTCTATATGATTTGCGATTGCGTTCTTCAATTGCTTCAATTGCGGCAAGATGATAAAGAGGAAGTGCCGCTTCAGGCGCTTCTTTTTCAATATCTTTCAATGGTTCTTTCAAAAGTTCGATTGCCTCAAATCCATATAAGAGATGAAGTTCCGCCCATGCACGGTATTGTTTCTTCGCTAGTACGTATTGTTCATAATTTGTGAAACTATACGGCAGGAGTTCTTGTAAAATCATTTCTAATCCTGCTTGTTCATTCGTATGCGTTGCATATGTCTCATACATCATCACAAATAATCGAACGATATCTTGTATGAAGACGGTATTCTCTTGTTCCATTATCGTTTCCTTTACTTGTTTATAAGTGAAGGAAAGCCAGTTTTTAGCACGTTCCCACTGCATCGCACTTAATAACTCTTCTAACCAATAAAAGTAAAGACTCACAACAGAAGCAGGCTGTGTTGTGAGCAATTCCATTGCCGATAAATCTTCATTATTTAAAAAGAGCAGATGAGAGGATGCTAATGCTTTGGAAAGTGGATTGATTTTAGTATCGATTCGTTTTTCTTCTTCTTGTAGCTGCTCTTCTGTTCTTAACAGCTCACCCCATATGTGACGATAAATGAAGAATCGCTCTTGTGTATAGGCATCGGTAGAGAAGAATACTTCATGTGCGAGCCGAGCTGTTTCTTGTAAAATCAGTTTGGATTCTTCTGGAATCGCCTCTGTTTTTAGGTCCCTAACGATAGATTCAACTTTATCAACGAATAGGCGAACGACGTTAACTGGTTGGTGATAAGAATATAGTTTGTTTGCTTCAAATTCTTGAATTTCTTCTAATAATTTTTGAAAGCAATAAAGTGCTGCGTGCAACTTAAATAATTCATGAATAGCAACGATGCGCGGAGCTTTCCGTTCTAATTTTGTATAGAAGTCTGTAAAAAGACTCATAAGAAAATACATTTGTTTATAAGTGAGCCGCGCTTGTTCTTTTTTAAATGATTCATATTCATTTTCAAAGTACGTTTGCCAACTTTTATAATCCATTTCTTCAAAAGCTGATGATTGCAATACTTGTCGTGCAGTTCGAATAGGAGGAAGGGAAGGTTTCGTATTATTTTTGAATAAAGTTAATACATCTCCTACCTGCCCAAAACTAGAAGCTGCAGATAATAACACAGCAAGCATATGCTCACATTGCGTTGGCGCGAAGCAATCGCAATAGCTTTCAGCGACATTACGAATCGGGATGTGAACGCTATATACACTGCCTTCAGCATTTACAGTTCCGGATAGCGTATAGCCATCAAAGTCAACGTTATAGACAACACCACTACGATATAGGTGCCGAGCTGTAGCGACATGTTCCTGATCAGCAACTTGCTGCGGATCAAGTCCTTGAACGAACTCATTCGCAATCATCATAATTTCATCTTTCGTAATTGAGTGTTGCAGCATAATATTCCTCCGTACACAGATTTCTTTCCTTTACCATTATAAACAAAAAATGCTCAAAACAGAAAAAATGAAATTTGGATTACAATAATCGGAAATCATGGTAATATATAAAATGTTAATTTTGTATATTACTATGTAATTAAAAGGAGAGAATTTGTTTGTCAGATTTACATTGGTGGGAATTATTAATTCTTCTACCATGTATTCTACTAGTTAGGGCTGGAATGAAATTGGCTCAATATTGTATGCGAAATATGTACGTAACTATAGCAGTGTTTAGTGCTGTTTACACTGTGATGATTAGCAAAAATTCATATTACAGCCTCAGGAATTAAGGAAATTATGAAGGAGTTCGCTGGAATTTCTGGACCGATATTATCTATTCAAAGCAACACGCTATATTTAATAGTAGGTAGTTTTCTTATTTCTTACGTATTAACATTCGCAGGTATGAAATTAGTAAAAAAAATAAGGGGGAGAAATACTTGAAGTTTTGTGGAACATGCAATAAACAAGTTGCAGGACAAGTGAAATTTTGTCCTAGTTGCGGAAGTAAAGTAGAAGAAATTGCTGATCAAACAGCTTCTTCGCGTTCAGAAATGCAGTTAGAAACAAAGCCAGTGAAAAGTAAGAAAAACATGTTTTTACTTATAGGTTTTGTCATTGTTTTTGCTATTTTGTTTGGCACATATAAATTCGGTGCAAGCAAGTTTTCGAAGGAAAAGCAAGTAAATGCAATGATCGAGGCATTCCAAAATAAAGATGTTAGTGCAATCGATGAGTTTGTGAAAGTAGATGATCCAGGCCTAAAGGTTAAGCCAGAAGATATTAAAGCATACATACGTTATTTAAAAGATAATCCTTCGTACAATAAGACATTATTGTCCTATTTACAAAAAGAGGCAGTAGATGAAAATTCAGCAAGAGCATCTTTTCAAGATGGGACAATTATAGAAGACGGGAAAGAGTGGTTCTTATATCCGAAGTATAAGTTCAGTATGAAATCTTATTACATGAATGTTAGCACAACTGCAAAGAATGCTGAAATATATGTAAATGATAAAAAAGAAACAGAGCTTTCTAGTGGTAAAACTTCGAAAGAATTAGGACCATACTTCCCAGGTGCTTATGTTGTAAAGGCAAAGGCGAAGTCAGAGCTTACTGAATTAGAGACAGAAAAAGAAGTGGATTTAGCAAACGAAAAGAATGGGACAGTAGAAGTGAATTTATCACTTGAAGGAAATTATGTAACCATTTCTTCTGATGAAAAAGAAGCGGCTGTTTTTGTGAACGGTCAAAAGCGTGGGAAATTAAGTAACGGAAGCTATAAACTTGGTCCTGTAGCGACAGATGAAACGATTGAAGTACATTTAGAGAAAAACAGCGATCTTGGTGTCATTAAATCTGAAAGCATCAAAATTGGAGAACAAAGCAAATATTATTTAAAGTTCCCGAAAGAAACGTCAAGCTCAGCAGCTGGTGAATTTGTGCGAAAACATATTTATGATAATGTGCGCGCGATTTCATTAAATGATTTTAGCATAATTGAAAGTAATTATGATAAGAGCGGGCCATCGTATAAGGAAGACCGTGAATACTTACAATATCTACACAAAAAAGGAATTACAGAAGATCTATTAACGATGGATATTCGTAATGTAGAACGTCAAAGTGAAACGAAATATAAAGTAACGACATATGAAGAGTATCATATTCGTTACGGTGATGGATCTGTTAAGTTCAAAAGTTTTAATAATGAACATATCGTTACGGTTAATGGAAATGGAAAGATATTGTACCATTCTCTTGGAGCGAATAATACGCTGAAATCAGAGGATGTATCTGGTCCGACTCATTAGAATAAGAGAGAGGCTGTTCAATTTTGAACAGCCTCTTTTCTTTAGGTGCTTATTAATATTTCATGTCGAACCATTGATATAAACTCCTCTACTCGTGTTCATGAAGGAACATAAAAAGGATATCACCTAGTAAAATTTCACTAGGTGATATCCTTTTTGTAATTAAGAGCGCGCTTCCTTTAATACCGCTTGTACATACGGGTCACGCAATATTTGTTCCAAGATAGGTAACATGTTTTGTTCAAATGGAATGTCGATAGGGAATGGCTTTTGAGAGCCTGGTTTTATTCCGTATTGAACGATTTTGTAATGTGTATTTTCTTCAGACTTGAGCACAATTAATTTATAGCGATTGTCATCGCCAGCGAGTGAAAAATCAATTGAAGTAGCGTCATATGTGACTTCATCTTTATATATGTACGGTTTTGGTGTACCGACCCAGTCTACCTTTGCTTGTAAATTCATGGACATAACCTCCTTATAGCTATTATAAAAAAATAAAAGCCAGCTCTCAATAAAGAGAACCGGCTGTAATTTAGCAGTCATTGGTTATTTTAAAATTTTCACTTTAACAGTTTTGCGTCCCCATTTGTTAGCAGCGCTATCTGATCCAAGTAGAATATCGATACGGTTACCTTTAATTGCACCGCCAGTATCACCAGCGATTGCTTCTCCATAACCTTCTACCCATACTTTAGATCCTAATGGGATTACTTTCGGGTCAACAGCAATCATTTTCATGTTTGGGTTCGCTGTTAGGTCATGACCCATTGCAGTTAATACACGGCCGCCGTATGTGCCACCGTTTTCGCTCGGATGAGCTGTATATGCTGTAGCTACAACCGTTAACTCACGACCACCAGATGGTTCGTTAGTTTCAGCAGCTTTCACAGCAGGCTTAGCAGCTGTTTTTACTGGTGCAGGTGCTTGAGTTTTAGCTGGTGCTGCAGCTTTAGCAGGAGCAGCTGTTTCTTGTTTCTCAATAACAGGTGCTGTACCTGTTAAGAAAGGAACGTGAACGTAAGCTGTTTTCCCGTTATATTCAAATTGTAACCACTCATTTTGTACTTGGTTCGTTGTTTCGATCATATCGTCTTTCTTCAGCGTTCCAAGAATTTCTGAGTTTGTGTTCGCTTCAGCACGTACGTTTAATACGTTAGCTGTTACATAGTAAGAGCTTTTTGTAAACTCTGTACTTACGAATGCGTCTTTACCATCTAAATTGATTTTTGACCATCCGTTTTCTGTATTTTGAACATCTAATTTATGACCATTCTGTAATTTACCGACAACTTTTGATTCAGTAGTAGGGTTTTCTCGTACGTTTAGTACGTCTGTTTTTACAACAGTTTCTGCATTAGCAGATGATGTGAAAATCCCAAGACCAAAAACTGCTGCTGTTGCTATTCCAATTAATTTTTTCATGATAGCCTCCATTGCGTTTGTTTTCGTGTCCTCATTATAGCAACAGATTTTTTCGGATTTTGGGAAAACACACAATTACAAACCATTCGTAATAAGTCGTTAACAATTTGTAATATAGCTAGAATTAGAGGAAAGCGTTTTTCATTCCATATAATTAGTAGGTTTCTAGTTATATTCGAAATATTTAATACAACATAATTTTTTCGGCGTAAATAAAAATGTTACAGCAGTATTACGTAATGATTACTATACAGTTACATTCCTTGAGTATTTTACCGTTTTATGGGTAATATAGTTATATAAACATAAACATCTCGTTTGTGAAGTTATAAACACGCGCTATATACTAGCAAAAAAACCGCATAATTGTTACAAGAAGAAAGGGTTGTAAAGAATAAATCTGCCCTTTTTTAAAACTGTAACACATCCTTTTTTGGGAAAATCTCTTCCCATCCGCATTTTTCTCACACAATTTGACAGTAGTATTCCAATCTTGTAGCTCTTGCAGAGTGAAAAGGTTGTACGGAAGGTAAGACTGTCCATAAGAACTCTAATTGGTGAAGGCAAAACTAAGAGAGCCGAAAGAAAATCACCACAAAAAACTATGGTTTTCTATCCGATTTAACATATCGGAATTTATGTTATTTACAAGAAATGAAACATACGAAGGGGGATTTGATGAGGAAACTGACGAAAACATTTATTGTCTCATTAACATTATGTATTGCATTTACACTTTGGGGGATTATTCCCGAATCTATTATTGGAAAAGGTAGCTTAGGAAATGTAACGACTGCAATTCAAGCTGCGTTAGTTAGTAAGTTTGGATGGTTCTATATTATTTCCGTTTCTATTTTCTTAGGAATTGCTATTTTCTTAATTGTTTCTAAGTACGGTTCGATTCGTTTAGGTAAAGATGATGATGAACCTGATTATAGTTATATGACATGGTTTGCTATGTTATTTAGTGCTGGTATGGGAATCGGTTTGGTTTTCTGGGGCGTTGCAGAACCATTGAATCATTTATACACACCTCCGTTTGGAGAAGGGGCGACTGAAGAGAGTGCACGTCTTGCACTTCGTTTCTCATTTTTCCATTGGGGATTACATCCGTGGGGATTATATGCACTTGTAGCATTGTGTATTGCGTATTTTACATTTAGAAAAGGAAGAGCAAGTACAATTAGTGCGACAGTGGGTCCGCTATTTAAGGGCGGTGAACATGGCCGTATTGCCCGTATGTTTGATGTTCTAGCTGTATTTGCGACAGTATTTGGTGTGGCGACATCATTAGGACTTGGGGCAAAGCAAATTGCGGGTGGTGTTAGTTATTTAACATCCATTCCAAATTCATTACCGACACAGCTAGTAATCATCGGAATTGTCACTGTTCTTTATATGCTATCTGCACAAACCGGACTCGATAAAGGAATTAAATATTTAAGTAATGCGAATATTATTTTAGCGTTTGCACTTATGATAATTGTATTATTTGCAGGT
Organism: Bacillus hominis; assembly: GCF_018332515.1. Taxonomy (GTDB): domain Bacteria; phylum Bacillota; class Bacilli; order Bacillales; family Bacillaceae_G; genus Bacillus_A; species Bacillus_A hominis. The sequence goes on along the minus strand of NZ_BOQD01000030.1, from coordinate 32,612 downwards.
CCAACAAACTTTATTATGAATTATTTCACTTCAACAATCGGATCATACATTCAAGAATTACCAAGTATGAGTTTCCGTTTAAGTCCATTAAATGAAGGCGGAAATCAATGGATTCAGTCATGGACAATTTTCTATTGGGCATGGTGGATTGCATGGTCACCATTCGTAGGTACGTTTATTGCTCGTGTGTCACGCGGGCGTACAATTCGTGAATTTGTTATTGGTGTGTTACTCGTACCAACAGTAATCGGTGCGCTTTGGTTCTCTGTTTTCGGAGGAACAGGTATTCACATGGAATTGTTCGATGGAGCGAATATATATGGCCAAATTAAAGAAATGGGCACAGAAGTAGGATTGTTTGCTATGTTAGGCCAGATGGGTGGCATAGGGCCAGCTTTATCTGTACTAGCTATTTTACTTATTTCAACATTCTTTATTACATCGGCAGACTCTGCTACGTTTGTTCTAGGGATGTTAACGACACATGGTAGCTTAAACCCACCAAATCGTATCAAAATGGTTTGGGGTATTGTTTTAGCAGTAATAGCTTCGACCTTATTGTATGTTGGTGGATTAGAGGCGTTGCAAACTGCGTCGATTATTGCGGCATTCCCATTTGTATTTGTTATTTTCTTTATGATTGCAGCACTATTTAAAGAGTTGCAAAAAGAAGGTCGTATGAAGCGTCATTAATAATAGAAGGAAAGGGGCTGATTTTATATCAGCTCCTTTTTTAGTGCGAATATTAGGAAAAGTGTGGATAGCTGTAGTTTAAAAAGGAAAATCGATATGTTTCGACAATATCCGATATTTTGTAAATTATGTTCATATTTTTGACAAAAATATGTCGGAAATGTGTTGTCACTTTTATGTATATGTGCTATATTATTTCCTGTAAGCGATTTCAAATAGTTTTAAAGCGCATTCAAGGGGGACATCTAGAATAATGAAACGTTACGAAAGAAAGTGGAAGCATATTTGTTTGAAACGTGTGGCACATCGAAATGTCCAAGAAAGCACGGAACCTAAAGCTGAAACTCGTAAAGAGCATCAAGAGAAGCAATTGGTTCTACAAAAATAGCAATCACTTTTTCGTATATAAATGAAGGTCGATCGTTCGTTGGGGGATGGACGTGAAATAACTTTCAGCTAAGGGGTATTGTCTGATATATAGTATTACGGTAAAAAATAAGCACAGAGCATACGGCGCTCTGTGCTTATTTTTTAATGAAATCTATTTTTCTTTCTTAAATCGTACTGTTTTATCCCAACCAATTACTTGTTTCTTGCTCTTTGCACGTAAGTAAAGAATGAGACTGCGAATAAACAAATACGTAAAGAGCTGTGCGTACGTAAAGTACATAATGACGCTTATGAAAATATTGGTCGGTGTAAAGGTTCGTTCGACGCTCTGGGCACTAAATAATTGAGAAACATATGTAATATATGCGACATACCACATAAATAGTAATGGAATGCTATATTGAATTTGGAATATCCCGAGCAGTCCAATTACAAACCAAACGTTTGAAATGATTAGGAATAGCCAAAATACGACATACACTAAAACTTGTTGTAAGGAATGGACGAGAAGTTTCCCTTTAAAGAAGCTTAACGAAGAAAACATTTTTTCTAAAATGTATAAGTTTCCTTGAAGCCAACGTGTACGTTGTTTAATAAGAATTTTTAAATGCTCTGGTTCTTGTTCCCATGTAATCGATTCCGGGACGATTGGTAAGAGATAGCCCTTTTGGGTAATTCTTAATGTTAATTCGGCATCCTCTGCAATTGCATAAGGATCATAGCCGCCAAGCTCTTCTAATGCAGAACGACGAAGAAGCATGTTTGTTCCGGTTAGTGAACCTGTTTGGAATAATAGCCAGCGTCCAGATTGCATAAGGAGCTGGAAAATCTGAAATTCTAATGAAATCATTCGTGTAAGCCAATTTCTTTTCTCATTTACTGTACGAACGTGTCCAACTGCTCCAACGGCATCCTGGATTGTTTCAGCATGTTCTACGAGCATTCGCAGTGCATGTGGTTCAGGTTGATTATCTGCATCGTAAACACAGAAATATTCACCGTCCGAAATGCTAAGGCCGTAGTTTAATACACGCGATTTTCCTTTCGGTTCGCCAGGTGGTACACGAATGTGATGAATATGAGCATAAGCTTTGTCGAAATCATCACCAATTTCAGGTGTTTCATCTTGAGAGTTATCGTTTAATAAATAAACGTTTAGTTTGCCTGGGTATTCAATCTTTGCCATTGCTTCTAATGTATCTTTAATAACGACCCCTTCATTATGAGCAGGTATAAAAATATCTACACTTGGATAATGTTCTAGCGTACGATCTTTTCGTTTACTAGTTCGATGAATTAAGCCCGCAATTGTTAAGAAAGAGTAATAAACGAGTAAACCAGAGAATAGAAAGGCTGTAAAAATCAATACATATTTAATTGAAAATGTGATGCTGATCCAGAAAACAAGTACACAAAACAAAATAAATAAAAGAAGCATAACGAGTGTCATCATAATGGGGCATGTCCTTTTGTATTGATTTGTTCTCGTTTTATTTTAATATCTTGAATTGCTTCAGCAGCAAGCCATTGCTCCATTTTTGGGTGTAGACGGTTCATTACAATATCAGCACCGGCTTCATTTGTGTTTTGTAATAAAATGACTAATGTGTTGTTGTCATATTCAGCAGCAAGGTCAAAGTCAGTTCTGACTGTATCAACTAATAATGAAGCTACACGATCCATGACACTTTCCTTCGTATATTTACTAAAGGAAGTGAAATCAAAGAAAATGATAATGCCTGTTTCATTACGACGACTCATTGCAGTCTTTAATAATGCTTGTCGTCTTTCAAATTCTTGTCTTGTTAATAATTTTGATTCTCCAATGTATTGCTCAAGCACTCTCACTCGTTCAGTTAACTCTTTATTTTTAAGGATAACCTTTTTTAATAGGTGGGTTGAAATATAAACAATGAAGAAGTTAGCTGCCATCAGGAAGTGGGTAATAATATATTCCCATTGATCTGATGTACTCCATAAGTGAAGCCACGCTTCATAAAATAAATAGAATACTGAAATAATGGTTCCTAGTATGAAGAAAATAAATGCTGTTTTATCAGCTAAAAATAGGAATAGTACATTTATGATGACATATATAATTGTAAAAATGAGCGCATGCTCATATTTCGTCACATGTACAGTAGTAAAATAAAATAAAATTTGTAAAATCCACATAGAGAGGATTTTATAGGACTTATCTTTCACGAAACTTTCCTCCTTAAAGATAATTCGTGCTGGATATTTGTAGTATGCACAATTATTAAGAAATGGACCATGTAGCTGGAAGTCTTTTGGGGGCGAGAAACATCAAATAGTATCCCCCTTGTACAAGAAAAAATAAACAGACATACTAATTATTGTAACATAACGTCTATACATCTAGACATAAAGTATTTAATGTATATACGGAAATCATATTTGTACAATATAAAAAAGCCTCCTTTTTAAAAAAGGAGGCTTTTCATGAAATTATTATAGGAACATCATACCTGCAACTGCTGCGTTTAAGAAGTTCGCTAGTGTACCAGCGATAACTGCTTTAATCCCTAATTGTGCAATTTGTTTACGGCGAGTAGGAGCTAACGTTCCTGTTACACCTAATTGAATTGCGATAGAAGAGAAGTTTGCAAAACCACAGATTGCGAATGTTAAAATTAGATTTGTTTTTTCAGAGAACTCTGCCATGTGTGGTCCTAAGTTTGCGTATGCAACGAATTCGTTGATTGCAAGTTTTTGACCGATGAAACTTGCTGCTTGTATAGCTTCACCTGGAGAAACCCCGATTAAGATTGCAAATGGTGATAGTAAGTAACCGAAGATTAAATCAAGGCTAAGTTTAATATCGAACCAAGAGCCAACCCATCCTAATAGACCATTTAATAAAGCGATTAATGCGATGAAAGCCATTAACATTGCTGCTACGTTAATAACAAGTTGCATACCTTCAGATGCACCACGTGCAGCTGCGTCGATAACGTTTGCGTCTTCACGTTCTGTAGAAAGTTCAACGTTGTTATCTACTTTTTCTGTCTCTGGCATAATTAGTTTTGCAATTAATAAACTTGATGGAGATGCCATAATTGCTGCTGCTAATAAGTGTTCTAATGGAATTCCCATGGCTGCATAGCCGACAAGAACCGATCCGGCAACAGCTGTCATACCACTTACCATAATAGTGAAGAATTCACTGTTAGTTAAACGTGCTAAGTATGGTTTAATTAAAATTGGTGCCTCAGTTTGTCCTAAAAATACAGTTGTTACTGAGTTTAAACTTTCTGCTTTCGAAGTTCCAAGAAGTTTACTTAATGCGCCACCAACAATACTAACAAATTTCTGCATAATACCGAAATGATATAAGATTGCAACTAATGAACTAATAAATACAATTGGAAGTAGTGCTTGAATCACGAAGATAAATCCCCAAGGTCCTTTTGCGTTGACTAAATCCCCAGCAACGAATCTAATTCCCTCGTAAGAAAAATTAATTAATCCTTGAACGCCGTCAGCAGCGTATTTTAAAACTGCTTTTCCAGCATCCCATCGTAATACGATAAATGAAAATGACATTTGTAATGCTAGCGCGATTAAAATTGTGCGCCAATTAATAGCTTTGCGGTTGGAAGATAGTAAGAAAGCAATTGCTAATACTCCAATCACGCCGCCAATTCCCCATAAAAGATTCATGCAGTGTATGCTCCTTCCTCATAGTAAAAACGTGTATAAACCAGTTGTCTATACTTTTGCGAATATAACATCTTAAGTAACTTATCATAATGGACATCGGAGGTCAAACGTCTAACGAAAAGTTTAAATAAAAAGAAAATTCTTTGAAAAAACACATATAAAATGAATCGACATGAAATAGGTTATGTTTTTTGGGGAAATATATACATTATGATAACGCTTTGGATAATTTTTATAGAATGTAGTGTATGAAATAGGGAAATGAACGCATAATTTTTGCGTAGAGAGAATAAAAGGGGATTACTATATTGAGCCTTTTAAAAAAGAGCCTTCTAGTAAACTAGAAGGCTCTGAAACTATCACTTAAGGTGCTTTCGTATACCCTAAGAAATGACTTTTCCAATAAGAGTTACTTAATGAAGCGATTGCTACACCTTTATCTCCAGATTGGATAAATGATCCGCCACCAAGGTAGATACCCATGTGAGAAGGACCTTTTTTATAAGTGTCTTTGAAATAAATTAAGTCACCTGGTTGTGGATTTGAAGTTTGTGATAAGCTGCTCCAATATCCAGCAACACTTTGGCGGCTAATGTTATGACCAAATTTCTTGAACACGTGGTAGATGTAACCACTGCAGTCAACACCGTTAGCAGAAGTACCGCCCCAAACGTATGGTACGCCTTGCATAGATTTCGCGTATGCAAGTAGAGAAGAACTGTCACCGCTATTATTAGTGTTATTATTGTTGTTATTATTTTGATTATTATTTTGATTGTTATTTTGATTGTCGTTAGGCTTATTATCTACTGCACCACCAACTGGTGTTTTAGATAGGAAACGTGTTCCGATGTAACCAGTTTGACCGTTGTAGTTAATTTTGCTCCATCCAGAGTTTTCAGAGATTACTTGAACCTTCTGTCCTTGTGGAAGTGCGCCTATGATTCTATAATTTGTACCTTCGCCGCTACGTACATTTAGTGCAGAAGCATTAATGTAGTAGTCACCAATTACACCTTGTTCAGGTTGTTTTGGCTGCTCTGGTTGTTTCGGCTGTTCAGGAGTAGAAGTGCCACCTTTAACGAATTTTACAAACTCGCTACTAACATAGCCTGCTTTTCCTTGATAGCTTACTTTAAACCATCCGTTTTCAGAACCAACTACGTTTAATGTTGTACCATTTAATACGCCACCAATTACACTATGGTAAGCAGCAGGGCCTGTACGAACACGTAGCGATGTTGCGTTAACAACGTAAGTTCCGCCAGTTTGAACAGTTGCATTATTGTTTTGTTCTGGCTTATTATTTTGCTCTTGGTTGTTACCTTGAGTGACGTTTTCGTTAGAACCGCCTTTTGTTACGTAGTCTTTGCTTAAGTAAGCTGTTTGTCCCGCATAATTGATTTTGAACCAATCTTGAACTTCGCCTACAACTTGTACTACTTGTCCTTGTTTAACAGATCCTACAGTTGGATGAGAAGTGCTAGGACCCGTACGAACGCGAAGGGAAGATACGTTTACTGTATAATTTCCGCTTGCTGGCTGTACATTTGTTTGATTGCTATTATTGTTGTTACTGTTTGTAGAACCCGCATTTGAAGAAACGCCCGATACAAATTCGCTACTAACATAGCCAGTTTGTCCGTTATGGTTGATTTTCACCCAACCATTTTCTTGACCGATAACGTTTAAAGCTTGTCCTTCATATACACGTCCAGAAACAGAACTAGAAGTGTTAGGAGCTGTACGAACACGTAATACATCAGCAGTAACTTTATTGTTTCCACCTGTGCTTACATTGTTAGTTGCTGCTCCGTTTTTTGATAAAAATTCACTACTAACATAACCTGTTTGTCCGTTATGGTTAATTTTGAACCAACCATTTTCTTCTCCAATTACGTTTAATGATTGACCATTATAAACGCGAGAGATGACGTCGTGAGAAGTACTTGATCCTGCACGAACATGCAGCACGCTAGTATTCACCGTATACGATGAACTGTTTGATGCGGAAGCTTGGACAGTTTGTGTAGCAGCTTTTTGTGTGTTTTGTTCAGGGGCAGCTTGAACGCTATCAAGTGTAGGGGCTGCTCCTCCTGCTACAGACACTGCCGCAAGACCGGCAAGGTATTTTTTCATAATTTGTCGATTCCTTTCTGTCTGTAATGTAGTGAAGAAATATTTACCAACTGTTAAAAATTCTAAAGAGCATGTCGATTACTGTCAAGACTTATGCGGTAATCTGAATATGACAAAAAGATTACAAGAAAAAATCAAGGCATAAATTCACACCTTGATTTCCATTTAAATACATATATTTGATGTGGAAAATGAGAAAATTATTCGTATTTAGGAAGATGTGCTGTTGGATTTTAAAAGGCTTCGAGAAAATGACCTTTGTAGTAATTTGGTGATAGGGCCAACTTGACCATCTTGAATCGCAGTTCCATCAAGGTGGGTCATCGGCAAAATTTCAATAGTCGTTCCCGTAAAGAAGCATTCATCTGCTTGATGAACATCGCGAATGCTGAAAAGCTCTTCTTGTACAGGAAGTTGAAGAGTGTTAGCTAAAGAAAGGACGTACTGACGAATAATGCCGTTTAAAATAAGGTGATTGGCTGGATGCGTATACAGTGTTCCGTTTTTTATGAGAAAGAAGTTAGAGTGGCTACCTTCAGTTACGATACCATTTCGTACGAGAAGTGCTTCTTTACAACCTTTGCGCTCAGCTTTCGTATAAGCTAATACATTTGGTAATAAATTTAGCGATTTAATATCACAGCGGAGCCAGCGCGTATCAGGTTCTGATATAGCACGTACACCGTATTCAATCCATAAAGCCGGTCTTTCTTTTTTTGAAATATAAGCATAGATTGTCGGAGAGGTGTCATATGAGAATGCATGTGCTCGAGCTTGTACACCACGAGATACTTGTAAATAAATCGTTCCATCTTCGTGGAAATTATTATTTTCAATTAGTTTGTAGAGTAAGATGATGAGTTCGGCTTTTGAGAAAGGGAGCGATAATTCTATTTCGTCCATGGAGCGATATAATCTTGTTAGGTGTGGATCTAATAAGTGAAAGTTTCCGTTATAAAGGCGAATAATTTCATAGACACCATCGCCAAATTGTAAGCCTCTTTCTTCAAGTTCTATGTACGCGCGATGTTTCGTTGTATCAATAACTGCATCATTCCATAGTACAAATCTTTCGTATGCCAATTTTCGTCCCATCCTTTCGTTAGTACATAAGTAACGTGAAACTTTAATTCATTCGGAATAAAAATCACTATAGTAATTTTTATGTGAGTAATTCTCTACATATGACGTATATATATTTTTGAGACTCCCACGCCTAAAGACGATGGGCTTTCTCGTTGGGAAAGGGCTGTAAATCATAGAGAAGTAATGATGATTTATCCCGTAAAAGCCCGATTGTTGAAGGTTAATAATCAGTGGGGGATGAACAAAACCCCCACTGATTAAAGTTTCACTTTACAGCATTTTGTATATACAAATTCGAAAATGAGAAATAAGAATCCTGCTTTTTGAAAAAAAAAAAGCAACATTCGTATGGAATGTTGCACAAGGAGGGTAGCTATCTTTCATAGGGACATTGCCTGATTAAAGGTTTTGTGTATGGAAACAAAAACACTTTAAAAGACAATTATAAGAAAGTTGAAAACAAATGATGCGCATATTTCTCTAAGGGATCTTATTACAGATGAGAGATAAGAAATATGTGGAACCTTGTTTACATATTTTATTATAAAGATGCTTCGTTAATGTGGTGTAAATATTAGATGAAGGTTATGTAATTTTAAAGTTAATGTATAGAAGAATTTGTAGGGAGGAAAATAAAAAAAGAGGCTGAGATTACTCAGCGCTCTTCTTTTCTTCTTTAATAGCTGTTTTTACTTCACCAGTTTTGATTTTATTGCTTTCAGAGAAGCGAAGTAAGTCGCCTTCAATAATTTTGTCTGACATGTTTAATTCATTTTGTGCACGATCAATAAGTGGTTGAGCTTCTTCTTTCGGTAATTGTACAACTTCACCTGTGTTACGGTCGTAGAATGTACTGTTTGTGTACATGTACTTATCTGTAATGAAGCTACCGTCACGAAGAACAACGAATCCTTTATTGTCTGGTGAGAATACGTCATGACCGAATTGAATTTGATTCGTAGAATCTATACCAAGTAAGTTTAGAATTGTTGGTTTAATGTCAATTTCACCAGTTGGTTTTGAAATTGTTTTACCTTCTTTTTGACCTGGAACGTGAATAAACATCGGTGTTTTTTGTAAGTTCATATGGTCAAATGTAGTAATTTCTTCTTTTCCTAAGAACTGTGCCATTGCACGGTTATGGTTTTCAGAAATACCATAATGGTCACCGTAGAATACGATAACAGAGTTGTCATAAATACCGTCTGCTTTTAGACGCTCAATAAAGTGTTTCATTGCTTCGTCTAAGTAGCGAGCTGTTACCATATAGCGGTCGAATACACCATCACCAGAGTTGTACGGCTCGATCAATTTCGTACTGTCATCATAAGTGAATGGGTAATGGTTTGTTAAAGTAAGGAAGCGAGTATAGAACGGTTGCTTCACCTGTTTTAACATATCGATAGATTGATCAAAGTATTCGATATCTTTTAGTCCCCAGTTTAATTTTGTTTCTGGCGTAATCTTATAGTCAAGTTCGTTGTAGTAACGATCATAACCAAGTGCCGGATACATAATATTACGGTTCCAGAATGTTGCGTTGTTTGCGTGGAATACTGATGTGTTATACCCTTGTTGACGCAAAATTTCTGGAGTTGCTGTATATTCGTTATTACCGTGTGTGAAGAATACAGCACCGCGGTCTAGTGGATATAATGAAGTATCTACTAAGAATTCAGCATCAGATGTTTTTCCTTGCCCAGTTTGATGGAAGAAGTTATCGAAGTAATAACTTTCTTTCGCAAATTGGTTTAAGAATGGTGTAACTTCTTGTCCGTTAACTTGCGCACCAATTAAGAATGTTTGTAATGATTCAAGAGAGACAACAATTACGTTTTTCCCTTTTGCAGTACCGAACATATTTGGATCTGGTTTACTTTGTGTTGTTTTCACATAGTTTTCTGCTTCTTGTAATTTACTACTATCCGCAAATGCTTTTTGTGAACTTGATTTTGCTTGTAAGCCAAGATCATATGCTTGATGTACATATAATCCTAAGTTTTTAACAAGCATAACGCGGTCGAATGAACGTGTTAATAGCTCTGGACGCTCAGCTTCTGCAAATCCTAGATTTACGAAGAAAATAGCGATTGTTGACACGAAGTATAAAGAACGCATCGGACGTGCTACACGCTCTGTCGGTGCGAAATTTTTCTTCTTCTTCAATAGAACGAAGAATACGATAATATCCGCAAATGCAAGGATGATTTTGTAGTTAAATAATTCTTTCACACTAGAACCTAAACTTCCGAAATTAGACGTTTGTCCTAATACTGGTAAAGTAACGAAGTCATTGTAGAATCCGTAGAACATTACGTTACCAACAAGAATGAACGTTAAAATAAAGTTAATTCCTAGTGCTATATAGTTACGTTTTTTCCCTTTTGCAAATAATGCAAGACCCACAAACAGTAATGATGCTGCTAATGGACTAATGAATAAAATGAATTCTTGCATGAAAGATTCAAGTTTTAAATCGAAGCTAGTGCGTGTAATGATGTAGGTTTTTAGCCATACGGCCAAAGCTACGAATAAAGTGAAACGCACATTTTGAAATTGTGATTTCATGGTTTCTTTCATTCATTTCCACCCTTTCTCTATCAGGCTTGGTCGATTTTGGAGCGAAAAATGTTAAAATAAAAAATACATAGTTTTCTTGGTCATAATTAGAGTTTCTATATTCACCCATATACGACTTTAACTATGCATACCCTTTTTGGTTTCTTGTGCTGCTCATAAGCATAACGTCATTTCTGTATTATACAACAAAATTCATTTCTGAGAAACACTATAACATTTTACATTTTTTGTATGTGTTTTGTCACTACCAGAGAAAACTTTAACATTCGTTTATATGCCCGTCAACTAGAAAATATAACAAAAATAGAAAAGAATGTTAAGTGGAATTGAAAGTTTTTTGGTTGAGAAATATGGAATAGAAATTTTTAAGTGGTTGTCTAGAAAACTATTATATGAAGGAAAATACTAAAAAATTAACGAACACTTGTTCTTTTTAGTTTTGTTTGTTACAATGAAATTTCATTGATAGATTATGTGTAATTTTGATGAACTTTTACTGATAACATAACATATTGTAGCTTATTTCTTTTGAAAAATAGGGAGGCTTTTGAATGAAACAAAAATTTTCAGTTGAAGCGTTTTGGAAGAAAATAAAACATGTTGCGAAACAGGCAGGGCAATCGGTCATTTATGCCAGTTTATTATTGTTTTACGTTTTGCAAAGACCGGATGTTCCAAAACGAGTGAAAATTATTGTAATCGGAGCACTTGCTTATTTCATTGCACCGGTTGATGCAATCCCAGATTTCGTTGCTGGAATTGGTTATACGGATGATTTAGGTGCGTTAACGGCGGCACTATTACAAGCATCGATATACGTAAATGAAGAAGTGAAAGATAAGGCACGAGTGAAGTTGGCAGAATGGTTTGGTTCGGATATAGACACATCATTTATCGATCAAAAATTAGATCAATAGGTGAGAACTGTCATAGGATGACAGGGCGAACGTAAGCGAGGAAGTGCATTATGCCATCAGGAAGAACGCATACGAAAATAAACTTAATATCCCTTCCGGTTGTTTTGTTTATGCTTGTTTCGTATGGATTAACAAATTTTGATTTTTTATTAACTTTTGCAATTGGATTTCTAGTAGGTACTTTCTTTTTAACACCGGATTTAGATACGTATAGCAATGCGTATAATAAATGGGGATTACTCCGCATTTTTTGGTATCCATATAGGAGCGTAATGCCCCATCGTTCCTTCTTCACGCATACGATTATAATTGGTGATGTTATTCGTATTGCATACATGTTAATCGTGTTTTCTCCGTTTTTATTCCTATTAAATGTAATCGCATTGGACGGAAATTTAATAGAAATTGCGAAAAAACATGAGGTTGAAATTGTAACGTTTATAATGGGAATTGTTGTGGCAAGTACGCTCCACATTATAGCGGATAAAGCGAATACGCGCCGAAAGAAAATGATGAGAAAAAAGAAGAAACGCAGAAGATAAAGTGAAACTTGAATCAGTGGGGGGATATCCCCCACTGATTATTAGCCCTCACTAATCGGGAAAAAGGACACTTTCAGTTTGCAAGTGTCCTTTTTAATTAAATGTTTGTTTAAAATTATGCTTTCAGTACTTTAATACCTTTTACGATATTCCAAATGAAGTAGTATAAGCTAATGATTCCGCAAATACATAAGACAATCATTGCTCCAATTCCAAGTGTTACGTCTGGTCGGTCAGATCCGATGCCCATAATTCCTAAAATAATTAGGCCAATGAATGTAGCTATACTTGGAATAATGTGTGTCCATAGCGCACGTTTTGCATGTGGTTTCGTTTCAGCATCGCCCACAATCCAAACGATAATTGGGAATAAGATAGGGGCAAATAGTACACTAAAGTATGATAAAGCAGCTAGTATTTTGTTTCCGTTCATATATATCACCTCATAAATAATGTCCGTTGTTATACTTTTAGTATGCAGTAAATTTGGTAAGCTTACTATCGATGAACATTACAAGAACGTGACGTTTTTGTAAGATTTGCATATTAAATAATGAAATTTTCAAAAAAATCTTTTTTAATGGAAATTGTTGTGATAAAGTATAAAAGAAGTTAGTGAAAACGTTTTCTTAAACGTTTTTTATTTTTAGACTTAAAGGTATGATGACCCGATAGTCTATTGATAAGGTTATATCTATTTAAAAGGGGATTCTTTAGGGGGAGAGAACAATGAACACATGGACACAAGTTTACGATCCGTTCGGTAACATTTGGATTTCGGCAGCAGTCGCACTTATTCCAATCATCTTTTTTTTCTTAGCTTTAGCAGTTTTTCGCATGAAGGGGTACGTGGCAGGGTTTATTACAGTTGTATTAACGATTTTGGTGGCGTTATTTGCGTATAAAATGCCATTCACAATGGCAATGGCAGCGACCGGATACGGTTTCTTATACGGATTATGGCCAATTGCGTGGATTATCATTATGTCAGTATTTTTATATAAAATTTCTGTGAAAACAGGTCAATTTGATGTCATTCGTGCATCAGTATTATCCATTACGAATGATCATCGTTTACTCGTTATTTTAATCGGTTTTTCATTTGGAGCATTTTTGGAAGGAGCAGCAGGATTTGGTGCACCAGTAGCGATTACGGCAGCACTTCTTGCAGGTCTTGGCTTAAATCCTTTATACGCGGCTGGTCTTTGTTTAATCGCAAATACTGCACCAGTAGCATTCGGAGCGATGGGAATTCCGATTACAGTGGCTGGACAAGTAACTGGTATTGATCCGCATAAAATCGGACAAATGGCTGGACATCAATTACCGTTCTTATCATTATTTGTTCCGTTCTTTATCGTATTTTTAATGGATGGTTTTAAAGGAGTAAGACAAACGTGGCCTGCTCTATTTGTAGCGGGTAGTTCATTTGCAATTACACAGTTTATTACAGCGACATTTTTAGGACCAGAACTTCCTGATATTACGTCAGCACTTGTAAGTTTAGTGAGTTTATCGCTATTCTTAAAAGTTTGGCAGCCGAAAGAAATTTATCAGTCTAAAGAAGCGAATAGTGAAGTAGCAGCAACAAAGGCGACATCTATGCCGAAACTAACGGTAGGAAAAGTAGTAAAAGCATGGTCTCCGTTCATTATTTTAACTGTGATGGTAGTCATTTGGAGCCAAAGTTTCTTTAAAGCATTATTCGCTCCAGGCGGCGCGTTAGAAAGTCTTGTATTTAAGTTTGAAGTTCCAGGCTTACACAATTTAGTAATGAAAGCAGAGCCAATTGTAAATAAACCAACACCTTATGAGGCAATTTTGAAGCTTGATGTATTATCAGCAACGGGAACAGCGATTTTAATTGCTTGTATTATTTCCATGTTTATTTTGAAAATGAGTGCAAAAGATGCAGTAGCAACATTTAAAGAAACGTTAAACGAACTTAAGATGCCAATTCTATCTATCGGATTCGTATTAGGATTCGCATTTATCGCAAATTATTCTGGTTTATCTTCTACATTAGCGCTAGCACTTGCAGGAACTGGTGGACTATTCCCGTTCTTCTCACCATTCCTAGGTTGGATCGGCGTATTTTTAACAGGATCCGATACGTCAGCGAATGCACTTTTCTCGAATTTACAAGCAATTACAGCGCAGCAAGTCGGTGTATCTGAAGTGCTTCTCGTTGCAGCAAATACAACGGGCGGTGTAACAGGTAAAATGATTTCTCCGCAATCGATTGCGATCGCTTGTGCGGCAGTTGGTCTTGCTGGGAAAGAATCAGATCTGTTCCGCTTTACAGTGAAGCATAGTTTATTCTTCGTAATTATTGTGGGGATTATGACTTATGTACAGGCTTATTATTTAACTTGGATGATTCCGTAAACAAAAAAGAAATAACCTTTTCATTTTTCAGATTATCATGTATGATGGGAAAGTATTGAAAATTAAATCAGTGATAAACTAGGGGTGCCTAACGTATGCGTAGGCTGAGAGAGAAGCGTGTGAACTTCTTAACCCTTTGGACCTGATCTGGCTCGTACCAGCGTAGGGAAGTTAACGGCTTTACATAATTATGTCTTTATGAGCCAGGTCCTTATTTTTTTATGGACCTGGCTCTTTTTATTTTGGCATACGCTGGCCATATCTCGTCCTTGTCACGTACAGGGGGGCAACAAAGGTTATGAAACAATCTGTTTCAGCTGAGCAAATTGAATTGAAATCGAGTTTACCAGGAAGTAAGAAAGTGTATGTGGATGGACCACGGGAAGGTATGAAAGTACCGATGCGTGAGATTGCACAAAGCGATACGAATGGTGTTCCAAATCAGCCAATCCGTGTGTATGATACGAGTGGACCTTATACAGATCCTGAGTATAAAGTGGAGCTGGAAAAGGGGATTCCAACGCCGCGCCATTCTTGGACCATGGGGCGTGGTGATGTAGAAGCATATGAAGGGCGCGAAGTAAAACCAGAGGATGACGGTGTCAAGGTGGCTTCAAAACATACACCTGTTTTCCCGCAAATGGATCGCAAGCCGCTTAGGGCAAAGCGAGGTGCAAATGTTTCACAAATGCATTATGCGCGTAATGGTATTATTACGTCTGAGATGGAATATGTTGCGATTCGTGAAGGGGTAGAGCCTGAGTTTGTTCGTAAGGAAATTGCAGAAGGTCGTGCCATTTTACCAGCGAATATTAATCATCCGGAAGCAGAACCGATGATTATCGGACGTAATTTCCACGTGAAGGTAAATGCAAATATCGGAAACTCTGCTGTATCGTCTTCTATTGCAGAAGAAGTAGAGAAGATGACGTGGGCGACTCGCTGGGGTGCAGATACGATTATGGATTTATCTACAGGAAAAAATATTCATACAACACGTGAGTGGATTATTCGTAATGCTCCGGTACCAGTTGGAACTGTGCCAATTTATCAAGCGCTTGAAAAAGTAAACGGAATTGCAGAGGATTTAACGTGGGAAGTGTATCGCGATACGTTAATTGAGCAGGCGGAGCAAGGCGTTGATTACTTCACGATTCACGCCGGTGTATTACTCCGTTACATTCCAATTACTGCAAAGCGTACGACAGGTATTGTTTCGCGCGGTGGTTCGATTATGGCGCAGTGGTGTTTATTCCATCATAAAGAAAACTTCTTATATACTCATTTCGAAGAGATTTGTGAAATTATGAAACAGTACGATGTGTCATTCTCTCTTGGAGATGGATTACGTCCAGGATCGATTGCAGATGCAAATGACGAAGCGCAGTTTTCTGAGCTTGAGACACTTGGTGAATTAACGAAAATTGCTTGGAAACATGATGTGCAAGTTATGATTGAAGGACCTGGGCATGTACCGATGCATTTAATTAAAGAGAATATGGAGAAAGAGCTTGATATTTGTCAGGGCGCGCCGTTTTATACACTTGGGCCGTTAACGACAGATATCGCACCAGGTTATGACCACATTACATCCGCAATTGGCGCAGCAATGATCGGTTGGTTTGGAACTGCGATGCTTTGTTATGTAACACCGAAAGAACATTTAGGTTTACCAAATAAAGATGATGTTCGCGAAGGGGTTATTACGTACAAAATTGCTGCGCATGCAGCCGATCTTGCGAAAGGGCATAAAACGGCTCATCAGCGTGATGATGCACTTTCAAAAGCACGATTTGAATTCCGTTGGCGCGATCAATTTAATTTATCTTTAGATCCTGAACGCGCGATGGAATATCATGATGAAACGTTACCAGCAGAAGGGGCGAAAACAGCGCATTTCTGTTCAATGTGTGGCCCGAAGTTTTGTAGTATGAAAATTTCACATGATATTCGTGAATATGCGAAAGAAAATGATTTAGAAACGACAGAAGCAATTGAAAAAGGAATGAAAGAGAAATCGAAAGAATTTAAAGACACTGGTAGTCATTTATACCAATAACACGTTACACCTCTTTACTTGATTGATCACACTGTAGTACCTAACTTAAATATAGAAGAAGCCCGCTTTGCTAAGACGGTAGCAAAGCGGGCTTCTGTCGTTTATAAGGCGAAGAAGAGGTGTACCCAGTAGTATAAGAGGAATAATGTGACGACTGTTGTGAGTGGGATGACGATGAGAGATACGCTTAAATAATCTTTCCATTTCACTTTAATCTTGTTTTGTCTTAGGATATACATCCAAATGAGGGAAGCTAGCGTACCGATTGGTAATAATAGTGAACCGATATCACTACCAATGATATTTGCGAGATAGATAGTTTTTAATGTGACTGGATCTAGGCCCATTTCTGTTAACGTAATGGTACCAATCATAAGTGCAGGGTGGTTATTGAAGACGTTAGAGAGGAGGGAAACGAGTCCGCCCATTGCAAAGCTAGCATAGAGTAGATGCTGACTTACAACTGGCTCAAGCCAAGTTACAAGTGCCGCTGTTAATCCTGCGTTGTGAAGCCCGTAAATAATTACATACATAGAGAAAGCGAAAACTAAAATGTGCCACGGTGTCTTTTTCAAAATATCGATAGGGTTTGTTCGTAAGTAGTACCATCTCCAAATGAGGAGAACGAGTGAACCGAGTACAGCAACAATTTCGATTGGAATCGATAAGAAGGATGCAACGAATAGAAGACAGCGCATAAGGAAGACGAAGCCTAATACTTTTAACATGAATTTTGTACGTTTTTGTTTCGTATCAACAGAATTTTTTCCTTTTAACGGATGGAAGTTTTTCGTGAAGAAAATTTCTTCGATATCATATGAAGAAACAGGTAATTTTTCTGGTAGCTTTTTCTTTAAAACTGTATACATAAGCCATGACATAAACAGTAGTCCTAATGTTGCTGGTACAAACATCATAGCTGTGTGCATATAAAGAGTCATATGAACGATATTTAATGCGATTAAGTTTACGATATTACTTACACCAATTGGTGCACTAGATGCAGTGGCGATTAAAGCACCGCTTAATAAATAAGGGATTTGTTGATGAGGTTTTAATTTAAGGTTTCTCAGTAGTAAAATTAGGATTGGTGTTGTAATTAAAATACTACCGTCGTTATTGAATAAAAGAGTCATAAGAAAACAAAGTAATTGAATATACCAGTATAAACGGCGACCGGAGCCCTTTGCTAAATTTGCAAGTTTCGCTGCGGACCAATGGAAGAAGCCGAAGCTTTCTAATATAACCGCCATAACGATGGTCGCTAATATTGTTATGGAGGCACCGCCAATTTTACTTATAATGTCCATGACGTCTGGTTTGGATACAAGTCCAGTAATGAGGATAATGCCAGCGCCAATTGCTGCCGGCCACGCCTCATTTAAACCACGAGGTCGCCAAAAGATAACAATCATCGTTAAGAAGAATACAATAATAGTAATCCATATTTCAATGCTCATATTTAACCTACCTTTCTATTTTCCCTTGAACAAATGTAGCTTGTCTCAAGTTTATATTGGTAGTATATTCAGCAAAAAATAAGAAGAACTAGACGTATAATGGAATGATGTGAATATGTGTTTTTTGAGCTATAGGACAAGTGCCAGTGGTAGTGTAATAACTATTAGGAGAGACGTCTAATAAATAGGGGCATTCTATGTACGAATGCCCCTCGTTTATCCAGCTATTTGCGGGTAGTAAGACTCCCACTTCAAAATTCGGCGAATGCGAGGGAGTTAGGTGGGAGCCGGGATGCCCGTAAAAGCCCGATTGGTGAGGGCTAATAATCAGTGGGGGATGGACAAACCTCCCCACTGATTAAAGTTTCACTTTATTATTTTTCCTTCAAAAAAGTTCGATCCTTCAAGAATAAATTCCAGAAGAAAATGAATCCGGGTAGTAAAATTGCAATCCCGATTGCGTAAAGAATAAGAAGTGCATAGAATGTTTCGACTGTCGTAAAGCTTGTAAATACAGTTACGTCCGGGTAAATGATATACGGTAAATGGGCGACGCCGTAAGCATAGCTTGCAAATGCATATTGAGCGACGACAGCTAAAACTGCAATGCGAGGAAAGCCTAGTGTGCCATACTTCTTATTTGTCCACCAAAGGGAGGAATATCCGATAACAAATAAAACGATAGAGACTGTAAACCATGGGAATTGCTTTATTAATCCTTGCATAAGCCAGTGTGTTTCAGGGTCCATTACAACGAGAGCGATAATAGCAGTCACGAGCGTTGCAGGACCAAGTATGATGGCGTTTCTTCTATAAATTCGGTACGTATCTTCAGAACCTTGTTCTCTAGCAAAATCAGCAAGGAAGAGAGAAGAGAGAAATAGTTCCGAAGTTAGTCCGAAGAGCATATAACAATATATAACGGGACTAGAAAGAAGTTTTCCGTAAAGGAGCACTTCTTTTCCTTCAACCATTGTAATGTAAGCACCTTCTGTAACGGGCAGAACGGTAATTAATAGAGCTGGGATTAAGAGCCCTGTAATACCTGAAATAATACGAAGAAGGTGTTGGTACTTTGGCAGGGAGTAAGCAAATACCATAAATGTACTGCGAATTGCAACGAGTACTAAAATTAACATAACTGGTACAAACATAACCGTTGCAAGGGTAAAGGCCGCTTTTGGGAAGAAACCGAGAAAAGCGACAACGACAAAGACGAGAAACGTATTTGTTACTTCCCAAGTTGGTGATAAGTACCGATTAGCAAGCTTGGCAGCGAGCGTTGGATGTTTAGCGTATACCATACCCCAAAAGCCAGCTCCAAAATCAATGGACCCTAGTATGCTATATACGAAAATAAGAGCCCATAAGATGATGATTGCAATGCTTTCCTCATGCACGAGAATCGCCTCCTTGGTGATGTAAATCATTCTTTAATGGATGTTTCTTAAAGAATGTCCGTAGTACAAAGACTGTTAAAATAGCGAGTCCGATATATAAAATGATGAATAGAACAAATAAAGGTCCGACGAAATCAGCACGTGTAGAAGCATCTACTGTGCGTTGCATGCCATAAATTGTCCATGGCTGGC
The DNA here is from genome assembly GCF_018332515.1 of Bacillus hominis. GTDB lineage: Bacteria > Bacillota > Bacilli > Bacillales > Bacillaceae_G > Bacillus_A > Bacillus_A hominis. The sequence continues at coordinate 13,082 of NZ_BOQD01000030.1, read as the reverse complement.
GACCGCTACAACTGAAAATCCATCCGAACTCAATACCGAGCATCATAACCGGTCCGCATGCCGCGGTACCCCAAAGAAGCCACTTCGGTAACTCCGCCCCTTTTTTTCGATAAACAAAGTACCAATACAAGAGAGCGATAGCTGCGACTGCAAAGGTAAATGTAGCGGCACCGACCATTAAGTTGAAAAGGGTATGTGTATAAAATGGTGGCCACGTTTCTCGCGGAAACTCATTTAGCCCTTTTACGACGGTACTAGGATCGAATCCTACTAGTAAGCTGAGCATGTTCGGAATTTCGAGTGCATAGTTTAGTTCAAGTGTATTAGGATCCACAACCCCGCCAAGCGATAAAGGAGCGTGTGATGTCGTTTCAAACAGCGCTTCAGCAGATGCTAGTTTTTCGGGTGAATGTTTATGTAAGGCAATAGCAGATTCGTGTCCCGAAAGCCACATCGTAGCACCTGTGATAAATGTAACGACAAGCCCTAACAGTAATCCTTTTTTATGGTAAGCAATTTCACGCGTACTTAAATTTTTCTTTAATAATTTAAATCCAGCGATAGAAGCGATAACAGCTGCTCCAGTTGTATAGGCTGTAATAACGACATGGAATGCACTTGTGCCAAAGCTCGGATTAAAGAAAGCTTTCCACGGATCAACGTTAAAAACTGAGCCATCTGGCCCCATTGAAAAGCCCGCAGGTGTATTCATCCATGTATTTGCTGATGTAATAAGCACGGCGGATGCAGTGGCACCAATCATAACGAAAAATAGAGAGACTAATCTCATAACTGGAGGTAGTTTGTCAGCTGCATATACGTAAATAGACATGAATAAAGCCTCTAAAAAGAAGGCGAAAATCTCAATTTGAAACGGAACGGAAATAACTTGTCCAACAATTTTGGCGAAACCAGGCCAAAGAAGTGAAATTTGTACACCAACAATTGTTCCAGTTGGAATTGCTACACCGAGAAGGATAGCAAAAGCCTTTGTCCATCTTTTTGCCATAATGGCATAGTCAGAATCTTTCTTCCAGTGATACAATATTTCACTTAAAAAAATCATTAAAGAAAGCCCGACGCCAAGCGTTGCAAAGATAATGTGGAATGCTAATGAAGAACCAAAAAATGCCCGTGCTAATGTTACGGTATCCATATGTATACTCCTCTTCTTTTTTGCCATTATTTTCTGATTGAATTGGAAAATTTATTCAAAAAACTGCCAAAAATATATATGCATTTAAAAAAGGGAATGTGGTAGTGTTGTTTTTGAATATTCAAAAGAAAAAGAAATGTATGTTGGGTAATATTTTGTTTGTTTTTTAGAGAGGAATATTTTATAATCTTTTATGCGAACATAAGTTCCGTCTTGGCGTATTACGTTTATGAAATGAAGAAGTTTATGTGAAATGGAGAGGGTGTCTTATGTATCCTGAAGTTATTAAAAAGATGGCATTTTCAAAAGAGCATAGAGATTTATTATTAAAGTTATATAATAAAGAAATTACGCGTCGTGAATACGATCGACTTGTGGAATCGCTATATAGACCTTCTAAATAGGTTTGTGGGGGATAAAGTGGGGGAGACAATCTAGTGGATTGTCTTTTTTATATTTGTGTATGTTCTGGTAAAATTAAGGTTAGCCTTACTAGGGAGGTGACAAGTTTGCGAAAACGTTTATATATAGGGATTGGAGTTATTGTCTTGCTTGCTTTAGGTGGAATTGTATTTTGGTCGGCTTTACAAGGAAACCGTACGGAGCATTTTATTTTAAGGCATATGGTAAATGAAAATGGGACACTTGCAACGTACCGTTTAGCAGATACGAAGGCAGGAACGGGTGAGGCGAAGGGCCGTGAAGCTTTATCAGAATCGGCAGGACTATGGTTACAATATACGCTTGATAAAGATGATCAGTTGCTATTTGATGAACAAGTAAAGGTCATTCAAAATAATTTTGTACATAAGGATCACATCGTTTTATGGAAAATCTCTGAAAAGGGAGAAAAGCAGTCAGCCACAAATGCACTTATAGATGATCTTCGTATTATTGAACAATTATATCGTGCTTATGAAATGTATAAGGAAGAGCGCTATAAAACCTTTGCTGATCAATTGAGCAATGCTGTACTTCGTTATAATAAAAAAGATAATTATTACGTGGATTATTATGATGCAGATACAGGTAAACAAAATAAGTTTACAACAACATCTTACATAAATCCTCATGCATTCTCTTATATGAAAAAGTACGGAAAAATTTCTGCACAGCAGTATCAGGAAGTTGTTCAGTTTTTAGCTGATTATCCGAGAGAGGGTTGGGCATTTCCGAAAGAGTATAAAGAAGATGGTACATTTACGTACGATAAAGAAGTGAATCTTATTGATCAATCATACGTTGCGTATCATCGCAGTTTAGGCGGTCTTTCATCAGATGCTTATTTGGAATTTATAAAGAAAAAATTCCATGAAGACGGAAAGTTATACGGTCGTTATAACTTAGAAACGGGAAAACAAACTGTAAACTATGAATCACCAGCGTCTTATGGATTAACAATTTTGTACGTACTACAAACAGGTGATACAAAGTTTGCGAAGGAATTGTATGAGCGGATGAATACATTCCGAAATGATAATGTATTCAGTAGATATTATGGTGGATATGTAACAGGTGAGAATAATAATACACATATTTTCGATAACGTACTACCGCTTTTGGCTGAAATGGAATTAGAGAAGAGTAAGAGATAGAAGGTGCCATCCTATAGGGTGGCACCTTCTATTTGTGTCGTTATTTTTTTGTAAAGCGATATAATTTTACACCCTAATATTGGAGAAATAGTCAATCACAAACTTACGAAATTGCTGAGCGGTTTTTGATAAGTAACGTTTCTTCGACCAACTTAAGCCGATGGTTCGCTCGCAATTAGGTTCAATAATACGTAACTTATTAGAGGCTAAAGTGGAGTTTTTTAATAAAGTTAAACTTGGGACAAATGCGATGCCAAGACCTTGCTTAATAAGATCGCTAATAACGGTTGGTTCATCTACTTCAAAAGCGATATGCGGAGTGAAACCAGCTTCTTTACAAAATTCATCTGTTAAGTGCCGAAATCCGTAACCAGTGTTCATACTAATAAAAGATTCGTCTTTTACTTCATGTAGATGGACACTTTCCCGGTTTGATAACCGATGGCCTGAAGGAACGACTAAGAAAATTTCTTCTGTAATAAGTGGTTCCCAAACGATCTCCTCGCCTTCAATTGGTACAGAAGAGATACAAAAGTCAATTTCTATATTATCTAGTTGCCGTTTCATAGAAGGAGTAGACGCGAGAAATTGCTGGAATCGAACGTTAGGATGTTCTAGTAAAAAAGAACCGAGTAGTTCTGGTAATATTCGCGGAATAGAAACGGCTAGCGTAATAGAGCCTTGTTGTAATGCAGCTAAATCTTTAATTTCTCGTTCTCCTTCACTTAATTCATGAAAAATACGTTCTACTCGTTTTAAAAATACTTTTCCGAAAGAGTTTAATATAATCTGTCGACCTTGGCGATCAAATAATGGAACGCCTAAGTCCTTTTCTAGTCTAGCGATTGTTTTGCTGAGTGAAGGCTGCGCGATATGTAATTCTTCAGCTGCTTTTGTCATATGTTCTAGTCGCGCGACTGTCTGAAAATATTTTAATTGAAGAAGTTCCATTTCGAATCTCCTTTCTATAGACCAAAAGGAATGAATTTATAATTAAAGATGTATTATACAGTATGGAAAGTGACGTGTATAGTAAATCTGTTAAACCATTCGAAGGGTGTTAAATTAGAAGAAGGAGTATGTTTCATGAAGGGAATTCAACTTATATTTAAAGATTGGAAGGCGATGTGGAACCATAAACATGGACGTATCGCTTTAATTTTTTTGTTAATCGTTCCTTTAATTTATTCAGGATTCTTCTTAGCTGGATATTGGGATCCATACGGAAAATTAGATAAATTACCAGTTGCGGTTGTGAATTTAGATAAGGGTGCTGCGATGGATGAAAAAACAATTCATGCAGGAGACGATTTTGTTAAAAATCTAAAAGAGAATAAGGAACTGGCTTTTCATTTCGTATCAGAAAAAAATGCTGATGAAGGGCTAAAAGAAGATAAGTATTATATGGTTGTTACGATCCCAGAGGATTTCTCTAAAAAGGTAAGTACACTTATGGATGAGAAACCAGAGCCGGCACAATTGCAGTACAAAGTAAATCCAGGGAAAAACTTTGTAGCAGCTCAAATTGGAACGACAGCTGTTGAAAATATGAAAACAAAAATCTCAAATAGTATTACGAAATCTTATACAGAAGGTGTCTTTTCAAAGTTTCAAGATTTGGCACAAGGGTTGAGTGATGCAAGTAATGGTGCTGAGAAGTTACATGAAGGAACGACGGATGCAAAAAATGGGGCGAATCAGCTTGCGGATGGTATTCATCGTTTAAGTGACGGGACAGTGAAGTTGAAAGAAGGAAGTGATAAGCTTGCCTCTAACCAAGCGGCGTTAACAGGGGGAGCAAATGAGCTTGGTCAAGGAGCGACATCACTTCATAGTGGTATGGAGTTACTAGCGCAAGGTGAAAAAACTTTACAATCAGGAGTTAGTGAATTAAGTGCTGGTACAAATGAATGGGTGAACGGAAGTGAGAAACTTGCTGAGGGACAAGTAAAAGCGGATGATGCGGCAAGTAGTGTGAAGAAGCAATTAGAGGAGTATATGAAAAGTCATCCAGAAGCACAGCAAGATCCTGCTTTTCAAAAAATCGTTGCTACTTCTAATGGATTAGCTAAAGCAACAAATACTTTGAATAATAGCCAGCAACAATTGACACAAGGCGCGAGGAAGCTTGCTGACGGTCAGCATAAGGTTGAAGAAGGCATGAATACATTCGGAGTTAAGTTAAATGAAGCTGTTGCTGGAACGAAAAAGATAGCAGATGGCACTTCGAATTTAGCTGATGGATTTGCGAAGTGGGGGAATGGATTTAATTCTCTACAAGAAGGTGTAAATCAGCTTGCAAGTGGTGGAACGGAGCTAAATAACGGTGCTGAGAAGTTAACGAACGGATTTGTTAAACTTGACGATGGTGCGAAAGAACTTTCCACGAAATTGGGAGAGGGTGCAGAGAAGATAGCGGATGTTCGCAATGATGATGCACGCAATACGATGTTCGCAGAACCAGTTCAATTAGTGAAGTCAACAGTTTCTGACGTGCCTAACTATGGTTCGGGTATCGCGCCATATTTCTTATCGCTTGCATTTTATGTTGGTGGAATTATGGCATCGAATATTTTACCTCTTGGCCGTAGACAGAATATGAAGGTGAGCGGAACGGTACATTTTGTTAATAAACTAGGGTTGGTATATTTAATTGGACTTATTCAAGCACTACTTGTAGATGTGGTTGTGCTAGGAGTTATGAAATTAGAAGTTGCCAGTGTGCCGCTCTTTGTTTTATCTAGTATTGTTATTTCCTTTACGTTCATGACATTTATTCTTATGTTAGTAACGGTATTTGGTCTTGTTGGGAAGTTTGCAGCGGTAACGCTCCTTGTCCTGCAATTAGCGACGAGCGGAGGTACTTTCCCAGGAGAATTAAACATAGCTGTTCTTAGCAAAATCGGACAGTTTCTCCCAATGTCTCATTCTCTTAGAGGATTACAAGATGTTATCTCTTTAGGAGATTGGTCGCAATTACAAATGCAAATTTTAATATTGTTATGCTACCTCGTTGTTGCTGGAGGAATTGCTTGGATCACGAGTCATATACAACATAGAGAAAAGAGTGCAGAACAAGTTTCTTAAAATAAAAGAAGCTATCCGATTTTTCCGGATAGCTTCTTTTTATTTGCGTTCCATTACCGCAAAGTAATTATTTTCATTATCAGCAAAATTGAATGCTCTACCAGTAGGTAAATCTACAACTTGTCCAACTGTAACGTTTTTCTCAGATAGGTCTTTATATAGACGGTCTAAGTCATTTGAGAAGAACATAAGTGAAGGTGTATTAAGATTTAATTCAGGCTGCATCTTCGCAATTAACGCTTTATCGTGAAGGATGATGCTTGTCAAAGCTTCTTTTGCCGGCGCAATTTCAATCCAGCGAAATCCTTGTCCGTTATTTTCTTCCGCAACGATTTGGAATCCTACTGTTTCTGTCCAGAATTGTACTGATTCATCTTGATTATTTACATATAACATAATTTGTCCGATTTGATTAATCATAGGTTACGCTCACTTTCTTTTCTTGGATGAAATACTATTATATCAAAGATATGGTTTAAATACTTTTTCATGATTCTTCCGAATGGAAATCTTGATCCATTTCATATTTGTCGTAGGGGAAGGACCTGTAATCCATATATGAAATGGTAGTGTACTACAAATGACCATTGTGAATATAGAAAGTACGGCTGTTACTGAAAATAGTAATAGACTATATAATATTGTGTTTTCTTGTAGTGCAAATAGAGAAAGAAACTTTGTGCCTATATGTAAAAAGAAGAGATGGGCTAAATAGGCGCCATACGTATAGTTTCCGATGAATTTTAATGTTTTATATAATAAGCCCCTTCTTTTTACAATCATAATAGATAATACGTACAGTATAATAATTTCACAAACAATATATAAAAACATGGACGGTTTTAAATAAGTAGAAACAGTTAAATGAATAGAATTGGCCCCGTAAAAACTAAATAACTCATAATTGATGAATAAAAATAAGATGAAAAATAAGATTGTTATAAGCGGGATATGTTTCATGGTAAATATACGCCAAGTTTTTAATGCGACAGCAGCTATTCCTCCCATAACGAAATAGAATGAGTAGAAGAAGAAGGAACGATCTGTATAATGTAAAATGGTTGAACTAGTCAATTTCTCTCCATTAAAAATGTAGTGAGAAGAGTACCACATTAAGAGGAAATATAGACAAGCAAAGATTGTCATATATTTATATATGTCTTTTTTATTTTCTGTTCGTTTTTGAAACCAATAAAATAGTGTGCATAGTAAAGGGAACAATAAGTGAATTTGGAACATCATAATAACGTACCAAAGATGAGGTGCGGCTGTTCCGAGTAATAAACTTTTTATTCCGCCTTGTATTGTAATGATATCGTTTGTTGTTAATAGATAAAGAATAGACCAGAAGAAATAAGGGATGAGTAAATGTGCAGCTTTTTCATAAATGTATTCTGTATAAACGAGTTGCTTCGTATATTGCCGAATTAAATGGAAGCCAACGATAAATATGAATGCAGGTGCTGAAAATTTTGCAAGATTAAATAGCATGCCCATAATGAGGGATTGCTCAAGTAAGACATTTCCTTGATTCATTGTATATAATAAGGAACTTTGCAAAACGACAGCAAGAAATGCAATGCTTTGCAAAACTTTAAATTCTGGTGCGCTTTGTGTCATTGTCTCCATCTCCTTTTCCATACATGATTATAGTACGGAGAATGGATAAGAGGTGTGGAATATTTGTGAAAATTTTAACAAATTTGTGGCGGAATGGGATTATATTAACAGATTTGCTAATATATCAACGATTTTTCCAATGTATTGATTCGCTGACAAATAACAAAAAAAGAAGATGCTCCAAACGAGCATCTTCTTTCTATCTATTAAGCAAATTTATTTTTGATCCAGTTTTTTCCTTCTACAAGGCGAGCTGTCATTACGGCACAAGCGTTATCCGCTGTTACGTTTAACATTGTTGCAGGAGGATCGATGATTGTACTAATTGCTGCGATAATTGGCAACGCTTCTGGCGGGAAGCCGTATAGAGAAACGATTAACATTTCACCAATCATACCGCCGCCTGGAATAGCACCCATTACTGTTCCTACTAAAAGAGAAACGACAAGTGCGATTGCTAATGTTTTCGGTCCTTCGAATTCCATGTTGAAAATACCGAATAAGAAAGCAATTTTTAGTACGCCGCCTAAAACAGATCCATCTTTATGAAGTGTAGATCCAAGAAGGACAACTGTTTCACGAATGTCAGAAGAAATACCCATTTTCTTCGTCGCTTCTAAGTTGGCTGGAATACTTGCGGCACTACTACAAGTTGCAAGAGATGTAACTGTAGGAGAGACCATGTTCTTCCAAAAGATTTGAACACCTTGTTTGCGACCTGCAAGGTATGCATAGAATGTGAAGAATACAAAGAAGTAAATTAGAGACGCTGGATAGTATACCATTGTTGCTCGGAAGTAAGTTCCAAGAAGTTGTGGTCCGAATTCACCAACTAATGCTGCGAAGTAGGCAGCTAGTCCGATTGGAGCGTAGTACATAATGAAAGATACAACTTTCATTGAAATTTCTGCACCAGCTTGTAGGAATGTAGCGAATGGTTTCCCTTTTTCGCCAACTGCTGAAGTTGCGATTCCCATTAAGATTGAGAAGAAAATAAGAGCTAACATATTCTCACGAGATAGTAACTTCGAGAAGTCAGATACTGTTAGAATACCAACAATCTGATCAGCAACGCTAACAGCTTTTTCAGCTTTATCAGGTTGTGTTAGTTCTAATACAACACCTTGTGCTGGCGGGAATACTTTCACGATGATAATCATAAAAATAGCAGCTAAAATACTTGTAAATAAGAAAGTCCCAGCCATACTAGACATAATTTTACCGAAACGTTTTAATCCATCCATATTAGCAATAGATGACGCGATGCTAAAGAACACAAGAGGTACAACAATCGTAAACATTAAGTTTAAGAAAATGTCACCAAGCGGCTTTAAAGCAACTGCATCGGCACCCATGAAATAACCAATGAAACCACCAATTAGGATAGAAGATAATAAAATAAGCGGAAAGCGATATGCCTTCATAAATAAACCCTCCTATCGATTATAAAAAAAATCATACTGAATCATTATAGCGAGATAGAGACTTCTTTACTAGGAAAATACGGATAGATGGAATAGCGTGAAAACCTAGAAATTTTTGTTTTTAGGCTCGGCATACAGTTAGAAATCTAGACATATATATTTGTAACCTAGTGGTGGCAAGGGGTGCACTATAACTTGGGTGTAGAAAAAGGGGGAGGGAAGCGGGATGAATATTTTGCTTTGCTGTGCAGCGGGAATGTCTTCCAGTTTGATAGTTACAAAAATGGAGAAAGCAGCACAGGCAAGTGGGATAGAGGTAAAAATTTGGGCTGTATCAGGTTCAGAAGTGCGAAATCATATTGATGATGCAGATGTACTTTTACTTGGGCCGCAAGTACGTTATTTATTACCGAAAATGAAAGAGTTATGTAAGGAGAAAGGAATACCCGTTGATGTCATTCAATCTGTCCATTATGGGCTTTGTAATGGAGAAGCTATCTTACAAGCAGCTTTGTCAATGAAACCATGAGGAGAGTGGGATAGATGATACGGTTTTTAGAGAAATACGTGATGCCAGTGGCAGGAAAGGTTGCAGAACAGAGGCATTTGCAAGCGATTCGTGATGGGATTGTTTTAACGATGCCATTTTTAATTATCGGCTCTTTTTTTCTTATTATTAGTGCTTTACCAATACCAGGGTATAATGATTTTATGGCCGGCTTGTTTGGGGAGGGTTGGCAGAAAGCTTTGGGGTACCCAGTAAGTGCTACTTTTAATATAATGTCTTTAGTGGCTGTTTTTGGAATCGCTTACAGACTTAGTGAGTATTATAAAGTGGATGCTTTAGCATCTGGGGCATTGTCACTTGTATCATTTTTGCTTGCAACACCATTCCAAGTTATGTATATGATACCAAATACAAAGGAAAGTGTACTTGTAGATGGAGTGATACCAGCTGCATTAATGGGAAGCCAAGGTTTATTTGTGGCGATGATTATTGCAATTATATCTACTGAAATTTATCGATTTGTTGTACAAAAAAAGATAATTATAAAAATGCCAGAGACAGTTCCGCCAGCAGTAACACGTTCATTTGCTGCGCTTATTCCAGGTTTTATTGTTGTGACGGTCGTTTGGATCATTAGATTGATTTTTGAACATACGACTTTCGGTAGCATTCATAATGTTGTAGGAAAGCTTTTACAAGAGCCTCTTAGTGTACTAGGGGCTAGCCTTTGGGGCGCAGTAATCGCAGTTATTATTGTCCATGTACTTTGGGCGTGCGGAATCCATGGCGCTGCAATTGTTGGTGGGGTAATGAGCCCGATTTGGTTGTCATTAATGGATCAAAACCGAATTGCTTTTCAGGCTGGTCAAGACGTACCGAATACGATTACCGCACAGTTTTTTGATTTATGGATTTATATGGGCGGTTCTGGTGCAACATTAGCTTTAGTTGTAGGGATGTTACTGTTTGCGCGAAGTCAGCAATTAAAAAGTATCGGCCGATTGTCGATTGCACCTGGTATTTTTAATATTAATGAAATGGTGACTTTCGGTATGCCGATTGTCATGAATCCACTTTTACTTATTCCATTTATATTAGTTCCAGTTGTGTTAACAATTGTTTCTTACTTTGCGATGGAATGGGGATTAGTTGCCCGTCCGAGCGGAGCTGCTGTACCTTGGACTACACCTATTCTTTTTAGTGGATATTTAGGATCAGGCGGGAAAATTTCGGGGGTTGTTTTACAACTCGTTAACTTTGCACTTGCATTCTTTATTTACTTGCCATTCTTAAAAATATGGGATAAACAAAAAGTAGCGGAAGAAAAGGGGGAGTAAAGAACTAAAATGGATACGATAGAGACGAAAGCTTTTCATTTAATCTTGCATGGGGGAAATGCGAGAAGTTGTTCAATGGAAGCAATTGATTGTGCTAAGCGCGGTGAATTTCAGGAAGCGGAAGCTAAACTACAAGAAGCGTTAAATGAATTGCAAGAGGCGCACCGTTTACAAACAGAGCTCATACAGAAAGAGGCTGGCGGGGAAAAGACAGAAGTTACCCTGCTGATGGTACATGCGCAAGATCATTTAATGAACGCAATTACAGTGAAGGAATTGGCGAGTGAGTTTGTAGAATTATATAGGAAGATGTCAGTAGCTGAATGAACCTTGCTTATGCAAGGTTTTTTCATGTTTTTAAAAGAGACAGTTATGACGAAACAAAGACCACTTACGCATGATTGTATTTATTTTTTTCAATTTTATGAAAAAATGAAAGTGTAAAGGGGGTGGGAAATAGATGAAAGTTCGCATCGAATTGGACCCATCACAAGAAGAATGGAGTATATTAAAACAGACAATTATTCACTTTATTATTTTGTTAGGGACATTTTTACCGATTGCAATTTGGGTGGGGTGGGTTCCGAAACGCCTCGGTCCGATTGTTATTTGTACAGTAAGCTTCATTGTTATTTACGTCATTATATGGTTTATGATGACTTTATATTGGAAACGAAAAATAGCAAAATTAAATCATCAATTAAGATAAAGTGAAACTTTAATCAGTGGGGGTTTTGTTCATCCACCACTGATTATTAGTTTTACTGCCCGGCAAATAGCGGGGTGAATAGACTATGTATGTGTGCGTACCATCAGTGGAGTGTTATAAGTTCCACTGATGGTATTTTTATATTAACAAGCCTCCTTCTTCATGGACGAAATAGGGATGATAACTAATCGATAGTAACGAATTCTCCTACACCACGAATTAATTTTTTTATATGAATACGTTCTGGTGTTAATACGCTTATTATAGAATCAATGGCTTTTTGAGGATCAACAGATGTGCCGCAAGTATAACAATCAATTGCTGCAAATTCCTTTTCAGGATAAGTGTGAATAGAGAGATGGCTTTCTGATAATAAAATTAATACCGTAACTCCATATGGGTGGAATTCCTTATTACTTACATTTAAAACGTGGGCACCAGAGCGATTCGCAGCGGCAACTAAATGATGTTCTAAAAAATGAATATCATTTAATAGAGAAAAATCTACGCCCCATAAATCTACTATTATATGACGCCCAAACGTAGAATATTCCATATACTTTCCCTTCCTTGTCAAAATATTATTAGAACATCATTTCTTGTTGATAGCAATGATGTAGAGTAAGGTCCGATTCTGAATTTAAAACGGCATTATTGCGGTGCTCTAAATGTTCTTCTTGAAATTGAAATAAAGGAGCAAGAAGAGAAGGTAATGTTCGAGGAACTGGTACTACGTATAATTGTTCAATTTGATCAAGTACATAGGCAGAGTTAGCAGCAATATGAAATCCCCAGTCAGTTCCGAAAGAAGGAACAATTGTATGATAGCTTTTTACAATTAATCCGGCATTTTCAATTGTATTAGCAATACTCCAATATACAAGAGGTGCATCAGCAGGTGAATTAGATTGGCAGACAAATGCGCCATCCTCTGTTAGGAACGTAGCTATACGAGCAAAAATTTCACTTGTATATAAAGTGCTTAATAACTCTGTCGCTGGATCTGGAAAATCAATAATAATTACATCGTATAAAGAGGAAGGAGATTTCAGAAATTCTTTTGCGTCACATACATGTACATTTGCACGATCATCAAAGAATGCGCGTTGGTTTAAAGAAACTAATTCTGGAACATTGCGAGCCATCTTAATCATTTCTTCGTCTAAGTCCACGAGGTCTACATGGATAACCGTTTCATATTTTAAAACCTCTCTTAAAGCAAGACCATCGCCACCGCCTAATATGAGAACACGCTTTGGATCTATTACCTTTGACATAATCGGATGAACTAGTGCTTCATGATAGATTTGCTCATCGACGGAACTAAATTGTAGTTGCTTATCCAAATATAGACGGATATCACTTACTTGGAGTAAATCAATGTTTTGATAATTGCTTTTTTTTTCAAATAAACTTGTATGTTCGCCAGTTTGTATTTCTTTTAGTGAAATTTCATCCCATATATCTAAGCTGTGCGAATCTGTTGGTACTATTATTACATCTTCCGATTGTACTTGCTTATCCTGTTTATCTTGCTTATCGTGTTTATCTTGTTTATCCTGTTTATCTTGTTTATCCTGTTTATCTTGCTTATCGTGTTTATCTTGTTTATCCTGTTTATCTTGTTTGTCCTGTTTATCTTGTTT
>NZ_BOQD01000029.1 GCF_018332515.1 Bacillus hominis | reverse complement strand
CAATGTGTTTTTTTATTTTGTTAAGTTTTAAATGTGATACAATATTGATTCTTTTAAAACGAAAGGTATATTACATTTAAATGAATGTGATATACAATATTGTTGTTAGAAAAGGAAGAGGTATGCTATACTATTTTTGTGAAACAAATTGATCAGAAAACTTATCATTTGTTGAAAAATAAGGTATGATGGATAAAAATAAAGTGAAGCTTTCTAAGTATAATATAATGTAGAAAGTGAAGAACTTCACGCTCTTTAGAGTGTGTATGTATTTTATCTCTAGAGTGGTAGGAAAATAGAGGGGGAAAATCATGACAAAGCTGCAACGTATTCAAAAAGTATTGGTAGCTAACCGTGGAGAGATAGCAATTCGTGTGTTCCGAGCATGTTCAGAACTTGGATTAAACACAGTTGCGATCTATTCTAAAGAGGATAGCGGTTCTTATCATCGCTATAAAGCCGATGAGTCCTATTTAGTTGGGGAAGGGAAAAAGCCAATTGATGCTTATCTAGATATTGAAGGCATTATTGAGATTGCGAAAAGTAATCATGTAGATGCAATCCACCCTGGATATGGTTTCTTGTCAGAAAATATTCAATTTGCAAAACGTTGTGAAGAAGAAGGGATTATCTTTATCGGTCCAAAAAGTAAGCATTTAGACATGTTTGGAGATAAAGTTAAAGCAAGAACACAAGCGCAGTTAGCACAAATTCCAGTTATTCCTGGTAGTGATGGTCCAGTAAATTCACTAGAAGAAGTTGCGGAATTTGCTGAAAAGTATGATTACCCGATTATTATTAAAGCATCCCTTGGTGGCGGCGGTCGCGGTATGCGTATTGTACGTGCTAGTGAAGAATTAAGAGAATCGTATAATCGCGCGAAATCAGAAGCAAAAGCAGCCTTTGGTAATGATGAAGTGTACGTTGAAAAATTCGTTGAAAAACCTAAACATATAGAAGTACAAATTTTAGCAGATGAAGAAGGTAATGTTGTACATTTATATGAGCGTGATTGCTCTGTACAACGACGCCATCAAAAAGTAGTTGAAATTGCACCGAGCGTGTCGCTTTCAGATGATCTGCGTCAGCGTATTTGTGATGCTGCTGTTAAGTTAACGAAAAATGTAAACTATTTAAATGCAGGAACGGTAGAATTCCTTGTAAAAGGTGATGAGTTTTACTTCATTGAAGTAAACCCACGTGTTCAAGTTGAACATACGATTACAGAGATGATTACAGGAGTCGATATCGTTCAATCGCAAATTTTAATAGCTGATGGACATGCATTACATAGTAAAATGGTAGGTGTTCCTAAGCAAGAGGAAGTGGTTGTACATGGATTTGCAATCCAATCTCGTGTAACGACTGAGGATCCACTAAATAATTTCATGCCGGATACAGGAAAAATAATGGCGTACCGATCAGGTGGTGGTTTTGGTGTGCGTCTTGATACAGGTAATAGTTTCCAAGGTGCAGTTATTACACCGTACTACGACTCTTTACTTGTAAAAGTTACAACTTGGGCGCTTACTTTTGAACAAGCTGCTGCAAAAATGGAACGTAACTTAAAAGAATTCCGTATTCGTGGTATTAAAACAAATATTCCATTCCTAGAGAATGTAGTAAAACATAAAAACTTTTTATCAGGAGAATATGATACTTCGTTTATTGATGTGTCACCTGAACTATTCTTGTTCCCGAAACGTAAAGACCGTGGAACGAAAATGTTAAATTATATTGGTTCAGTAACAGTAAATGGTTTCCCAGGAGTAGGGAAAAAAGAGAAGCCAATTTTCCCTGATGCTCGTATACCAAGTGTAAAACACTCAGAGCCAATCCAAAATGGAACGAAACAAATTTTGGATGAGCGTGGAGCGGATGGATTAGTAAAGTGGGTACAAGATCAAAAACGTGTACTTTTAACGGATACAACATTCCGTGATGGACATCAGTCATTACTTGCAACTCGTATTCGTACAAAAGATTTACATCAAATTGCAGAGCCAACAGCGAGAATGTTACCAAACCTATTCTCAGCGGAAATGTGGGGCGGTGCAACGTTTGATGTTGCGTATCGTTTCTTAAAAGAAGATCCGTGGGAACGATTACTAGATCTTCGTGAAAAAATGCCGAATGTTTTATTCCAAATGTTACTTCGTTCTTCAAACGCAGTTGGATACAAAAACTATCCAGATAATTTAATTCAAAAATTTGTAGAATGTTCCGCGCAAGCTGGAATTGATGTGTTCCGTATTTTTGATAGCTTAAACTGGGTAGAAGGTATGAGAGTTGCAATTGATGCTGTACGAGATACTGGTAAAATTGCAGAAGCGACAATGTGTTACACAGGAGACATTCATGACCCGTTACGTAGTAAATACGATTTAAATTATTATAAAAACTTAGCAAAAGAGTTGGAAGCATCAGGAGCTCACATTTTAGGAATTAAAGATATGGCGGGCTTATTAAAGCCAAACGCAGCATATGATTTAGTTTCAGCACTAAAAGAGACGGTTTCGATTCCAATTCACCTGCATACACATGATACGAGCGGAAATGGTATTTTAACGTATACGAAGGCAATTGAAGCAGGTGTTGATATTGTCGATGTAGCGGTGAGTTCTATGGCCGGTCAAACGTCACAGCCAAGTGCGAACACACTATACTATGCGTTAGGTGGAAACGAAAGACAGCCAGATGTTAATATAGATTCATTAGAAAAACTATCTCATTATTGGGAAGATGTACGAAAATACTATGCTCCATTTGAAAGTGGTATGAACGCTCCTCATACAGAGGTATATATGCACGAAATGCCAGGCGGACAGTATAGTAATCTTCAACAACAAGCGAAAGCGGTTGGCTTAGGGGATCGCTTTGATGAAGTTAAAGTGATGTATCGCCGTGTTAATGATATGTTTGGCGATATTGTAAAAGTAACACCATCATCTAAAGTTGTCGGTGATATGGCATTATTTATGGTTCAAAATCATCTGACAGAGCAAGATATTTTAGAACGTGGACATGCTATGGACTTCCCAGGATCTGTTGTTGAAATGTTCTCTGGAGATTTAGGTCAACCATATGGTGGTTTCCCGAAAGAATTACAAAATATTATTTTAAAAGGGAAAGAGCCTTTGACAGTAAGACCAGGTGAATTATTAGAGCCAGTAGATTTTGACGCTTTAAAAGAAGAGTTATTCCACAAACTTGGACGCGAAGTAACAATTTTTGATGTAGTCGCATATGCATTGTATCCAAAAGTGTTTATGGACTACGAAAAAGTTGTTGGACTTTATGGGAATGTATCTGTGCTTGATACACCTACTTTCTTCTATGGAATGAGACTTGGTGAAGAAATTGATGTAGAAATCGAACAAGGTAAAACATTGATGGTTAAACTAGTTTCCATTGGGGAGCCACAGCCAGATGGAAATCGTGTGCTTTACTTGGAATTTAATGGACAACCGCGTGAAATCGTAGTGAAAGATGAAAGTGTGAAAGCAACTGTTGCACAGCGTGTGAAGGGGAATCGTGAAAATCCAAATCATATTAGCGCAACGATGCCAGGAACCGTTATTAAAGTAGTTGTAAAAGAAGGCGATGAAGTGAAAAAAGGTGATTCCATGGCAATTACAGAAGCGATGAAAATGGAAACGACGGTTCAAGCGCCATTTAATGGTAAAGTGAAAAAAGTATATGTAAATGATGGGGATGCAATTCAAACGGGAGATTTACTCATTGAATTAGATCATTAAAATAAAGAAAAAGAGCTGTGCGAAAGCAGCTCTTTTTTGTGTGTAAATAATACCTTGCCGAATTGGCAAGGTATTAAAGTTTTACTTTATTTTATTTTGCTTAGAAGTTGATTCAGTTTCTTTTGCATTGACTGTACTTCTTGTACCTATCATAACTAAATAGCATAGTACAGCAAACAGGCAAGAAATGAAGAGTGAATGTAACAATGCCATTGCTAAACTAGCGTTTGTAAATACAACTAAAATTCCTACTACAGCTTGAAGTGTAACAAGGATAAATGAAATAATCCATCCCCAGTATACTACACGCTGCTGCTTGTAATGACGAATAGCTATAAACATCGCGTATAGTATCCAAACGAATATTAACATAGCTGCAACTCTATGCCCCATTTGGACCCACTCATGTAGTTGAGTTGGCATAGGTCTGTTTTTACTGCATAAAGGGAAGTCTGGACAGGCTAAGGTAGCGCGTTCGTGACGTACTAAAGCTCCTGTGTAGACAACGATATAACTGTAAATTGTTACACCATAAATATGAAATTTCATTTTTTTGTCCATAATAAGTGAACGTGCATCAAATTTCTGATCAATTTCAAAAATAAGACACGTTAACAAGATGACAGAAGCAAATGAAATTAAGGAAATACCAAAATGAATAGCTAATACAGCAGGCATTTGACCCCAAACAACCGCTGCCGCCCCCATTAATGCTTGTGCAACTAAAAATACGAAGGATAAAATTGCTAACGTTTTTGTTTCGCGCACATGTTTATAATATTTCCAGGACAAGATACAAAGAAGAGTAACAAGGATTCCTGCTGATCCCGATGTTAAGCGGTGACTTAGCTCAATAATAGTTTCCATTGATAAATTAGATGGAAACCATTCACCGTTACAAAGTGGCCATGATTTACCGCATCCTTGGCCTGAACCTGTTTTTGTAACTAAAGCGCCTCCTAGTAAAACTACTAATAAATCGAGACTTGTAATGACTGCTAACCATTTAATAAAGCGTTGCAATCTCTTTCACCATCTTTCTGCTATGAAGTTATTGAGAAATATTTTCATTCCATTATATATAGAATAAAACGTGCTACAGTCCTATGATATATAAAAAATAATAAAATAGCAAAGAAATGGAGGGCGAGGACAACGTACGTAGTATAAAGAAAAAAATGGGATTTTAAATACATATTTTAGGTGAAAATCAGGCTGTTTTGAAAAGAAATGGGGAGAATACATGCTAAATATGACAAAATAGTTTATTATAGAAGATAACATCATGGTATGATAAGGATAAATTAGAATAAAGTTTTTTAATGTTCGACACAAAAAGTTCATGTTTTCTTCACAAAATGTTCGGGAAATGTGATTTAATATATTGGAGTATGGGCGTAGATTAGTAGTAGAATGGGTTAACAATATTTCTACTGTAATAATATTGCTATATAGAAGCGAAATATTTCACATGAAATATATGCTTAGAAAGATGATAGGTTTAAGAGGGGGTTAAAGTGATGAACCATGCAACAAGTGAGCTGCATGATGAGTCAGCTGTTTCAAGTGTACCGGAAACAACTCGGTTACAAGATTTATCAGCGCTCGTTAAAATGGGTATTGTAAACTCAAATACACTTACTGTATTTACAGGATTTTGGTTGGCTTTATATTTTAATGGATTGAGTGTTATGGACAATCTGGATAAGTTGTTTTTCACAATCGTTGGTTCTGCATTAATTATGGCTGGGGTATGTTGTTTAAATAACTACATTGACCGAGATATCGATCCATTAATGGAAAGAACAAAAAACCGTCCAACGGTAACAGGTAAATATAAACCTGGCTTTGCACTTGCATTTGGACTTGTAATTTTACTTCTTGGCTTTGTATTTTTATTACTTACGACACCGATGGCAGTGTTAATCGCATTTATTGGTGCCTTCACATATGTAGTTTTATATACATTATGGACGAAGAGAAAATATACGTTAAATACTGTTGTGGGTAGTATATCAGGAGCAGTTCCACCTTTAATTGGATGGGCGGCAATTGATCCTTCTTTAAGCCATCCGATTGCTTGGATGTTATTTTTAATTATGTTTATTTGGCAAATCCCACATTTCCTCGCATTAGCGATGAAGCGTGTTGATGAATATCGAAATGCAGGAATCCCAATGCTTCCTGTTGTACAGGGATTTGATATTACGAAACGTCAGATTATGATTTGGACAGTATGTTTATTACCACTACCATTTTATATGAGTGGGCTTGGAATAACATTCATGGTAATTGCAACATTGCTTAACATCGGATGGATCGCATTAGGGTTTTATGGCTTCCGTAAGCAAGATGACATCAAATGGTCCGTAAAAATGTTTGTTTATTCCCTGAATTACTTAACAATCTTATTTGTGTCAATGATTGTAGTTACATTCTTCTAAGACAACGACATGATTGGATTTCTTTACGTGGAGATTTACTTTACTTAACTATAGAGTACAATCTAATTCACAAAGAAAGTGGGGGTTGTTTGTATGAAGAAACAGTGGCGACTGCTTTCGTTCGTTTCACTGCTGGCTTTACTGTTAGGGGGATGCGGTAAAGCTTTTCAGTCTACTTTAATTCCGCAAGGGGAAGTAGCAAAAATGCAATATGATTTGCTCTTGCTAGCGAGTGCAATCATGGTAGGAGTAGTACTTGTAGTTACTATTATTTTCTTATATGTAATTGTGCGTTTCCGACAAAAAAAAGGTGAGGAAGATTATATTCCAGAGCAAGTTGAAGGAAATCACAAACTAGAAATTATATGGACAGTTATTCCGATTATTCTTTTGTTAATCTTGGCTGTTCCGACTGTTACATATACATTCAAGCTTGCTGATGTAAGTGCGATGGAGAAAAAGAATATTGATAAAGATACTATCGTTGTTGATGTAACAGCGAATCTTTATTGGTGGGAATTTTCTTATAAATCAGAAAAAATAGTAACTTCTCAAGATTTAGTTATCCCCACAGGTAAGAAAGTGTATTTGAATTTGAAAGGTGCCGATATTAAACATTCATTTTGGGTTCCATCTTTAGCTGGGAAAATGGATACCAACACAGATAATGTGAACAAAATGTGGTTAAAGGCAGATAAATCAGGCACTTATAATGGTTTTTGTACAGAATTTTGCGGCCCATCACATTCTTTAATGCAATTTAAAGTGAAAGCTTTAGATGAAAGCGAGTACAAAAAATGGCTTGCTGATATGAAAAAGATTGATGGGAAAAAAGAAGTAGCTTCAACAAAAGCGCAAGAGGGCCAAGAAATATTTAATAAAAGTTGTATTGGTTGTCATGCAGTTGGATCTAATGATAGTAGACCACCTTCCGCTCGTATCGCACCAAACTTAGCGAACTTTGCTGATCGCGATATGGTTGCCGGTATTGCCGAAAACAATGAAGAAAATTTGAAAAAATGGCTTAAAGATCCTGAAAATATGAAGCCAGGAAATAAAATGACTGGTAAATATGGCAACTTAACGGATGATCAAATTGATGCATTAAATGCATATTTACAAACGTTAAAAGTTGAAAAGTAAAGAGGGATTATTCGCGAAGGGGAGGTTGAAGACGTGAGTTCTGTAGCAAAAAAACAGGGGATGGGTGCTGTCATATGGGATTATTTAACGACAGTAGACCATAAAAAGATTGCCATTCTCTATTTAATTGCAGGTGGATTGTTTTTTATAGTAGGCGGACTAGAAGCATTATTTATTCGCCTTCAATTAGCGATTCCTAACAATGCCTTTCTTGTTGGGGATGCTTATAATCAAGTATTAACGATGCACGGTACAACAATGATTTTCCTCGCAGCTATGCCACTCGTGTTTGCATTTATGAACGCCGCCGTACCGCTTCAAATTGGTGCGCGTGATGTAGCGTTCCCGTTTTTGAATTCACTTGGATTTTGGTTATTTTTCTTTGGTGGAGTATTTTTAAATTTAAGTTGGTTTTTAGGTGGAGCACCAGATGCAGGTTGGACATCTTATGCATCTTTAGCTTTAGCCTCTAAAGGACATGGTGTTGATTTTTATGTACTCGGTTTGCAGATATCAGGTATTGGTACATTGATTGGAGGTATTAACTTCCTTGTTACGATCATTAATATGCGTGCACCAGGAATGACATATATGCGCATGCCGATGTTTACATGGACAACATTTGTAACATCTTCACTTATATTATTTGCATTTCCACCGTTAACTGTAGGGTTAGGACTTTTAATGTTAGATCGTTTATTTGGCACAAGTTTCTTTAATCCGGTACTAGGTGGGAACACGATTATATGGGAGCATTTATTCTGGATCTTCGGTCATCCAGAAGTATACATTCTTATACTCCCAGCTTTCGGAATATTCTCAGAAATCTTTGCTACATTTTCGAAGAAACGATTATTCGGTTATTCATCGATGGTGTTCGCGACTGTATTAATTGGATTTTTAGGCTTTATGGTATGGGCGCATCATATGTTCACCGTCGGTCTTGGTCCTGTTGCAAATGCCATCTTCTCAGTTGCAACAATGGCGATTGCAGTTCCGACAGGTATTAAAATATTTAACTGGCTCTTTACAATGTGGGGCGGAAGTATTCGGTTTACAACACCTATGATGTGGGCAGTAGCTTTTATTCCATCATTCGTTATGGGTGGAGTTACTGGAGTTATGCTTGCGTCGGCACCAGCCGATTATCAATTTCATGATAATTATTTCGTAGTAGCACACTTCCATTATGTAATTGTCGGTGGTGTTGTATTTGGTTTACTTGCAGGTGCGCATTATTATTGGCCACTTATGTTCAATAAAGTATTAAATGAAACGTTAGGGAAAATAACGTTTTGGTTATTCTTTATCGGTTTCCATTTAACGTTCTTTATCCAACATTTCCTTGGTTTAATCGGTATGCCTCGTCGTTATTACACATATTTAGAGGGGCAAGGATTAGAGGTTGGAAATATGGTTAGTTCAATTGGAGCAGTTTTCATGGCTCTTGGAACGATCGTTCTTTTGTTCAATGTTATAAAAACAACAGTATCAAAAGAAAAAGCTGGTCGTGATCCATGGGATGCGCGTACATTAGAGTGGACAATGCCAGCGCCTACACCGGAATACAATTTCAAACAATTACCATTTGTTCGTGGGTTAGATCCATTTTGGATTGAAAAACGTGAGGGTAATAAAGAGATGACAGCGGCGGAACCAGTCGGTGATATTCATATGCCGAATGCTTCATTTTCACCATTTATCATTTCTCTAGGTCTATTTATAGCCGCTTTCGGTGCGATGTATATGCAGGGCGGCAAAGATAAATTTTGGTTATTAGTAGCAATTATTGGTTTAATCATTACATTTGGCACAATGTTCCTACGTTCAGTAATCGATGATCATGGATATCATATTCATAAGGAAGATTTAGAGGATAAGGGGGGCAAGGCATAATGCATGTAGATGAAAAATTAACGAATGAAACATTTCCAGCAGAGCCTGAAAAAGCAACCCTTGAGGGGAAAAATAAGTTTGTCGGTTTTTGGTTATTTCTTGGAGGCGAAACAGTGTTGTTCGCTTCCTTGTTTGGCACATATTTAGCGCTAAAGAATTCTACAAATGGTGGACCAACATCTCAAGAGATGTTCCAAATGCCGCTCGTTTTCATTATGACGATGCTTTTATTAACGAGTAGCTTAACGAGTGTATATGCGATGTATCATATGAAAAACTTTAACTTTAAGAAAATGCAACTTTGGTTACTAGTAACTGTATTGCTAGGTTTAGGGTTTTTAGGGTTTGAGATATATGAGTTTTATCATTATACACATGAATTTAAGCATACTATGAGAAGTAGTGCGTTTGGCTCTGCGTTTTATGCTCTTGTTGGTACACATGGACTCCACGTATTGTTTGGATTGTGTTGGATTTTAACATTAATCTTTAGAAATGCGAAGCGGGGCTTAAATTTATACAATGCACCAAAGTTTTACGTTGCGTCAATTTATTGGCACTTTATTGACGTAGTTTGGGTGTTTATTTTCACTGTAGTATATTTGATGGGAATGGTGGGATAAACAATGGCAATTAATCAAACGAATAATCCTAAGGTTGATCTTGTTTATCGGAAAAGAAAAAGTGCGGAGGAAATGAAGCACCAAGTTATTACGTTTGCACTAATGATTTTTTTGACATTTGTTGCATTTGCAGCAGTAGCATATCCGAAGACATTTAGCCCGATTTTTTCGGTTCCATTTATTTTATTGTTAGCAGTTGTTCAAGTTATATTTCAGTTATATTATTTCATGCATATGAGTCATAAAGGACATGAAGCGGCGAGTTTCTTTCTTTACTCTGGTCTGCTAATAGGGTTAATTACAATTTTAGCCTTTATGACAATTGTTTGGATTTAAACAGCAGTAGAAAGGGGGCTTTGATTTATCATTGCTCCCTTTTCATATGAAAAGTAAGGACTTTGAAAAGGTAGGTGTGACAATGAGTAACTTGTGGATATTTGGTTTTCAGGCTTTATGGAGTCCAGTATTTCTATTATTTATGGCCTCGATTCTTCTTAGTTATTTTTTAATTATTGGACCATATAGAACGCGATTTGAAAATGCGACGAAGGTAAGTAAGAAGCAAATTTTTTATTTCACGACCGGAATTGTTCTTTTGTATTTTGTAAAGGGAGGACCTATTGATTTAATTGGTCATATTATATTTAGTGCACATATGTTTGAGATGGCAGTAATGTATATTGCGGTGCCTCCATTATTACTGCTTGGTATACCTGTTTGGTTATATCGTTATATTACTTCTTTTAAGTTCGTTCAAATTGTGATAAAGTTTTTTGCTAAGCCGCTTATTGCGTTGTTTGTATTTAATGGTCTGTTTTCCTTTTATCATTTGCCAATTGTTTTTGATGCAGTAAAACAAAGTCAAATAGCGCATCCTATTTGCCTTGCTATATTGTTTTTTGCAGCAATGATGATGTGGTGGCCGATGTTAAATCCGCTGCCAGAATATCAAACTTTAAGTGATATTAAGAAGCTTGGTTACATGTTTGCTAATGGTATTTTATTAACGCCAGCTTGTGCGTTAATAATTTTTGCGACTGCACCATTATTTGCAACATATACAGATTCGGCCGCTTGGATGAAGGCAATGGAACTCTGTGTACCGGCGGGTACTTTATCAGATTTAAATATAACTGGACCAGAATTTTTACATTGGATGCCGGTAGTACAAGACCAGCAAACAGGTGGTATCATTATGAAAATTGTCCAGGAAATAGTGTACGGTACGATTATCGGTTATGTGTTCTTTAAATGGGCACGTAGAGAGCGTGAAAAGGATAAAGAGCAGCTGCAAGAGTTGCCTCCTTATTTGCAGACGAAATAAAAACTAGCGCATCGTATTAATGCGCTAGTTTTTTTGTTATTCAATAATTTGAAATTCTTTCAACTCTTTTTCAATATTTTGTAGGAGTTGTTCGCTCTTTTGAAGTACATTTGTTGGGAAAATCTCGTCATCTCCATATTCAACGCCATGAGGATAATAATGTTTTCCTAATAAGGGTGGCAATAATTTTACTTGAGCATGTCGGCCGCCGATGTCACCTTCAACGGCAAATCCTTGTACACGTAAATAATAAACATCCTTTAATATCTCAAATTTATAATCATATGTAACGCGTTCGTAATCCCATTGTCCAGCAAGTACAAAATGATTGTTTTCCATAATCTCAGTTAAAAGAGTTAAATCAACGACTGCATCATTAAAGTTTGTATTTGTAAATTGCATAGAATACCTCCTTCTTTTAATGTTAGTGCATTATTTTTATAATAGTATGAATAATAAGAAAGTGCAATTCATATTGCGAGAAAAGGGATAATCCAGACTTTTTTCATGAAAATATGATATAGTGAAAAGAGTACGGTACACACAAAAAAGGAAATAAAAGGATTTGTGTATATCTCGATTTTATGCTTTGTTCAGGAGGTATATCGTTTGAAGAAATTATTGCGTATCGTAATGATTACATTTTTAATTTTAGCTGTTGATTTATACGGGAAGTTACTCGTGTCACAATATATATTAACCCCATCTCACTCTAAGCAAGAAAATAAAATTGTGAAAAAGAAGAAGCAAGTAAATGAAGAATCCACAGATACTGTTTTAAATATGATTGGTGGGGACTCTGAGAATTTATTAGCGAAGTGGGGAGAACCGTCTCGAATAGAGCCGTCTGCTTATGGATATGAATGGTGGGTGTATAATCAAGATTTAGCTCAGTATGTTCAATTTGGAGTTGCTGAACGTAAAGTTGTAACGGCGTATGTTGCTGGTGAGCAAGTTAAGATAGCTCCCTATTATATAAACGAAAAGTATGAAGAGGTATATAAAAAGAATCCACTTTCACATGAGATTTCATTAAAAAGAGGAAAAAATAGTTATCAATTTGAGTTATCTGATACGGAAGTAATGGAACAACCGCTAGTACCTGTAGAAGATGGCTGGGCACAATTATATTTTGATCATTTTACACATGAGCTTGTTGGTCTTCGTTATATGGATGATGAAACGTTATTACGACAAAGACCATATCAACTTGTTTATTCAGGTGAATTAATAGCGGAACAGCCGCTGACGCCAGAAAAAATGAAGCAAGTAGAAAATGGAAATATGCAACAAATTCTCGATTTAACAAATGTTATTCGAAGTCGTCATCAATTACCGTTGTTAACATGGGATCAACAAACTGCAGATGTTGCATTTGGCCATAGTAAAGATATGAAGGATAATAATTATTTTTCACACGATTCACCTACTTTTGGTACGTTAGGAGACCGTTTGCAACGTGGGCAAGTGGCTTTTCAACTTGCTGGTGAGAATATAGCGGCGCAACATAGTGATGGAATTGCGGCGGTACAAGGTTGGTTAAATAGTGAGGGTCACAGAAAGAATTTATTAAATGAACAATTTACTGGATTAGGTGTTGGGGTATATGATAAATTTTATACTCAAAACTTTATCCGGAAATAAAGTGAAACTTTAATCAGTGGGGGGCATCCTTCCATGATTATTAGCCTTCATCAATCGGGCTTTAACGGGCGGTAAGACTCCCACCTAACCTCTGCGTATTCGTAGAAGTTTAAGGTGGGAGTCTTACTGTCCACAAATAGGGAGATAAAAAGGTGCATGAATCGTCTAAAAATAGGCGAACCATGTGCCTTTTTTTTCTTACAATATAGTAGATATACATGAAGAGGTGAGGACTATGCCAACAACAAAAGGGCCGTTACATCCATCGGTTCAACAGTTTAAAGAGTTTGTAAACCATCACCCTAAAATGGTTCATGAAGTTAGAAGTGGTCAAAAAACTTGGCAGCAATTTTATGAAGAATGGTACTTACTTGGTGAACAAGATCAAATATGGACAGCGTATAGACCTGATGGAGCACCTGCTTTTTCTTCGGTAAAAGAAAATAAAGAAGAAAAAAAAGAAAAACGAACAGAAGAGGAAAAAACTGCTGATGTGATGGGGCAAATGCTTTCTTTTTTTAAAAAGCTAGACGTAGAACAAATGCAACATCATTTAGCAAATGTAACGAGTGCGATTGGTAGCGTGCAACAAGTTATCCAACAATTTCAAGGGAACCATGCGCAGCAAGAACAAAGTACTTCTGAAAATAATCCTTTTTTCTTTCAAAAGGATTAGGGGGAAAGAGGATGAGAGCGGAAATTATGGAGTTTATAAAAGCTGATGAGGATTTAGCTCGCTATATTAGGGAACAGCCATACTGGTATCGGAAATTGACGCGTAACCCAGAAGAAAAAGAAGCTTTTGAGTTAGCTGCTATGCAGCATTTCAAAAAAACGATACCAGATAAAGTGGAAAAATTTCAAAATCAATTGGCGGTTGCTTCAATTATGATTGATATGTTCCAGTATATGAAGCAGCAAAATGCGACGTAATTGGAAGGGAAAACTATGTCCGTTATGCAAAACTTTTGTTACAATAGAATCGGATTATTTAAAAAAGGAGTTGCAGCATGACGGAAATTTGTTTAGTACGACATGGACAAACTGATTGGAACTTTCAAGAGATTATTCAAGGGCGCGAAGATATTCCACTCAACGAAGTTGGAAAGAAGCAAGCGAGTCAAAGTGCAGCTGCCTTGCAAGCGAAATCGTGGGATATAATTATAAGTAGCCCGTTAATTAGAGCGCAAGAAACAGCTAAGGAAATTGCTGGGGCTATTGGATTACCATCTATTTTATTAGATGAGCGATTTATGGAACGTAATTTTGGTGAAGCTTCTGGGAAACCAGTTGCGGCCGTTAGAGAGTTAATTGCAGAAGGTAATGTAGAAGGAATGGAGCAGGATGAAGAAATTGTAGAGCGCTGTTTTACGGCTTTACAAGAGGTTGCAGCAGCACATGGAGATAAACGTATTATCATTGTTGCGCATTCACATGCAATAAAAGCTATTTTACATGCAATTGTACCAGATGAAATTACATTTAAAACGCCGTTAAAAAACGCGTGTATTAGCTATGTAAAAGAGAATTGTGGGAAATGGGATGTTCTTGAATATAATATTGCGGAGCATATTAGTGTATAAGGGTGCAAGGGGATTGTATGAAAAGTAGTTAGAATCATATCTTTCTTTTAGGTGAGACACTTCAATTAGTAGTTCTGTTCCAAATGTGTTATGATGAATACTCGGAGGTGTCTCTCATGATTGTAGCGACGCTGGAAAGCGTATTGATTTTAGATAAGGCAGAGCAGCTTGCAAAAGCGATTATCTGTTCAGATATAGCAGAAGATTATCGTAAGTATTATAAGGATTTACAAGAAGATATAGAAGTACAGACGCTAATTCAGCAATTTACAGCGATGAAAGAGCGATATGAAGAAGTGCAACGTTTTGGTAAATATCATCCTGATTATACTTTCGTTTCGACGAAAATGAGGGAATTAAAGCGTTCTGTAGATATGCATGATAAGGTTGCAGCCTTTAAAAGAGCAGAAACTACTTTACAAAAGTTATTAGATGAAGTTAGTGTAGCAATTGGTTCTGAGGTGTCTTCTTCCGTTAAAGTTCCAACAGGAAATCCGTTTTTTGATGCGGGTGGCTGTGGCGGTGGTTGTGGTACCGGAGGCGGTTGTGGTTGTAAAAAAACGGGGTAATTTACCCTGTTTTTTAGAATATAGAAGAAAACGTATACAGAGTTTGTCCTTTAATGTCATAAATTTTTGATTGGTTTTCATAAAATATAAGAATATAAGTTTTTAAAAGGAGAAGATGGAGAAGATTATGTTCGGGCAACGACAAAGTATGATTGTTTATTTACATTCATTGAAACATGCCAAGATTTTAAGGAAATATGGTAACATTCATTACATATCAAAACGATTGAAATATGCCGTTGTTTATTGTGATATGGAACAAATTGAGCATATGATGCAAAAATTGAATAAGCTTCCTTTTGTAAAAAAAGTAGAACAGTCGTATCGCCCATTTTTAAAAACGGAATTCGAAAATTCGCGTCCTGATCGGGCAAAAGAATACGATTATAGCTAAGTAAAAAAATCCCCTGCTAAATTTAGCTGGGGATTTTTTTTACTTGAAATAACGTGTTATTTCATTGGAGGAATGAAATTGTTCATTCGTAAAATACCAATTAGATGATTAAAAAATAGTTCTTTTTCAGGGAAAGTTGTTGATGGTTTTACAGTAAAGGGAGTAACTTTTTTCCCTATTTGTTCCGCCATTTCTTCAAATAAAACGACACGTTTACTTTTTTTATTTTCAAGTACAGGAATGCCTTCACGACATATGTATAATGGTTGGAAATCACCAGTAGTTGTCGGTTTTAGTATTACAACAAGTGAACACACTTTTTTTTCGTTTTTTACAGTTTCGAATTGTAACATATGTGTTACACGTTCTTGGTTTGTTTTGGCAATTTCAAGTAATTCATATAAGTCAGAGTAGCCTTCTCCGAGTTCTATAAAGCGTTGAATCATATTTTTTCCTCCTCTTTCTTTTACTGTACCACCTCACTTTTTAAATGAAAAGTAGACAAATAAAAAAACCCTGCAAAGCAGGGCCCTTCTAATACTAGTATGTACTAGTAAGAAGGCAAAGGGAGAGGAGAAACCGGAGGAAGAACTTATGGGGAAACGTAAGTCTTCTCCGCGGTTGGCAACAACATCGAATGTGATGTTGTTATATTTATTTATGTCCAATCTAAATGAAGATATACATAATGAAATTAAAATTTATGTTAGGCTTTTTATTTTTCTTTTTTTTATTTTATGATAGGATAAAAAAGGTAAAGTGGAACTGATGTACATAAAGGGTTTTTGTTCGCAAATAGTGAGATGAATATGCGAGAAATAGCGAACGGTTATTTTAACTAAAGTTCTCTATAGGTTAAGTAACGAATTAGTGAAGAATTGTATGGTTTGGTAGCGGTTACCGACTTGAGATGGAGTTACTGTAATCGCTCGATAGATTGAAATAAAGGTAGTGACAACAGATGAGAGTAGTTTCAGGGAAATGTAAAGGGCACCCACTTAAAGCGGTACCTGGTAATACAACACGTCCAACGACAGATAAAGTAAAAGAATCTATTTTTAATATGATAGGTCCTTATTATGATGGTGGTATCGCTCTTGATTTATTTGGTGGTAGTGGTGGTCTTGGAATTGAGGCCATAAGTAGAGGGATTGATAAAGCGATTTTTGTTGACCGAGATAGTAAAGCGATAAAAGTCATTCATCAAAATTTAGAAAGCTGTAGAATACAAGAACAAGCCGAAGTGTACCGAAATGATGCGGAACGTGCGGTAAAGGCGCTTATAAAGCGTGAAATATCATTCGATCTTATACTAATAGACCCTCCATATAAAGGTCAAAAAATTGTGTCTTTAATTAGTGTGATGGATCAACATGGATTGTTAAATAAAGATGGAATCATTATGGCAGAGCATGGGGATGACGTGGTTTTACCTGATTCTATAGGAGAACTTGTAAAAGTACGGGCAGAAAACTATGGGATTACAGCAATTTCGATTTATAAGTATGAAGGTGAGGGGACAGAATGACAAGTATAGCTATTTCTTCAGGGAGTTTTGATCCAATTACCCTTGGACATTTGGATATTATTAAAAGGGGAGCAAAAGTATTTGATGAAGTATATGTAGTTGTTTTAAACAATTCATCAAAAAAACCATTCTTTTCGGTAGAAGAACGCCTAGAGTTAATTCGAGAGGCGACAAAGGATATTCCGAATGTAAAAGTTGATTCACATAGTGGATTATTGGTGGAATATGCAAAAATGCGTAATGCAAACGCAATATTACGTGGTTTGCGAGCGGTTTCTGATTTTGAATATGAGATGCAAATTACTTCAATGAATCGAAAATTAGACGAAAATATCGAAACCTTCTTTATTATGACAAATAATCAATATTCATTTTTAAGTTCAAGTATTGTAAAAGAAGTTGCGAGATATGGGGGAAGTGTAGTAGACCTTGTTCCTCCGATGGTAGAGCGTGCTTTAAAAGAAAAGTTTCAAACCCCGTTAAAGTGAACGGGGTTTTTCTTTATAAATGCGTAAAAACAATAAGATAACATATAAATATAAACAAAATAAGGTGAAAATTGGTCCGTAGTGTATAAATGATGTCCAAATATCAGTTAGTGTGTAAGAATGATTCAATAAAAATACGGGAAGATCTTCTTGCGTAGGCGAGAAAGAATGAACTTTTTCATAAAATGGTCCCCAAAATATAAAAGTGAAAATAGGTGCGAGAATACTTTGGATAATTCGAGCTAAAAAATATGGCTTAAAGCGGATATCTGTCTCCGCTAATATGCTTGCTACTTGTGCCTGAATAGAAAGGCCGCTAAATGCTAAAATGAAGCTTGTTACCATCGCTTGTTGAAGAAGTGTTGTTTCATTAATTTGACTAATCATTTGGCTTCCAAGCGTCATTTCAAAAATACCGGATAATATCGGAATACTAAATTGGGATGTAAGTTGGAAGAATGATAAAATATGTTGCATAATAAAAGAAAGCGCTTCTGTAATTTCGAAAACAGTAATCATTTTATTTAAAACAGAGAATAAAATAATAAACCCACCAATCATGAGCAATGTTTGAATAGAAGAAACGATAGCGTCACCGAGTAGTTTTCCGATTGGTCTTTTTTCTTGCATACGTGTTTGGTGGAGGATGGAAAAAGGGTTTTGAAAGGCACGCTTTTGATTCGTATGTTTGTCTTTTATGTAAGTATCGTTATTACCATAAAAGCGCATAAGTAATCCGACGATAAGGTTACTTATATAATGTGCTGCTGCTAATACGAGCCCTAATTTCGGATTATTGAAAAAACCAATAGAAACCGCTCCGAAAATAAAAAGTGGATTAGAAGAATTTGTGAAAGATACGAGTCGTTCCGCTTCAATTTGTGTTAGTTGATTGCTCTTGCGTAGTCTAGCGCTTAATTTGGCGCCAGCGGGGAATCCTGAAGCCATTCCCATTGCCCAAACAAACCCACCTACCCCTGGAACACGAAACAGTGGACGCATTAGTGGTTCTAATATAACACCGATAAATTTTACAACACCAATACTGATTAGAAGTTCCGCAATGATGAAAAACGGTAGTAGTGAAGGGAATACAACTTCCCACCATATATTTAACCCGCGAATTGAAGCTTGCAAAGCATCTTGGGGGTGAAGTACAAGAGAAAAGGTTAAAAACAACATTGATATGGTAAGAAAAGCAGTTTTCCATTTTTCGTACATGTAAGAAAATCCCCCTTTGTCCCAAAAACGTTCATTTCAGTATACGTGGATATGTGGTGAATTTAGACCATAAGTATGAAAAAGGAATGAAAAAAATTAAAGGGTGAGAAAAATGAAGGAACCAAAAATCGGTTTAGCGCTTGGATCCGGAGGTGCAAAAGGTTTTGCTCACATAGGGGTAATAAAAGTGTTAAGGGAAGCTGGTATCCCTATCCATATGATAGCAGGTAGTAGTATAGGAGCATTAATTGGTACATTTTATGCAGCGAGTTGTAATGTTGAAAGACTGTATAAATTGGCAGCTGTTTTTAAAAGGAAATATTATTTGGATTTTACAGTTCCTAAAATGGGATTTATTACTGGAAAACGTATTAAAGATATGATTAAAATGTTTACATATAATAAAAATTTAGAAGAGTTAGATATCCCGACGGCTGTTGTGGCTACTGACATTTTGAAGGGGGAAAAAGTTGTTTTTACAAGCGGTCCGATTGCGGAGGCGGTTCGAGCTAGTATATCTGTGCCAGGGGTGTTTGTTCCAGAGAAAATAGATGGCCGCTTATTAGTGGATGGAGGGGTAATTGACCGTATTCCCGTATCGGTTGTAAAAGATTTAGGGGCTGATATTGTTATTGCTGTTGATGTATCTCCAATTAAGGTGAATGGAGAGGTTACATCGATTTATGATGTGATTATGCAAAGTATTGAAATCATGCAACATGAACTTGTGATGAATCGGCAAATAGCATCAGATTTAATGATGCGGCCAGCCGTAGAACAATTTAGTTCGCGTGCTTTTACACATATTGAAGACATCATTCGGGTCGGAGAAGTGGAAGCAGAAAAACACATTTCAAACATTTATTTACTAATTGAGCAGTGGAAGGAGAAACATAATGTTTAAGCGTTTTCGGTTTATATATGCAATTTTAATAGGGGTTATATTGGCGATGCTACTTGTTTATGTGCGTTTGCCGTATTATGTGACAAAACCAGGTATGGCGGCGAAATTAGCGCCGTACGTGCAAGTTGACGGTGGAACGAAAGAGTCTGGTGATTTCATGCTTGTCACTGTCTCAATGGGGCCTGCAAATGTGGTGAACTTAATAGCCGCACAATTTAATAAATATACACACGTTTCGAAGGCGGAAGAAATATTGCAAAAAGGTGAGAGTGATGAAGAATATCAATTTCGCCAAAATTATGCAATGAAAGATTCACAAAACGCTGCAATTTATAATGCATATAAACGTGCAAATCGCTCTGTTTCTTTTGAAAATAAAGGTGTACTAGTGGCTGGTGTAGCAAAGGGCATGCCGTCAGAAGGAAAGCTTAAGCTTGGAGATGTTATAGTAGCTGTCGATGGAAAAACATTCGACAAGACGGAACAATTTATTGAGTATATGACAGGGAAAAAAGAAGGGGATGCAGTAAATATTGAATATAAGCGGGGCGGAAAACAGTTTAAAGAAAATTTAAATGTAAAGACAATCCCTAATGGGAATGGACGCGTCGGTATAGGGGTCTCTATCGTTACGGAAAGAGAGTTAGTAGTAGATCCGAAAGTGAAAATTGATTCCCATGAAATAGGAGGGCCATCAGCAGGGTTAATGTTTACACTAGAAATTTATAATCAGCTCGTTGAAGAAGATTTAACAAACGGACATGAAATAGCTGGAACAGGTACAATCAATGATAAAGGAGAAATTGGTCCAATTGGTGGTATTCAGCAAAAAGTAGTAGCTGCTAGTGATGCAGGAGCTGAAGTGTTTTTTGCGCCAAATGAAAAAGGTGTAGAGAAATCGAATTATAAAGATGCTCTTGAAGCTGCGAAAGATATTAAAACAAAGATGAAAATTGTACCGGTGGACACACTGGATGATGCATTAACGTATTTGGAAAAAATGGGTAAAACAAAGTAAACCTCTCTGAAAAAGAGAGGTTTTTTTTATAGGAATTTTTTAGTTGTTTCATCATAACGAATTGGATGATGCGTTGCGTCTTGTTTTAGCAGTTGTGTCCGCAAAGGTTCTTGCATTATGGAGAAATATACAGCATTTGATTTTCGCTCTATGTCTAAAGTTGGATGTTCGAATGTTTTCGTATGAGTAAGGATTGGGAGTTCTATTTTTTTCTTGTTTTTAGAAAGATAAGTTTGTCCCTTTTGTGACATTCCGAGAAGACGGATATACGGCGCGTGTTGCTCTATATTTGCTTTATATATTTCTTCCTTCGTTGTATTTGTTAAAATATGTGTACAAGCTCTTTGTAATCTAGTCCATGTATAACGTTTTGTTTTTAATGCTTCCATGAATGAATAGAAAGATGAACTGTTTTGTATTTTTGATAAAATACGATGCTCTAAACCTTCTTCCATTTCATATATATGTTGTAAGTCCTCTGAAGACATCGTCATAAGTTTGTATTTGAAAAATGAAAAGTATTTTTCCCAGTTATGTAACGTCCCGTAGTTTTGTTTGTAGTTTTCTAAAAGAGAAGCAGTCATTTTCGGGATGAAAGGCTCAATAGTTGTAGAGGAACCGTTTTCATTAAATAGCTGTTTGCGAATACTTGTTGCACTTGCAATATGTTGATCGTGAAATGTTTCATCATGATAATGAGAGGCGAATCTTTTTATAGTTTGTGCTTGCATGGAACTATTTTGTAAGAGAATTGCCTTAATGTACTGTAAGCCTAAAATGTTATTTGGTTGTGACATATCTACGTTTTTTTCGGCTGGTAAGATGTGTAGAAAGGCTTCAGATGTAGCTTTTGCATAACTATTACCTGCATTCATAAATTGTTTCACAAGACGATTAAAAGTCTCTTCTTCATTTTTTTGTATAGCGATGGTATTGTAGAAATTTTCAGTTTGTCCATCTTCACTACCGAAACAAATTTCAGAAACACCAAGGGCGTTTAAAATCGAAATTGCGCCATTTGCGAAAGTTTCGGCCTTTTGTGTTGCGAATGCATAAGGAAGCTCTATAACAAGGTCTACGCCGTTTGTTAAGGCCATTTTAGTACGATACCATTTGGAGATGAGTGCGGGCTCACCACGCTGCAAAAAAGGACCACTCATAACGGCGATAATAATATCAGACTGTGTTAACTTTTTTGTTTGTTGCACATGATAAGCATGACCGTTATGAAAAGGGTTATATTCAACAACAATACCACTGGATTTTATGGTAATCTCTCCTTTCGATGTAGCATCTTTTTGGAAAACGTGATAATCTATATATTATTTCCTATGATGACTTCATTATAGTGTAAAGAAAAAACATTGACAAATATAAAATGGCTAGCTATAATTTTGTTTGTTGCCTTGAGGTGATATGATATGAAATGGTCCATCCATCAATTGAATAAATTGAGAAATAAAGGATTGACATTAAATGAAATGGTAGATGTAAGTGAGCTAAAAGAGGTCGAGAAAGATATTCGTGAAATTAATCCTGTTCATGTAACAGGAAGAGTTGATTTTGGCTCCGGTAAGTTTACGTTTCATCTACATATAACTGGAAGCATGGTTTTACCATGTTCTCGCTCTTTAGTAGATGTGACATTACCATTTGACATTAAAACAACTGAGGTGTTCCAAACTTCAGAAGAAGAAGAATTTGAAACAGAAGCTGAATTTCATTGTTTAGAAGGAGAAGTACTTGACTTACTGCCCGTAATCAAGGAAAATATACTTTTGGAGATTCCAATGCAAATTTTCAGTGATGATGTTTCTGGTGGAGCACCGATGCAAGGTCAAGACTGGCAAGTGATTTCGGAAGAAAACAAAGAAAAGCCTGTTGATCCAAGATTGGCAGGACTTGCAAAGTTTTTTGACAAATAATCGGAAGACTGGTTTAGGCCTTCATATGAAAATAACTATTTCTTTTAAGGAGGTGGGAAGAATGGCTGTACCTTTTAGAAGAACTTCTAAAACAGTAAAAAGAAAGCGTCGTACGCATTTCAAATTATCAGTACCTGGTATGGTAGAGTGCCCAAGCTGTGGTGAAGCGAAATTAGCTCACCGTGTATGTAAAGCATGCGGTACTTACAAAGGTAAAGAAGTAATCAGCAAGTAATTGCGAAAAATAAACGTAGAAGATATCTTCTACGTTTATTTTTTTTTTTTGCCTTATTCTTTATTTGTTGTATTCTATCTTTTCTAGTAACTGCATATGCTTAATAAAAAATGCATAGGGAGGACTAGAGAGATGGCGACAACAAGACAAGATGCTTGGACTGATGATGAAGATTTGCTTCTGGCAGAAGTAGTACTCCGGCATATTCGTGAAGGTGGAACGCAACTTTCCGCTTTTAAAGAAGTGGGGAGGCATTTGTCTCGTACACCTGCAGCTTGTGGATTTAGGTGGAATTCTTACGTTAGAAAGCAGTATAAAGAACGTATTGAAGAAGCAAAGCAACTTCGTAAGGTAGAAAATTATGAAGTGAAAGAGACAAAGGTATTAGAGCCAAAAACTATTACGTTGAATGATGTTATTGAATTCTTGCGAAATTATAAAGATGAAAGCTCTTTAATGGTGTTGCAACAACAAATTGAATCGTTACAAACAGAGAAAGAATGTCTTTTGGAGCGATTATCAGTATATGAGGAAGAATATAGAACATTACTTGATTATATCGATCAAAAAAGAAGTGTAATGGTAGCAGAAAGAAATGGTACTCGTTCGAATGGAGAATTAGAGAAAATAAAGAAATAAAAAACAGCTGCGTAACAGCTGTTTTTTTTATTTTTTATGCAGATTCTTCGTTTGTAATCGCATTCAAATTTGTTTCTGGGTGCCAAATATAAAAATCGCCATTAGTTACTGATACTGGCTGGAAACTTAATTTATCCCAAAAACCAGCTGACTGGATACGTGCTATCGTTTTAATTGGGAATTGTAGTTGTTTCGCATAATTAACAAGCATTTGTCCGAATCCTTGTTTTTGAAAAGTCGGCAACACTTCAAGTTTATAAAGTTCTAGGTAAGTACCAGTAATTTCAAATGGTTCTCCACCGTTCCTTTTCATATATAGACTCATACGTGCGATTAGCGATCCTCCATAATAAATACCGTAAAATGGAGACTCACTATCATTTTCAATAATGTTTGCTTGTAATTCTTCCAACATGGATAGTTCTTGAGCTCCGCACCCTTTAAATTTTTTAAATTCATCTAATGTTTTATAATTGATGAGCAAGCGTTCAACTTTTGGGAATCCCATTACATCACATCCTTTTCTTATCTTGTTGAATGCAGAAAAGTTAAAATATTTATAATAATATTATAACTCATTTTTTAATTTTTATGAAGAAGATAGAATATTTCTTTCATTATTTTTTTGAGGATTTGCTAAACTAAGAATAGAACTATGTATATAGGTAGTATATACATAGTGAAAGAAGAGGTTGCATTTGGTAAAAGATAATTGAATCCTTAACTATGTAATTGTAATTTAATAAGATGTAAAGGGGGAAGGGCAAGGGAACTTATATCACTTGTTAATATGAGTTCTTTGTGTGAAGATGAAAATTGGAATTGTTGGACCGGGAGCTATTGGTCTCCTATATGCATTTTATTTACAAAAAAGCAATCAAGATGTTACGTTGTTTACAAGAAACGCTAAGCAAGCAGAAGAATTAAACTTAACGGGTGTAACTTGTATTAGGAATGGAGAACGTGAAACAGTATTTCCGTCTATTTTACCGATAGAAAGTATGCCGGATAAACAGTTAGATTATACATTTATTGCTGTAAAGCAATATCATATAACTGACATATTACCTTTTGTGCAGGGAGAATCGTCATTAATCTTTTTGCAAAATGGAATGTCCCATCTTCACATTATGCAAAAACTAGGAAATGAACGTATAGCAGTCGGGATTGTGGAGCATGGTGCAAAAAAAGAGGATGGACATACAGTTCGTCATACTGG
Source organism: Bacillus hominis (assembly GCF_018332515.1). Lineage (GTDB taxonomy): Bacteria > Bacillota > Bacilli > Bacillales > Bacillaceae_G > Bacillus_A > Bacillus_A hominis. The sequence continues at coordinate 19,308 of NZ_BOQD01000029.1, read as the reverse complement.
AATAGGTGTTACAAAGTTTGGTGTAGTGCGTGGTCAATCTAGTTGTTTTAAAAAGGTATTTAATTGTTTTCCTTTTGATTATTTTCCGATTCAGATAGAAGATGATTGGAAGGGGATTATGCGTAATAAATTAGTAGTCAATGTATGTATTAATCCGTTGACGGCATTATTGCGGGTTGAGAACGGGGAGTTAATTTCAAACCCGTTTTTTTATCAAATGATGGAGCAAGTATTTCAGGAAATTGCATTTCTTGTTAAAGAAGAAGATAAGGAAATGGTATGGCAAATGGTATGCCAAGTATGTGAAAAAACATCGCATAATACTTCATCTATGTTAGCTGACGTAAGAGCGAATAGACAAACGGAAGTTAATGCGATTGTTGGATATGTACTAGAAGAAGCTAAGGAACAACGACAATCTGTTCCGACACTTCGATTTTTGTTCAATGCAATAAAAGGAATGGAATTATAAGTGTTTTTCTTTGCTTTTACGTGAAACATTGACTACAATGTGGGTTGGTGAGAGAACAGGATACGAAAGGAAGAATTATATGGAGATAAAAGAAATCTCTGTTCCACTACAAGGTGTTGTAGCGGACTATATGAACGGTAAAGAGATACAGTCATGTTTTGATTATCTGTTAACAGAGGATGCTTTTAAACAGCGTTTACATGATTTGCGTGAGAGAGAGTTTTTCCGTCAAGATTTAGTAACGCATTTATTAGAATATAATACACAATTGCAAGCGGGAGAAGTTACAATTCAAAATATAAAAGCGCTTGAAGATGAAAATACATATGTTGTTATAGCTGGACAACAAGCTGGGTTATTAACTGGTCCGCTTTATACAGTGCATAAAATCATTTCAATTTTACAGCTTGCAAAAGAAAAAGAAGAGAGCTTAGGGGTTCGGGTTGTTCCTGTCTTTTGGATTGCTGGTGAAGACCATGATATGGATGAAATTAATCATACATTTGTAACGAAAAATAAAAAAATAAAAAAGACCATTTTTCATGATCGTTATCCGAAAAAGGCGAGTGCTTCTGAGTCTGAGCTTTCTATTGAAGACTGTAGAAAATGGGTCGAAGAGATTTTTAAAACATATCCGGAAACGAATTTTACAAAGGATGTATTACAATTTGTTGATGATGCTTTAGGTAAATCGCATACATATGTAGATTTCTTTGCTCGCCTTATTACGAAAATGTTCGCAAATTCTGGCTTAATTCTTGTAGATTCACATCATCCTGCATTAAGAAAATTAGAAGTACCGTTTTTACAACAAATTATAAGTAAATATAAAGAAATTCAAGTAGGGCTTCGTAATCAACAGGAAGTAATTAAGGGATTAGGATTTAAACCGATTATTGAAACGAAGACAAATGCAGTGCATATATTTATGGAAATTGATAATGAGCGAGTATTGCTTGAAGAGAATCAAGGGAAGTTTATTGGGAAAGATGGAGTACATTCATTTTCGTATGAAGAATTGATGGAAGAGATGGAAAGAAGTCCAGAACGTTTTAGTAATAATGTTGTAACGCGCCCTCTTATGCAAGAATATGTGTTTCCTACGCTAGCGTTTATTGGCGGTCCGGGGGAGTTAGCTTATTGGAGTGAATTGCAACAAGTGTTTCATACGGCTGGTTTCCAAATGCCACCTGTTGTTCCGCGTCTTACGATTACTTATATGGAGCGAGATATAGCGACAGATTTATATGATTTAGATTTGCAAGAAATTGATCCATTTCTAAATAATATAGATAATCTGCGTGACAATTGGCTTTCTAATCAAATAGAGGAACCGATAGACGAGCGATTTATAGAAGCGAAAAAAGAAATAATGGATATTCATACATCATTACAACAATTCGTGAAAAAGATAGATCCAGGGTTAAATGAGTTTGCTGGGAAAAATGAACTGAAAATTAATGAGCAAATTGAACTGTTAGAAAGAATGTTGAAAAGAAATGTTGAGAAGAAACATGAAGTTCAACTGAATAAATTCCGCCGTTTACAATTTGCGCTTCGTCCATTAGGGGCACCGCAAGAACGTGTGTGGAATGTGTGTTATTATTTAAATCGGTTCGGTCTTGATTTTATTGACCGGGTAATGGAACAATCTTTTTCGTGGGACGGAAAACATCATGTAATAAAACTATAGAATCTTGCTCTTCTGAGCAGGATTTTATTTTTATTCTGTCGAATTAACTGTGAAGTGAAATTTTTCTGAATTATCCATCTTATGTTAATGTAATGAATCGCTATGTATCAGGTATATATATATGACAAAATAGCACAAAATGTAAACGGATTATTATCTTTTTCGACAGGTTTTTGTTTAAATTCCCGCAAAAAATGATAAAATTTAGTATATAATAAAATAAAATAGCGATTTGTATAGCGTGCTACCTTGTTGGAAGTTAAATGAGTCGTTCTTTAGTAGCATTTCATCCTCTGGTAGTAAATTTTGTTTGTAGAGTGAGAAATGTATTTAACATAATTAATTGGAAAAAGAGTAGGTGCAGCAATGTTCAAACACGTAACAGTACTTTTAAAAGAAACAGTAGATGGCTTAGATATAAAGCCGAGTGGTACATATGTAGATTGTACACTGGGTGGAGGAGGACATAGTTCTTATTTATTATCTCAGCTAACAGATGGTGGAAAATTAATAGCATTTGATCAAGATGAAATAGCGATTCAAAATGCGAAGGAAAAATTTTCTTCTTATGGTGAACAATTTGTAACAGTGAAGAGCAACTTCCGTTATTTATCTGAAAAACTACATGAATTAGGTATTACAGAAGTAGACGGGATTTTATTCGATTTAGGTGTTTCATCCCCACAATTAGATACACCAGAGCGTGGCTTTAGTTATCATCATGATGCACCGTTAGATATGCGGATGGATCAAGATGCCCCATTAACAGCATATGATGTTGTGAACAGCTGGTCATATGAACAACTCGTAAGAATTTTCTTCCAATACGGAGAAGAAAAATTTTCAAAGCAAATAACAAGGAAAATTGAAGCTTATCGCGAGAATAAGGCTATTGAAACGACAGGAGAATTAGTGGAATTAATTAAAGAAGGTATTCCAGCTCCGGCACGTAGAACAGGTGGACATCCTGCGAAGCGAGTATTCCAAGCGATTCGTATTGCTGTAAATGATGAATTAAAAGTATTTGAAGAAGCGTTGGAATCTGCAATTGATATGGTCAAGCCTGGTGGAAGAGTTAGTGTTATAACATTCCATTCTTTAGAAGATCGTATTTGTAAAACGACGTTTAAGCGAAATAGCACAACACCGCAATTACCACAGGGACTACCGATTATTCCTGATGAATTTAAGCCGAAATTAAAGCTTATTACAAGGAAACCGATTTTACCTTCTGACATTGAATTAGAAGAAAATAATCGAGCGCGTTCTGCGAAGTTGAGAATCGCTGAAAAACGATAAAAAGGAGAGAGAGGTATGACTAATTTAGCTGTAAAGTATAAACAACAGGCGCAAGAAGAGGTACAAATTCAAGCGCCGCCGCAGCAGATGGTTAAGCCAAAAGTTAAAACGAAAATTACAAGAATTGAAAAGCTATTGTACGTAACGTTTATTGGATTTTTATTATATGCCTGTGTAGCTTTTATTGGGAATAAAGCGGGTCTATATCAAGTTAATGTAGAAGCAGCGACGATAGAAGAACAAATTGTGAAAAAACAAAAGGAAAATCAAGAATTGCAGGCTGAAGTAGAGAAGTTAAGTCGTTATGAACGTATCGCTGAAGTTGCAAAAAAACACGGGCTAGAAATTAATGCGAATAATGTGAAAGGCCTAAAGTAAGGCAAATAGGTGTGAAGAAAAGATGAAGAGAACTATGACCAAATTTCATACCAATAAGGGAGCAGGTTATTTTATGATATTTTTCCTCCTGCTCTTTTTGCTGTTATTAGCCCGATTTTTTTACATACAAGTAACAGGAACAGTGGACAATCATGATTTGAAAAAACTTGCTGAACAGAAACATAGTAAAAAAGGAGTTCTCGAAGCGAATCGAGGAACAATTTATGACCAAAATGGTCATGTCCTAGCGCAAGATGCAAATTCTTATAAACTTGTAGCCGAGTTAAAAGGAGCCAATGCTGTTAAGGATAAAGAGGATACTGCAAAAAAAATCGCAGGAGTACTCGAAAAAGATGAAGATGAAATTTTAGCTACTTTAAATAAAGAAGGCAGAAGTCAAGTGGAATTTGGAACGTTAGGTAAGGGCTTGACGAAAGAAAAGAAAGAACAAATAGAAGCATTGAAATTGCCGGGAATTTCTTTCATTACTGAAAATGCGAGAGTTTATCCAAACGGTGATTTCGCATCTTACGTTATTGGGTACGCGAAACCGAATGAAGATGGAATCGCAGTAGGTCAATTTGGCTTAGAAAAGAGTTTGGATAAATACTTAGGTGCTTCTAATGGAGAGGTAGCTTATACAGGGGACCGTAAAGGTGTATCACTTGACGGTGGGAAAGTGAATGTAAAGGCACCTAAAAATGGAGATAACGTATATTTAACGCTTGACCAACGTATTCAAAGTTATTTAGAAGACGCAATGAAAGAAGCGAGTAAACATTATGAACCAGAAAGTTTAATAGGAATTGTCGCAGATCCAAAAACAGGGAAAATATTAGCGATGTCTAGTAAACCTAGTTATGATCCGAACCAGGGGCAGATGAAGTACTTTTATAACGACGCAATTGCAAATGCATTTGAACCGGGATCGACAATGAAGATTTTCACATTAGCGGCGGCCATTAATGAAGGTGTATACAATGGGCAAGACTTTTATCAGTCTGGTACATATCAAGTTGGTAATCGCAAAATAAAAGATCATAACGGCGGGGCTGGATGGGGTTCTATTACTTTTGATGAAGGGGTAGAGCGATCTTCAAACGTAGCGTTTGCAATTTTAGGCGATCAAAAGCTTGGTCCAGAGCGTTTCCGAAAATATATTCATAATTTTGGATTAGATGAAAAAACAAACATTGATTTAACTGGTGAAGGGTCAAATACAATTTTATTTGATCAACAAATACAACAAGTAACAACAGCATTTGGACAAGGTTCTACAGTTACACCAATTCAACTTGTACAAGCTGCAACAGCGATTGCAAATGATGGGAAAATGATGAAACCTTATACAATTGATAAAATTGTGGATCCAATAACAGGTAAAGTACAGCTAGAGCATAAACCAGAAGAAGTAGGAAAACCTGTTACCAAAGAGACAGCCGCGCAAGTAAGACAATTACTAGAACGTGTTGTTACATCACCGAAAGGAACAGGAACTGCATATAAAATTGATGGCTATTCAGTCGGGGGTAAAACAGGTACAGCACAAATTCCTGACGGGAAAGGTGGCTATATGACAGGAAGAGAGAATTATATATTCTCATTCTTAGGTATGGCACCGATGGACGATCCACAACTTGTTGTGTATGTGGCCGTTAAACAGCCGAAATTAAAAGATGATGAAAACGGGGCTAAACCTTTAGCTGATATCTTTAAATATGTAACGAAAAATAGTTTAGAGTATTTAAAGATTAAACCAAATGAAATAAAGGATCCGAAGAAATATGTGAAAGAGCAACAAACTGTCGTTCCAGATGTAACCGGAAAAACGATGGATGAAGCGAAAAAAGCAATTGATAAAGCAAAACTTCGTCCAATCGTATTAGGTGAAGGGAAAGTACAGCAGCAAGTGCCAAAAGCAACTGAACAAACATTAAAAGGTGATCGAGTCTTCTTAGTAGGAGATAAGCCTACAATGCCAAATATACAGGGATGGGCACTGCGTGATGTTATGAATTTAGCAAAAACATTAAAGCTTAACTTAAAACCTTCTGGTACAGGATATGTAACGGAACAAAGTGTGGCGGAAGGAACCTTGTTGCAACCTGGTACAGAACTAGGTGTAACACTCGTACCACCACTTGAGCCACAGCAAGAAGCAGAAAAGCCATAATGGTAATAGGGAAGAAGTTCTAATTAAATAAGTACAAGCATATATTGGAACAAGCTAGGCGTAAGGGAGGCTTGTTCCAATATGCGTGTATCAAATGTAACAGTTAGGAAACGACTTATTTTTATACTTATATCGGGTATACTCATTTTCACCATCATCGATATTCGTCTTGGATATGTGCAATTTTTTCTTGGAAATATGTTAACAGATCGTGCGAAGGATTCATGGAGTCGTAATATTACTTTTGAACCAGAGCGAGGGAAAATTTTAGATCGAAATGGTGTGGAGCTTGCTACGAATAAAAGTGCACCGACCGTCTTTGTTGTGCCGAGGCAAATTGAAAAACCAGCAGAGACTGCAGAGAAGTTAGCTGCAGTATTAGGTGTGGAAAAAGATGATATTTATACGCGGATTACAAAAAAAGAGTCGATTGTAAGGCTTGATAAAGGCGGAAGGAAAATATCGCATGACAAAGCGAAAGAAGTACGCGGATTAAGTTTAAAGGGTGTGTATATCGCTGAGGATTCTATCAGGTACTATCCATTCGGTAATTTTTTATCACACGTATTAGGATTTGCGGGCAGTGATAATCAAGGGCTTATGGGACTAGAGAAATATTATGATAAAGAGCTAAATGGTGATAAAGGTCATGTGCGATTTTTTGCAGATGCTAAAGGACAGAGAATGCCTAACGTTGGAGATGATTTCAAAAAGCCAGAAGCTGGTTTGAATTTGGGACTAACGATTGATGCACGCATTACGAGAATTATGGAAAGAGAAATGAATATTGCGGAGTCAACGTATAATCCAGATGGCATGATCGCAATTGCAATGAATCCGAAAAATGGTGAGATTTTAGGTATGTCAAGTCGGCCAAGTTTTGATCCAGCAGATTTCCAAAGTGTTTCTCCGGAAGTATATAACAGAAACTTACCTGTATGGAGTACGTATGAGCCGGGGTCAACATTTAAGATTATTACATTAGCTGCAGCCTTGAATGAAAATTTGGTAGACTTAGAGAAAGATACATTTTATGATGATGGGGCAGCTGAAGTTGGTGGAGCTAGATTGCGGTGTTGGAAAGCGGGAGGTCATGGTAGCCAAACGTTTTTAGAGGTAGTTCAAAACTCTTGTAACCCAGGATTTATTGAACTCGGTGATCGTCTTGGTAAAGATCGATTGTTTAAATACATTCGCAATTTCGGGTTTGGACAGAAGACCGGAATTGACTTACAAGGTGAAGGTAGCGGGATTTTATTTAATTTAGATAAAGTTGGTCCAGTCGAGCAAGCGACGACTTCGTTTGGGCAAGGTGTTTCTGTTACACCGATTCAACAAGTAGCAGCTGTAGCGGCCGCTGTAAATGGTGGAACTTTGTATCAGCCATATATAGCGAAGGAATTTATTGATCCGAAGAATAATCAAGTTGTCAGCAAAAAGACACCTGTTGCGAAAAGGGAAGTTATTTCCAAGGAAACTTCAGAGAAAGTTCGTTACGCATTAGAGAATGTTGTAGCGAAAGGTTCTGGTAAAGGGGCTTATATTGATGGATATCGTGTAGGTGGAAAAACTGGAACTGCTCAAAAGGTGAAAGATGGAAAATATTTAGATAATAACTATATTGTATCATTTATCGGTTTTGCTCCAGCTGACGATCCGCAAATTGTTGTTTATGTAGCAGTGGATAATCCAAAAGGAGTTACTCAATTTGGTGGAGTTGTAGCAGCACCTATTGTTGGGAATATTCTTCGTGACGCACTTCCTGTAATGGGAGTGGAACCGAGAAAAGAGCAAGTTGAGAAAGAATATAAATGGGGCGATACACCAACTGTGGAAGTTCCGAATTTAATTGGTATGAAAAAGAAAGATTTACAAACGCAACTTGTAGACTTGAAGCTTGATATAAGTGGTGATGGTGGGAAAGTAATTAAACAATCACCAGAAGCAGGAGCTAAAGTGAAAGAGGGTTCAAAAGTTAGAATTTACTTCGGGAATTAAAGGTAACTGATTGTGTTTTATGGTACAATTGGTGGAAGTGAGTTCTTTATAGAAAAATTGCTTTATTTGAGACGATAAGTGTCTCATTAATAAATAAATCTATTGATTAGACTTTAGTAGCACTTACCTCCTATTTTTATATAACTAGGAGGTAACGTGTTACTTGCTAAAATAAGAGATAAATAAACAATGTAGAGAGGGTTTAGTGAAATGAAGTTGCATACACTTGTATCATGTTTGCATGATTTTCCAGTTGTTCCAACAGAAAATCCAGAAATAACATCTATTGAAGCGGATTCACGTAAAGTGAAAGAGGGAAGCTTATTTATATGTATGAAAGGATATACGGTTGATAGCCATGACTTTGCTAAGCAAGCAGCCGCACAAGGAGCGGCTGCTATTGTTGCGGAAAGACCAATTGATGTTGACGTTCCAGTTGTACTTGTGAAAAATACTTTTCGTTCGCTAGCGGTTTTAGCTGATTATTTTTATGGCCAACCAACACACAAGTTACATTTAATCGGTATTACAGGTACAAATGGAAAGACAACAACATCGCATATTATGGATGAAATTATGCGCGCACATGGTCATAAAACAGGGCTAATTGGAACGATTAATATGAAAATCGGTGATGAAACATTTGAGGTGAAAAATACAACACCAGATGCACTAACACTTCAACAGACATTTTCAAAAATGGTTGAACAAGGTGTGGATAGTACAGTAATGGAAGTTTCGTCTCATGCTTTAGATCTTGGCCGTGTACACGGGTGCGATTATGATGTTGCAGTATTTACGAATTTAACACAAGATCATTTAGACTATCATAAAACGATGGAAGAATATAAACATGCGAAAGGGTTGCTTTTTGCACAGCTTGGCAATAGTTATCATCATAATCGTGAAAAATACGCTATATTAAACAGTGATGATCCAGTAGCAGAAGAGTATATGAGAAGTACAGCAGCTACTGTTGTAACATACGGTATAGATGTTGCAAGCGACATTATGGCACGAGATATCGTAATGACGAGTGGCGGTACAACATTTACACTTGTAACACCGTATGAAACTGTAAATGTTACGATGAAATTAATTGGTAAGTTTAATGTATACAACGTGTTAGCTGCTACAGCAGCAGGTCTTGTTTCAGGAGTGAGCTTACAAACAATTATTGATGTAATTAAAGAACTTGCTGGCGTTCCTGGACGTTTTGAAGTTGTTGATGGTGGACAAAATTACACAGTTATTGTTGACTATGCACATACACCTGATAGCTTAGAGAACGTTCTAAAAACAGCAAAACAGTTTGCAAAAGGTGATGTATATTGTATCGTTGGTTGCGGCGGTGATAGAGATAGAACGAAAAGACCAATAATGGCAAGTGTTGCAACCGAATATGCAACTCATGCAATTTATACATCAGATAATCCAAGAAGTGAAGATCCGAAGGCTATTTTAGATGATATGGTAAATGATGCAAATGGGAATAATTATGAAGTAATTGTTGATCGAAAAGAAGCGATACGTTCCGCTATCTCGAAAGTGAAAGCAGAAGATATTATTATTATTGCTGGTAAAGGGCATGAAACGTATCAAATTATTGGTAAAGAAGTTCATCATTTTGATGATCGTGAAGTCGCTAAAGAAGCAATCACGGAGCGTTTAAACAACGAAGTGTAACAGCATGAGAGGAGGACTACATGTGCTTGAACAAGGTTTATTAGTAACGGCTGGGGTAGCATTCTTAATTTCTGTTGCCCTTTCGCCATTATTTATTCCATTTTTACGAAAGTTAAAGTTCGGACAGAGTATTCGTGACGAAGGACCGAAGTCACACCAAAAGAAATCAGGAACACCAACGATGGGTGGTATTGTCATATATGTATCTATGATGGTGACTACGCTTATTATGGCGATTAAATTTAACCATTTAGGTGCAGAAGTATCATTGCTATTATTAGTTACATTTGGATACGGATTAATCGGATTTTTAGATGACTACATAAAAGTAGTAAAGAAAAGAAATCTTGGTTTAACATCAAAACAAAAATTGATTGGTCAGCTTGTAATTGCTATTGCGTTCTTTTTAATTGGAAAAGGGCAAGCATTTCACACTTATATCATGATTCCGGGAACTGATGTTAAATTTGAATTAGGCTGGGCATATTTTATTCTTGTATTATTTATGCTTATTGGTGGATCAAATGCGGTTAATTTAACAGATGGTTTAGATGGTTTATTATCTGGAACAGCAGCTATTGCATTCGGAGCGTTTAGTATTATTGCTGTAGCTCAAGAACAATTTGGGGTAGCGATTTTCTGTATGGCAGTTGTAGGAGCTGTACTTGGCTTTTTAGTATTCAATGCGAATCCAGCGAAAGTATTTATGGGGGATACAGGTTCTCTAGCTTTAGGTGGTGCTATCGCAGCTGTAGCGATTTTGTTAAAACAAGAATTGTTACTCGTTATTATTGGTGGTGTATTCGTAGCAGAAACTTTATCTGTTATTATCCAAGTTATTTCGTTCAAAACAACAGGAAAGCGTGTCTTTAAAATGAGTCCATTACATCATCATTATGAATTATGTGGTTGGTCAGAGTGGCGCGTTGTTGTAACGTTTTGGTCTGTAGGATTTTTATTAGCTGTGCTAGGAATTTATATCGGGGTGTGGATGTAATTGAAAACTGTAATTGAATATCAAAATAAAAATGTTCTTGTATTAGGTATTGCTAAAAGTGGTTATGCAGCAGCTACTTTATTAAAAAAATTAGGGGCAAACGTCATTGTAAATGATGGGAAACCATTAGTGGGTAATGTGCTTGCGGCTGAGTTACAAGCGGAAGGAATGGATGTTATATGTGGTGGGCATCCGTTAGAATTACTGGAGAGAAACATTTCACTTGTCGTAAAAAACCCAGGAATTCCATATTCTAATCCACTCTTAGTGGCGGCGAAAGAAAAGCAAATTCCAATTGTAACTGAGGTTGAATTAGCATATCGCATTTCAGCAGCACCGTTTGTTGGGATTACGGGATCTAACGGCAAAACAACAACGACAATGTTAACGTTTGAAATGTTAAAAGAAGGACAAAAGCACCCAGTTATTGCGGGGAATATAGGTACTGTAGCTTGTGAAGTTGCACAATTGGCGAAAGAAAATGAAGTTGTCGTTACGGAACTTTCATCGTTTCAATTGATGGGAGTGGAATCGTTCCAACCAAAAATTGCAGCCTTTTTAAATTTATTTGAAGCGCATTTAGATTATCACGGGACGAAGAAAGAGTATGGTTTGGCGAAAGCGAATATTTTCAAAAACCAAACTGAAACAGATTATAGTGTAATTAACGCAGATGATGCAGATGTAATGGCATTATCGGCATATAGTAAAGGACAGAAAGTATTATTTTCGACGACGAAAGAAATTGAAGATGGTGCGTATATAAAAGATAACGCTCTTTATTTTAAAGGCGAAAAAGTAGTTAAAGTAAGCGATATTGTTTTACCTGGTAAGCACAATTTAGAAAATATTTTAGCAGCAATGAGTATTGCTAAATTACTAGGTGTTTCTAATGAAGCAATTACTACTGTATTAAAAAGTTTTACAGGTGTAAAACATCGCTTAGAATATGTAACAACGATTAATAATCGTAAATTTTATAATGATTCAAAAGCGACGAATATGCTAGCGACAGAAAAAGCATTATCTGCATTTACACAACCGATTGTATTATTGGCTGGTGGACTTGATCGTGGTAATGAATTTGATGATTTAATTCCATATTTTAAACATGTCAAAGCGATTGTAACATTTGGACAAACTGCACCGAAATTAGTAAGAGCGGCAGAAAAAGCAGGATTAGATGTAATTGAACGTGTCGATACTTTAGATGATGCAGTAGTGAAGGCTTATGCTCATTCTACCGATGGTGATGTTATTCTTCTTTCACCAGCATGTGCAAGCTGGGATCAATTTAAAACATTTGAAGAAAGAGGAGACATTTTTATACAAGCTGTGCATAAACTTATATAAAGTAAATCAAAACATCAGTAGGCTAACACCTACTGATGTTTTGTTACATAGGGCAAAAGGTTCTGCCCAAAGAGGTGGTGTTCATGGGTAATGAAGAAAACGCCTGATTTTATTCTCATCATCGTTACACTTGCGTTGTTAACAATCGGAATGATTATGGTTTATAGTGCGAGTGCGGTTTGGGCCTCTTATAAAATGGGGGATTCATTCTTTTTTGCAAAAAGACAATTGTTATTTGCAAGTCTTGGGGTAGTAGCTATGTTTTTTCTCATGAAAATTGATTATTGGGTGTGGCGTACGTATTCAAAAGTAATTTTACTAGTCTGTTTCGTTCTTCTTATTCTCGTTCTTATTCCTGGAGTAGGTCTCGTTCGTGGGGGAGCGCGAAGTTGGATTGGAATCGGAGCATTTTCTATCCAACCGTCAGAGTTTATGAAATTCGCGATGATTATTTTCTTAGCAAAATTTTTAGCGGAACGACAAAAATTAATTACATCGTTTAAACGAGGTTTACTACCGGCTCTTAGTTTTGTATTTCTTGCTTTTGGGATGATTATGTTACAACCAGATCTTGGTACGGGAACGGTAATGGTTGGGACATGTATTATTATGATATTCATTTCGGGAGCAAGGGTTTTTCACTTTGCAATGTTTGGTTTGCTTGGTGCAGCGGGATTTGTAGGGTTAATTGCATCAGCACCATATCGAATGAAACGCATCACATCATATTTAGATCCGTGGTCGGATCCGCTCGGAAGTGGATTTCAAATTATCCAATCGTTACTCGCAATTGGACCTGGTGGTTTATTTGGGCTTGGACTTGGACAAAGTAGACAAAAATTTCTTTATTTACCTGAACCACAAACAGACTTTATATTTGCAATCTTATCCGAGGAATTAGGTTTTATTGGTGGTTCATTTGTGTTATTATTATTTAGTCTATTATTATGGCGTGGGATTCGTATAGCATTAGGAGCGCCAGATTTATATGGTACGTTTTTAGCAGTAGGTATTGTGGCGATGATTGCGATTCAAGTAATGATTAATGTTGGTGTTGTAACAGGACTGATGCCTGTTACGGGTATTACTTTGCCGTTTTTAAGTTATGGTGGATCAAGTTTGACCTTAATGTTAATGGCAGTAGGTGTATTATTGAATATAAGTCGCCATTCTCGCTATTAAACCCTGTTTAAAAGACAGGGTTTTTCGTGTGTGTGTGAAAATACAATATGTATATAGAAATAAATACGATTGAATAAGAACAGGGAAGTGGAGGAATCAGTAGTGCGAGTATTAGTAAGTGGTGGGGGTACTGGAGGACATATTTATCCAGCTCTTGCTTTAATTAGAGAAATAAAAAAACTAAATCCGGAAGCAAGGTTTTTATACATTGGTACAGAGAATGGATTAGAGAGTACCATCGTACCGAAAGCGGGTATTCCGTTCCAATCTATTGTTATAAGTGGATTTAAACGAAAAATATCTCTTGATAATGTAAAAACAGTGATGCGTTTCCTAAAAGGTGTTCAAGATAGTAAACGATATATTCGTCGTTTTAACCCTGATATTGTGATTGGTACGGGTGGATACGTATGTGGGCCAGTTGTATATGCTGCAGCTAAATTAGGTATTCCGACTATTGTACATGAACAAAATAGTGTACCTGGTGTAACGAATAAATTTTTAAGTCGTTATGTCGATAAAGTCGCAGTTTGCTTTGAAGCAGCTGCAGAACATTTCCCACAGTCAAAAGTGGTTATGACAGGTAATCCACGTGCATCAGAAGTAATGGACCAAAATGGCATGAAAGGAAAACGTTCGGTAGGACTATCCCTTTCTAAAAAATCCGTGCTTATTTTTGGTGGGAGTCGTGGGGCTAGACCGATTAACGATGCTTTTGTAGAAGCGATTGAACAATTTGGGAATAAAAGTTACGAAGTATTATATGTAACAGGCGAAGTACATTATGATAAAGTTATGGAAGCCGTGAAACAAAAAGGGAATCCGAATAATGTTATTATTAAACCTTTTATTCATAATATGCCAGAGGTACTGACTGGCGTAGATCTTGTTGTTTCAAGAGCAGGGGCTACAACGCTTGCAGAATTAACAGCGTTAGGAAAGCCAAGTGTATTAATTCCAAGTCCGTATGTAACAAATAACCATCAAGAAAAAAATGCACGATCAGTTGTTGATAAAGGCGCAGCTAAAATGCTACTTGAAAAAGATTTAACATCTGAAACGCTTATTCGTGACATTGATGAGATTTTATTGGATACACAAACATTACAAAATATGAAACTGGCTACTAAGCAACTTGGTATTCCAGATGCAGCAAATAAGCTATATGAAGTAATGAACAAGCTTATTAAAAAATAACATTAGGTGAACGCCCTGCATATTACTGTAATAAGGAGACTTAATATGGGGGAGATTGTCTATGGAACAATTAGTAAAAGAGCTTTTAGAAGCAAATGTTGGCCGTGTGTTAGTTAATGAACCGTTAGCGCGTTACACGACTATGAAAATAGGCGGACCAGCTGATATTTTAATTGTGCCAAATCATGTTGCTGGTATTGAGAAGACGCTAGAGTTAGTAAAGAAGCATAAGACAGGGTGGACTGCAATTGGTCGTGGTTCAAATCTTCTCGTATCTGATCAAGGTATAGAAGGTGTGGTTATTCGTTTAGGAGAAGGATTAGACCACTTAGAAGTCGAAAAACATAGAGTAAGAGTTGGTGCTGGATATCCCCTCATTAAATTGTCAACTTTACTTAGTCGACAGGGATTAGCTGGCTTGGAATTTGCAAGTGGTATTCCAGGAAGTGTTGGCGGTGCAGTGTATATGAATGCAGGCGCTCATAAGTCCGACATATCGAGTGTATTAACGAAAGCTCTTATTTTGTTTGAAAATGGAACAATTAATTGGTTGACGAATACCGAAATGGGGTTTTCTTATCGCACATCTGTATTGCAAATGAAACGCCCTGGTATTGTTTTAGAAGCTGAATTCCAATTGGAGGTAGGCGAACGCGAGGAAATTGTAAGAAGCATGCAAAAGAATAAAGAGTATCGCCGTGAAACGCAGCCTTGGAATCACCCTTGTGCAGGAAGTATATTTCGAAATCCAGTCCCATATTTTGCAGGGAATTTAATAGAAAAAGCAGGGCTTCGTGGCTATAAAATAGGTGGAGCTCAAATTTCTGAAATGCATGGAAATTTTATTGTTAATACTGGTGTGGCTTCAGCGCAAGATGTATTAGACTTGATCGCATTGATAAAGCGTACAATTAAGGATAAATTTGGTATTGATATGCATACAGAAGTAGAAATCATTGGAAGATAACGGTTATTCGTTCCGCTCATTATCATTTATGTTATAATAAGAAGATAAGAACGGCATGAGGAACATGCCGTTCTTTATGTTACATAGGGGGATCGTACATGAAAAATAGTAAAGTGATTAAACTACAAGATCGTGTACCAAAATTAAAGAATCAAAAGAAAAAGAATAAGAAACCGGTTAATCATCGGTTAATTTTATACATATCGATTTTATTTTTATTAGTACTCTTTTTAATTTATTTTCGGTCTCCGCTTAGTAATATAAAAAAGATAAGTGTGTTTGGAAATCATTATATGACAGATGAACAAGTTATGAAGGAATCAGGTGTGACATATGATACGAGTTATTTCCGAGTAACGGCACATAAAGCAGAAGAAAACTTAACGAAACGAAAAGAAATTAAAGCGGTAAATGTAAAGAAACGTTTCCCAAACAAAATTGATGTTCATATCGAAGAATATTTAACAATTGGCTATATAAACAAAGATGGGAAATTACAACCGTTATTAGAAAATGGGAAAACACTCGATGTACTTCCGAATGGAAAACTTCCAGTTGCAGCACCAATTTTTGAACCGTTTAAAGAGGAAAAAATGAAGGAATTAATTGCAGAACTAGAAAAATTAACGCCGACTATTTTAAGGTCTATTTCTGAAATTCGTTATACACCAACGAACGCAAATGAAGATCATCTTACTTTATATATGAATGAAGGATATGAAGTGAGCACCACTATTCAAAATTTCGCAAAGCGAATGGAAGCTTATCCACTTATTTTAAAAACAATTGAACCTGGTAAGAAGGTTTTAATTGACTTAGAAGTGGGCGCATATACGAAGGAACTAGGTGCTGAAGAAAAGAAAGAATAGAATGATCGTTTTTTACTGCGTTATTACGTATGAAATGAAACAAACGTTCCTTTATATGGATGCTAATTTGCAAGAATGCTTAATTTGATGAAAAAAATGTAAATTTTCTTAGATTCATACTAGGATTGGTACAAGTTTCACTTTTCTACAAGTACATCTTAGTGTAGACTTATACTTGGCGGTAATCTTTACACTTGAAATATAATTATTTCAAGATAAAGCAGTTATTCATAGGTTACTGCGATATTCTTAAATGAATGTTAAATAAAAATAAGAAAAATATAGGGTTAAAAAAGGGAAACGTATAAAGACGTTGAATATTTTTCTTATAAATAGTAAAGTTGCGATTGTTGTTCCATATATTGAGTTGTATGGTATAAATAAAGAAGGAGGTGCCAAAGAATGAACAGCAATGAAATATATGTTAGTCTTGACATCGGTACATCCAATGTTAAAGTCATCATTGGTGAAATGGTTAATGATAGCTTAAACATTATTGGTGTTGGAAACGTAAAATCAAATGGTTTGAAGAAGGGATCGATAGTTGATATAGATGAAACTGTTCGATCAATTAAAAAAGCAATTGAACAAGCTGAGCGCATGGTGGGTATCCACATTGAGCAAGTTGTAGTAGGTGTCAATGCAAACCAGGTACAGTTGCTCCCGTGTCACGGAGTAGTCGCTGTTTCAAATGAAGATCGTGAAATCGGGAATGAAGATGTCTTACGCGTTCTAGATGCAGCGCAAGTTGTGTCAATTGCTCCTGAACGTGAATTTATTGATGTGGTACCTCGACAGTTCATTGTAGACGGTCTTGACGAGATTAACGATCCACGCGGGATGATCGGTGTAAGATTAGAAATGGAAGGTACACTTATTACAGGCTCGAGAACTTTACTACATAACCTACTTCGTTGTGTAGAAAAAGCAGGTCTTGAAATTGTTGATATTTGTCTGCAACCTTTAGGGGCAGCAACAGTTGCGTTATCTTCGGATGAAAGAAATAGAGGAGTAGCCCTTGTTGATATGGGTGGAGGATCTACAACCTTATCTATTTTTAAAGATGGAGAGTTGCAAGCAACGAGCGTATTGCCATTAGGTGGAGAGCATATAACGAAGGATATAGCGATTGGGCTGAAAACTTCAACAGAAAATGCAGATCAAATTAAGCTGAAATATGGACATGCTTTTTATGATACAGCATCTGAAGAAGAGATGTTTACGGTTCCTATTATGGGAAGCGATCAAACAGAACAATATTCTCAGTTGGAATTATCGGATATAATAGAGGCTCGTGTAGAGGAAATTTTAATGTTTGTTCAAGATGAAGTGCGTAAGTTAGGAGTAAAGCAAGTAGCTTCTGGATATGTACTAACTGGTGGGATAGCTTCTATGCCAGGTGTTCTTGATCTTGCATATGATATTTTACATGAAAATGTTCGTATAGCAACTCCTGATTATATTGGTGTTCGTGAGCCCCAATATACAAGTGGAGTTGGATTAATTAAACATTCTTATCAAAAAGCTAAATTACGTGGAAAAAATGTGCAGGAAAAGCAAGAACATTTTGAACCAGTACCAGCACCAATGCCGGTACAACAGCAACCTGCGAAACAAAAAACTCGTAATCAAAACAATACTAATCAAAATGATGACCGCATGATGTCAAAAGTAAAACGTGTATTCCGTTATTTATGGGATTAAAATTGGACACGAAAAATGAGGTTCTAGGGGGATTTCGACATGTTAGAGTTTGATACTACTCAAGATCAATTAGCGAATATAAAAGTTATCGGTGTCGGCGGTGGCGGAAACAATGCTGTAAACCGTATGATTGAACACGGTGTACAAGGTGTAGACTTTATCGCTGTGAATACTGATGCACAAGCATTAAATCTATCAAAAGCTGAAACGAAAATGCAAATTGGTGGAAAATTAACGCGTGGACTTGGTGCAGGCGCAAACCCTGAAGTAGGGAAAAAAGCTGCAGAAGAAAGTAAAGAACAGATTCAGGAAGCACTTCGTGGTGCGGATATGGTCTTCGTAACTGCTGGTATGGGCGGCGGAACTGGAACTGGTGCAGCTCCAGTTGTTGCTCAAGTTGCAAAAGAACTAGGTGCGTTAACAGTTGGTGTTGTAACACGTCCATTTACATTTGAAGGACGTAAACGTGCAACGCAAGCTGCATCTGGTATTGCGTCATTTAAAGAAAATGTAGATACACTTATTGTAATTCCAAATGATCGCTTATTAGAGATTGTTGATAAAAATACGCCAATGTTAGAAGCGTTCCGTGAAGCAGATAACGTATTACGTCAAGGTGTTCAAGGTATTTCTGATTTAATTGCTACACCAGGTCTAATCAACTTAGACTTTGCAGACGTAAAAACAATTATGTCTAATAGAGGTTCTGCTTTAATGGGTATCGGTTCTGGTAATGGTGAAAATCGTGCAGCTGAAGCTGCGAAAAAAGCGATTTCTAGTCCATTACTAGAAACATCTATTGATGGAGCTCAAGGTGTTATTATGAACATTACGGGTGGCGCAAACTTAAGTTTATATGAAGTACAAGAAGCAGCAGACATTGTAGCTTCAGCTTCGGATCCAGAAGTAAATATGATCTTCGGTTCTGTTATTAATGAAGGATTAAAAGATGATATCGTTGTCACTGTAATTGCAACTGGTTTTGATGATAGTGCTTCGACGCAGCCACCAAAACCAATTATCCGTCCGACTGCGAATCACACGCAACAACAACAACAACCAGTAGCTCAACCTTCAAAACAACGTGAAGTTAAGCGTGAAATGAAACGTGAAGAGCCGGTTGTGCATGATCGTCATACAGATTCAGATGACATCGATATTCCAGCATTCTTACGTAACCGTCGTAGACGATAAAAAAAGGAGCTTTCATGCTCCTTTTTTTTGTTGTCTAAATGGAAAAGGTCTGCCAAGCAGATCTTTTTTTATTATTTTACATATGGAGAGTCCAGTCCTATTTTTAAGTTATAAGCTGTGATAAATAAAGTGAAACTTTAATTAGT
>NZ_BOQD01000028.1 GCF_018332515.1 Bacillus hominis | reverse complement strand
GAAGACTCGTCTTGCTTAGAACCTTGCTGTTTGTTTTGAGAAGACTCGTCTTGTTTAGCATCTTGCTGTTTGTTTTGAGAAGACTCGTCTTGTTTAGAATTTTGTTGTTTGTTTTGAGAAGACTCATCTTGCTTAGAAGGTTCCTCAGTTTGTTCCATATTTTTTTGCTGGCTATTCTTATCTTTGCTCTGTTTCATGCTTCTAGTTTGCTTTGTGTTATTGTTCTCTTGATCGTTAGGCTGTTGTTCCGATTCATTTGTCTCTTTTGCTTCTGCTGTATTTGAGTTTTTTTTCTTACGTAACCAATTCCAAATCATATGTATGCCCTCTTTGATTGTGTAATATAGTGCTATTTTGTGGCTAATTTTGTATATTATTCATTTATTTATGAAAAGAAGGAGGAGATTGGTTTGCATAGAAAAAATCCTTTAGTAAGCAGTTCATAATATGACGGGAAGAAGGCGAGTCTGTGCAAATTGTAAAAAAGGAGAAGTTTGTTTTAAAAGAGTTTGTGTTTGAAAATGGTAGAGAGATTCCTGTTCAAATGGGGTATGAGACGTATGGTGCTTTAAATAGAGAAAAATCAAATGCGATTTTGGTTTGTCACCATTTTAGTGCAACAAGTCACGCGGCAGGAAAATATACAGCGCATGACGAGGAGTCTGGTTGGTGGGATGGATTAATTGGACCTGGGAAAGCAATTGATACAAATAAATATTTCGTTATATGTACTGATAACCTTTGTAATGTACAGGTGAAGAACCCCTACGTGATTACTACTGGACCAAAATCGATAAATCCGATGACTGGTTTTGAGTATGCGATGGATTTTCCAGTTTTCACATTTTTAGATGTAGCACGTATGCAATATGAGTTAATAAAAGATATGGGGATTTCTAGGTTACATGCTGTAATGGGACCGTCGGCAGGTGGGATGATTGCACAGCAATGGGCTGTCCGCTATCCTCATATGGTAGAGCGAATGATTGGAGTTATTACGAACCCGCAAAATCCAATTATAACGTCGGGCAATGTAGCGCAAAATGCGATTGAAGCAATTCAGCTGGATCCAAATTGGAAAGGTGGAAAGTATGGAGAAGAGCAGCCAATGAAGGGGCTTCATTTAGCAAATAGAATGATGTTTATGAATGCGTTTGATGAACATTTTTATGAAATGGCATTTCCGCGGAATAGTATAGAAATGGCACCTTATCAGGAATTTTCTGCATTAACATCATTTGAGAAAGAGATAAATAAAGTGACATGCAAAAGTATAGATTTAGTAGATGCAAATTCATGGATGTACACTGCGAAAGCAGTCTTACTACATGATATTGCGCATGGATTTTCTTCTTTAGAAGAGGCTCTTTCTAATATGGAAGCGAATGTACTCATGATTCCATGTAAGCAAGATTTACTTCAGCCGCCTCGTTACAATTATAAAATGGTAGACATTTTGCAAAAGCAAGGGAAGTACGCAGAAGTATATGAGATAGAAAGTATAAATGGGCATATGGCAGGAGCGTTAGATGTTCATTTATTTGAAAAGAAAGTTTATGAGTTTTTAAATCGGAAAGTATCTAGTTTCGTGTAGGAAATAAATAATGTGAAAAAGGTGCAATGTGTGTAGTAGGCACCTTCTTTTACATGATTTGCAGGCGGAAAATATATGTAGCGATTGATAAACCGAAGAAAGCTATACTAAGTAATAGAAATAAGAAGGACATTTCTTGTGGTGATTTTATCTTTTTATTATTTTTCATACTAAGAGCAATAACTGCAAAAACTAAGAAAATGATGCCCATAATGAAAAGAAAAAGTGTCATTGTAACTGGCTCCTTTCATCAAACAAGTATATTGAGGATACAATGCGCTAGTTATGTTTGTAAAGAATAAGTTTTGCGGGAAAATTGAGAAATAAATGTTCCATTCTTTGCGTTCCTTCCTTCGCGTGCTAAAATTGATGAGAAATGATTGTTTAAAGAAGAAACTGAAGGTTTTATTGTATATAAGGAGGAACTACATATGACAGAAGTAAAAACAATTACTACAGAAGAAGTACAAGAGCGATTAGAAAATGGAGAAACATTATTTTTAGTAGATGTAAGGGAAGATGAAGAAGTAGCAGCAGGGAAAATTCCAGAAGCTGTACATATTAAAATGGGCGATATCCCAAATAAAGTAGATTTCTTTGAGAAAGAGAATGAATATATCTTTATTTGTCGTTCTGGAATGCGTAGTGAAAACGTATGCCATTATTTAAATGAGCAAGGATTTAAAACAGTGAATATGGTTGGCGGTATGCTTCAATATGAAGGTGAAACTAAATAATTAGCCGAAAAAACTTGAAACGTGTTTGTTTCAAGTTTTTTTCTTTTGCATACAGTGTATAAAGTGAAACTTTAATCAGTGGAGGTTTTGTTCATCCCCCACTGATTATTAGCCCGCACCAATCGGGCGTTTACGGGCAGTAAATCTCTCGCCTAACTTCTTTGCTCCAGCCAAATTTTGAGGTGGGAGTCTTACTGCCCGCAAATAGCGGGATAAAAGGGGGATAGGTAAATGGGGATTAACATGCGTAAAGTAAAAATTATAAATAATACAGGAGCTGTTAATGTTGGTGACTGTTATGATCTCTCACCTTTAGCTGTAGCGAAAATATACGCGGGTGCTGGAGGATCGAGTGCGGCTGTTTTTCTAAATGGGAAAAGGCAGCCAGAAGCGGTGATTAGAACATCAGTATTTTTACCGCCATTAGCAACGAGTACACGTACATTAGGTTCGTAAAGGAGAGGTAGAGTGTAAGTATGCCAGCACGTATAAAAGAGTTTATTATCGTTAATAACACTGGGAATATATTTACGGGTGATAATTTGAGTGATACTTCGTTTACTGCCTCGAAATCGTATAGTGGTTCAACGGGGTGCACTTGGATTGATGTTGTTACAGTAATAGGGACGGAGACGAAGCTTTGTTTACAGCCAGGAGATAGTGTGACGACAACGTATACGAAAGGTACTCCTGCTAGTAATCTAACAGGAACAAATACGGGTCAAGGTGCAAATGTATCAAATGTAGTACAAAGTGTCCCTAATACAGATAATATGGATTCAACAGTTGGACTCCCCTAAGAAATTAGGGGAGTCTTTATTTAAACGAAGTATTGGAGACGGTTTTGGAAAATACAATTCAAATGAAAGATGAATTTTTTATTTGTTTGAGCAAAAACATCACGTTTCAAAAATATATTATAATAGAATGAAGAGAGGGATAAATTTGGCAGAAAGGGAGAGTGGCGATGCAGGAGAAGGTTAAAGATTTTTTCGGACGCCCACTTCAAGATTTGCGCATCTCTGTCATTGATCGTTGTAATTTGCGGTGTACGTATTGTATGCCAGCGGAAGTGTTTGGTCCTGATTATGCTTTTTTGAAAGAGGAGTTTTTACTGACATTTGATGAAATCGAGCGATTAGCAAAAGTATTTGTTAGCATCGGTGTACGGAAAATTAGACTTACTGGCGGTGAGCCATTGCTCCGTAAGGATTTAACAAAACTTATCGAACGTCTCGTGAAAATTGACGGTTTAGTAGATATAGGATTAACGACAAATGCGATTCATTTAACGAAGCAAGCGAAGGCGTTAAAAGAAGCTGGGTTACACCGAGTAAATGTTAGTTTGGATGCGATAGATGATAATGTGTTCCGCGCAATTAATGGCCGAAATATGAATACGAAGCCAGTGTTAAAAGGAATTATAGCAGCGAAAGAAGCAGGCCTTGAAGTGAAGGTAAATATGGTTGTGAAAAAAGGGATGAACGATCATCAAGTACTTCCGGTTGCTGCGTATTTTAAAGAACAAGGAATTTCACTTAGATTTATTGAGTTTATGGATGTTGGTAGTACGAATGGATGGAATTTTGATCAAGTTATTACGAAACGAGAATTAATTGATATGATTCATGGGGTGTATCCAATTGAGCCAGCTGAAGCTCATTATTTTGGTGAGGTTGCGAAACGATATCGATACGTTGGAACAAATGTAGAGGTTGGTTTTATTACCTCTGTTTCTGAGTCATTTTGTTCTTCTTGTACGAGAGCAAGAATTTCAGCAGATGGAAAGTTTTATACTTGCTTGTTTGCGACAGAAGGAATGGATTTAAGGAAACTTCTCGGGGAAAACCTTTCGGATAATGAGTTGTTAAAAGCTATACAAGATGTATGGGAGAATAGACAAGATCGATATTCAGATGAACGGACAGAAGAAAGCGCGAAAAATCGTCCGAAAATTGAAATGTCTTATATAGGAGGATAAGAAAGGGGGATGTCGTATGCAAGAGCGATATTCAAGACAAATGTTATTTTCTGGTGTTGGGGAAGAAGGACAACGGAAAATAAGAGGGAAGCACGTGCTCGTCATCGGTGCTGGTGCGCTCGGAGCAGCGAATGCAGAAGCAATTGTTAGAGCAGGTGTTGGAAAAATAACAATTGCTGATCGTGATTATGTAGAATGGAGTAATTTACAAAGGCAACAATTATATACAGAAGAAGATGCAAAGCATTATAAGCCGAAAGCGATAGCGGCAGCAGAACATTTAAAGGCAATTAATTCCGAAGTAGAAATTGTACCAGTTGTGACTGATGTAACGGTGCAAGAAATGGAAGAGTTAATTAAAGGTGTAGATTTAATATTGGATGCGACAGATAATTTTGAAACGCGCCTTCTTATTAATGATATATCTCAGATGTATAACGTTCCATGGATATACGGAGGATGTGTTGGAAGTTACGGAGTAACTTATACAATCTTGCCAGGAAAAACGCCGTGTTTTCGATGTTTAATGGAACATCCGGCGAGCGGAGCGACATGTGATACGGCCGGTATTATACAGCCAGCAGTGCAATTAGTAGTTGCACATCAAATAACGGAAGCTTTAAAAATATTAGTAGAAGATTTTGAGGCACTTCGTGAAACGATGCTATCATTTGATCTTTGGAATAATCAACAGATGGCATTTAAAGTGAATAGGCAGAAAAAGGATACATGTTTATCTTGTGGAAAACTACGTACATATCCGAGTTTAACATTTGAGGCACAAACGAAAACAGAAGTATTATGTGGACGAAATACAGTTCAAATCCGTCCAGGTGTGCGTCAGGGGTTTAATTTAGAAGAAATTAAAAAGCGCTTACAAAAAAGTGTGGATGTAAAAGCAACGCCGTATTTATTATCATTTCCAGTGGAAGAATATCGTTTTGTTTTATTTACAGATGGCAGGGCATTTATTCATGGTACGAATGATATGAATGTTGCGAAACGACTATATGCAAGATATATAGGTTGAACCTAAAGGAGAATCCTTTAGGTTCAAATGGAAAAGGTAGGATTAAGACTTTCTCATATAATCTCCATTTTTTCCGCCCGTTTTTTCAAGTAAGTACGTTTCGCCAATAATCATCCCCTTATCAACGGCTTTACACATGTCATATACAGTAAGAGCGGTAGCGGAAGCAGCTGTTAAGGCTTCCATCTCAACGCCGGTACTACCTTCTGTTTTAACTTTTACTTCAATAAGTAGTCGATATTGTTCTTCTGACTGTTTCCAATCGAAAGAGACGTCAACACCTTTTAATAATAAAGGATGGCACATTGGGATAATATCAGAAGTACGTTTTGCAGCCATAATACCTGCAATTTGTGCGACGGCTAATACGTCACCTTTACCAATTTCATTGTGAGAGATTTTATCAAAAATTTCTTTCGTAACGAGAATGCTAGAGCATGCTATTGCTGTTCGAACGGTTATTTTTTTGTCGCTTATATCAACCATTTTAGCGCGTCCTTGGTCGTTGAAATGTGTGAATGAAGACATGGAATTCCTCCTTGAAGTAATTTTTATTTAATACATAAAGTTTAATCGAGATAAAAAAAATTGCAAATATGGGGTGAGAAATGATGGTAGAAAGAAGAATTCCAATTCAAGTTGCTGAGGCAGTAGAGCGGGTTATGAAATACGCTAAGCATGGTGAAGCAGAAGAAGTTTCTATTACAGAAAGTTACGGGAGGATTCTTGGGGAGGATGTTGTCTCAGATCATGACGTTCCTCACTTTGATCGTTCTCCTTACGATGGTTTCGCAATTCGAGCAGAAGATACGAAGGAAGCGAGTCAAGAGCAGCCGGTTGAATTTGAAGTAATAGGAGAGATCGGAGCAGGATCTGTTTTTATAGAAGAAGTAGGAGCTTTTCAGGCGGTGCGTATTATGACAGGAGCAGCTATTCCAAAAGGTTGCAATGCAGTCGTAATGCTAGAGTTGACGGAAGGATTCGATAAGAACAAAAGTACATATATGAAGTTAAAACGTTCTTTCCAAAACGGTGACAATATATCATTTAAAGGGGAAGATATAAAACAAAATCAAGTCCTCGTTAAGAAAGGTGTTGTAATCAATCCAGGTGTTGCCACACTATTAGCGACGTTTGGATATAGCACTGTGAAAGTTATAAAGCAGCCTGTTGTTGGTATTGTAACGACAGGAAGCGAATTACTAGAAGTGCACGAGCCGTTAGAGCCAGGGAAAATTAGAAATAGTAACTCTTATATGATTGCCGCTCAAATTATGAAAGCTGGCGGAAAAGTGCGTTACTATGTACAACTTGCCGATGAGTTAGATGCATGTTTTACAGCCGTTAAATCAGCGATGGATGAGGTTGATATTTTAATTACAACGGGCGGTGTTTCAGTAGGGGATTACGACTATTTACCAGCTATTTATGAAAGGTTACAGGTGAATGTACTCTTTAATAAAATAGCGATGAGGCCAGGGAGTGTAACGACAGTAGCTGAAGTTGATGGAAAGCTACTCTTCGGTTTATCAGGTAATCCGTCAGCTTGTTATGTAGGTTTCGAATTATTTGTGCATCCAATTATGAAAACGTATTTGCATGCGAAGGAGCCTCACATATATAGGGCAGACGCTATTTTGCAAAAAGATTTTCCGAAACCAAATCCGTTTACTCGTTTTGTAAGAGCGAAAGTGAGCATTGTTAATGGGGAACTACAAGCGACGCCGGTCGGTTTAGATAAATCGAGTGCAGTCTCTTCACTTGCGGATGCGAATGCTTTTATCGTGCTGCCTGGAGGGACGAGAGGGTTTGAAGCAGGAATGAAAGTGTCTGTATTATTGTTAGAATGCTCAGAGGGAAGTGATTGGCCGTGGGCAACGCCCCTTCAATCTTACAAATAGTAGGGTATCAAAATAGCGGGAAAACAACACTTGTAGAGAAATTGGTGCATGCATTAGCTGAAAGTGAAATGAAAGTTGCTACAATTAAGCATCATGGTCATGGTGGTTTTCCTGAAGTAGCGCAAAAAGATAGTGAAAGGCACCGAAAAGCTGGTGCTGTCGTAAGTAGTGTAGAAGGTGCTGGATTACTATCTCTGTCCTCTTTGCGAGATGAATGGTCCTTGCAAGAAATTATCCGCTTGTACGAATTTTTTGAAGTGGATACAATTTTAATAGAGGGCTATAAAGCTGAGAAATATCCCAAAATAGTGTTACTTCGTTCTGCGGAAGACGCTGAACTTTTACATAAAGTAGAAAATATAGCGGCGGTTATTACGTGGTATGATGCTCCGTCAAATGTACGAGAAGAATATAAAGTATTTCATATAACAGAAGAAAAATTGTATATAGACTGGTTTTTACAAACGGTTAGGGGTGCAAAATGATAAATACGTATTATGAAGTAATTGATACAGAAATCTCGATTGAAGAGGTGGCAAAGAAAGTAGTTCGCCGTGAATGCGGTGCTGTCACGACATTTATTGGAACAGTTAGGGAGTTTACGAAAGGGCGTCGTACACTATACTTAGAGTATGTAGCTTATAAGACGATGGCAGAAAAGATGCTACAGAAAATTGGGTCAGAAGTGAAGGAGAAGTGGCCCGGTACACATGTTGCGATTACGCATCGCATCGGCACGCTGCAAATTTCTGATATAGCGGTTGTTGTTGCTGTATCAACACCTCATCGTAAAGAGGCTTATGAAGCGAATGAATATATTATGGAGCGTATTAAGCAAATTGTTCCGATTTGGAAAAAGGAGTTTTGGGAAGATGGTGACTCATGGATTGGTGATCAATTAGAAAAAACACCATATCCAGCAGGAGAGCCTGGGAAGGAGTTATAAATATGATTCGAGTATTGTTATTTGCGAACTTGCAAGAAGAAGCAGGAACGAGTGAATTACAAATAGAGAAAGAAAATATTACGGTTGCAGAGTTAAAAGATATTGTTGCGAAAGAATATAATGTACCAGTGTCAGCGCCAATTATGGTTGCGATTAATGAAGAGTACGCAAATGAAGATGATACGATACATTCTGGTGATGTAGTTGCACTAATACCACCAGTGAGCGGTGGTTAATACTGGATTTGTGCTATAAAAAAACGACTTTCCTACATAAGGAAAGTTGTTTTTTTATGGCATTTTGGAGAACACTATCTTATAGGAAAAGGAGGAAGTTATGAAAAAGATATGTGTAATGATTTCAATGATATGTCCTGTTTTTTTCTTTTCCACAAGCAATTCTTTGGCAAAAGAATCGACGGAACAGCTTTTAGAAAGTGCGTTACTGAATCGATATTACTCGGTTATAAGGCAAGTGACAGAAGATCAACATGAATGTGAATCCGTTACAAACATAAAGCGCATAGGGAAGAAAGATGAGTTTATTCCTAAATTTGAAGTTACGATACAATTTCTTACATTTCAAGGGGCACATAATCCGCCGAATGATCGTATTACACTTACTTTAGAAGATGATTTAGATCACATAAAAATAAAAAAAGTAGAGCGAGAAAAAAATGTTTCTGGTGCTATTGCAAAACAAGTTTGCGCGCGAGTGAAAGAGAAAATGAAAGCTCATTTAGATGATTTAGAGTAGCGGCCTTAAAAAGAAATTTGTATGATTTTTAGTAGAGAGGATGAACGATGGACGTGGATAATGTGAAAATATATTGATATGGCATAGACGTGAGAGATTGGAAGAGAGATTCAACTATAAGTATCTATTAAAGAAACTGTCTAGTTTTTCAATAGAAAAAAGGCCAAAGAGATTTATCTCTTTGGCCTTTTTTACGCAAAAAAAATAGCGGTCGGCTATTTTAAAAATTAATGATTGATTGTATCTTGAAGGAATTCTGTTGCTTGATGTTCTGAAACATTCTGTACGAGTGCAACTTCACTAATAACCATCTTGCGCGCATTATCTAGCATTTGTTTTTCGCTCGCATTTAATGCTCTTTCTTTATTGCGACGAAGTAAATCACGAACAACTTCTGCACTATCTTGAAGATTGCCGTTCTTCATTTTTTCCATATTCATTGTATATCTTTGTTTCCATGAGAGTGATGGGTCTGATTCCCCATGATGAAATTCAAGAAGTATAACATCTAACGTACCTTTATCTACGATATAACGAATACCTGATTTTTGTAATTGATCCATCGGAAGCATTACTTGCATATCTTTACTGATGATGCGTATAACACAATATTGACGCGAAGTACCTAATATTTCTTTCTCTTCAATTGCTTCGATGATCCCTGCACCGTGCATTGGATAAACGATTTTATCACCAATTTGAAACAAATCATCCACCTCCATATGTGGTAACCACTTTCAATGATAACATAAGTTTATAAAAATGTCAAATTTTATATAATACCATATTGAATGTGTTTGAGTCAATATGTAAAAGGTCTTTTTTTTATGTTTTTTTTGTGCTTATATGCTGAATAAATGTAGGTGATTTTTTTTAGAAAAATAGTACAGGTGCAGAAAGAGGGCATATCCACTTATTTTTAAGCATAAAATATAAAATCGCTAATACAATATACCTAAATCCGTTCTTTGCAAAGGAGGGAGAGAAGGTGGGGCGCACAATTAGAATTGATATTACAAATAAAGTTGTCGCTAAATTTAGGCAAGATTATTTGGAATTATATACGAGTAAGTTTATGATAGGTAAGTTTTATGTCTATACTGAAGATAAACAATATGTGTTAGAAGACGGATATATATATGAAGATGGAAAGTTTTATCGCATCATAGATACGCACCGTGGCAACAAACAAGCGGCGGAGGGCTGCGATCTAGGATGGTGTTAACATGATTCGTGTGAAAGTGTTTGATGAAAGTCATGAAAAAGACTTAGAAGACGCTGTAAATGTATTTTTGAAAAAAATTGATGATGGAAATTTTGTAGATATAAAGTATCAAGTTGGTGTTTCAATTAACGATGATGAAAATCAAATTTATTGTTTTTCAGCCATGATTGTTTATAAAGCATAAAAAAGAGC
>NZ_BOQD01000027.1 GCF_018332515.1 Bacillus hominis | reverse complement strand
TATAGTACAGCTTATTATAGTTGTAAACCAATCTGCCTAAAATATATTCTTTATTTCAAGAAACCTTATTATTATAACAAAAAAACAGAGAAGAATTCTCTGTTTTCAAAAGATATTACAATTAACTTTTTAGTGAATTGCTGATTTAAACTTACCACCATTTGTCTCTTGTGTATTCATAATCGTAACAAATGCGTTTTCATCAATTTCATGCACAATTGATTTTAACTTCGTCACTTCCAGACGTGTTACAACTGCATAAATAACTTCTTTTTCTTTATCTGTATAGCCACCTTTAGCAACAAGTTTTGTTGTTCCACGACCAAGGCGGTGTAAAATTGCATTTGATACTTCCTCATATTGATCCGATACGATTAAAACTGCTTTCGTTTCGTCCAATCCTTGAATTACCGTATCAATTGTTTTGAATGCGATATAGTACGTCATAACAGAATACATCGCTTGTTCAACACCAAAAACAAATGCTGCCCATGCAAAAATGAATAAGTTCACAAACATTACGAATTCACCAACAGAAAACGGTAATTTCTTCGTTAATAGAATTCCCATAATCTCCGTCCCGTCTAACGATCCACCATGACGAATAACAAGTCCTACACCAATCCCTAAAATAAGACCGCCAAAAACTGTTGCTAAAATCGGCTCTGTTGTAAATGGCGGGATAGCATGCAACGTTGATTCAATAAATGCTAAAGCTACAATTCCAAATGCTGAGGATAACATGAATGTTTTTCCAATTTGCTTATACCCGGAGTACATAAACGGAATGTTGAGGATAACAACTAAAGTAGAAAAACTTAACCACCAAATATTAGGAGTAAGATAATCTAATATAAGAGAAATACCAATAATTCCACCATCAATAATTTTATTTGGCATTAAAAACAGTTCAATCGCTACCGCCGCACACGCTGCCCCAAAGACAATCATAACTAAACGATATACAAGGTGAATAACACTTTCTTTTCGATGTTGCTTTTTTTCCATAAGTCCTCCTTATACTCTTTATCTATAGTTTTGTTCTTATATTATAACATAAGCTTCTTTTTCTCATGGAAAAAACAAAACTCTATAAGAATATATACAAGCTATGTGCACATATATTTCGATAGTAGAACGTGTGAAGGAGGACAACACGATGAACCTCATTAAACAAATTGTTAATAAAAAATTAAATCATATTTCTACAAAAGAGTTATTGAAATATAGTAAAGAATATGAAGTTCCAATTACAACCGCACAAGCTGATCAAATTGTTTTACTTATGAAAGGAAAAAACATTAACATTTACGATAATAACGAGCGACTTGATCTCTTAAAACAAATCGCAAAGGTAACTTCTCCTGCCACTGCCCAACAAGTAAATATTTTATTTCAGCAACTATTAAAATAAGGAGGGGAAAATCCCCTCCTTATTGCGCTTTAATTTTTTCAAGAATCCCTTCATCAAAAGTACCATTTTTCAGCATTTCGATTTCTAATTTATATGGTGGCTTCTTGTCTTTTTTATCTTCACCGACATACGGCGTTTCAAGAATTTTTGGTACATGCGTAAGTTGTGGGTGATGTACAATATGATGCAGCGCCTTATAGCCAATATGACCAAAACCAATATTCTCATGACGGTCTTTTCCAGCACCGCGTACATTTTTGCTATCGTTAATATGAAGTACTTGTAAACGATCTATCCCAACAATCTTATCAAAGTCGTTTAACACACCGTCAAAATCATTTACAATATCATAACCTGCATCGTGTGTATGACACGTATCAAAACATACAGAGAGTTTTTCATTGTATTTTACGCCATCAATAATTTTCGCAATTTCTTCAAAGCTACGACCGCATTCTGTTCCTTTTCCTGCCATCGTTTCTAGCGCAATATTAACCGTTTGTTCTGGTGTTATTACTTCATTAAGCCCTTTAATAATTTGTTGAATACCAGCATCTGCTCCTGCACCAACGTGAGCTCCTGGATGAAGAACAATTTGCCTTGCTACACCTAATGCTGCCGTTCTTTCAATTTCCATACGAAGGAAGTCAACACCTAATTGAAACGTCTCAGGTTTCGTCGTATTCCCAACATTAATAATATAGGGAGCATGAACGATAATTTCTTCAATACCGTTCAGTTCCATATGTTTTCTTCCTGCTTCTATATTCAATTCTTCAATTGGTTTTCTTCGTGTATTTTGTGGTGCACCTGTATAAATCATGAACGTTGTTGCACCGTACGAAACAGCCTCTTCACTTGCTGCTAATAACATCTTCTTACCACTCATTGAAACATGAGATCCAATCTTTAACATACAATCACCTCTTCAATATACAATAGATATAATGATAGCATAATTTGTAGAAATATGTAGCGAATTGTTTGTTCCCACAAAAGGCACTACATGGATTAAACTGACTATTCGAACAATCTGCACTCTACACTTAAGTTAACCGGATAAAGCGAAAGTTTAGTCAACGTTTTTTCTACCCCTCACTAATTATTAGTCCGCATTAATCGACTTTCTCTCAAGTAGTGAGATAAAAAAAAATAAGGGAAATCCCTTATCTTTTTTTATTGCTATATTTTTTCTTCACTTTGTCACGTTCTGTTGCAAGTTTTCGTTTATAGTTTGGTTTTACTTTTTTCGGCTTTTTAACAACTTTTGTTGCCATAACATCTAGTCCATCATTTGGTTTTTTACGACTCTTACGACGACGGCGATCACCTAAATCAGCCCACTCATCTCCACGTAAATCTACATGCTTAAACTCGATATGACGTTGTTTTTCCAAACTATCTAACGCTTCTTCATTTGCTGGATCATAAATCGTCACAGCAATACCTGAATGACCCGCACGTGCAGTTCTTCCAACGCGGTGAACGAAGAAATCTAAATCTGATGGAAGTTCATAGTTAATAACATGACTAATTCCTTCAATATCAATACCGCGTGCCGCTAAATCTGTTGCGACAATGTATTGGAACTCTAAATCACGAACTTGTTTCATCATTTTTCTACGATCACGTGGTGATAAATCACCGTGTATACGTCCTACTTTTAACCCACGTTCTGCTAATCCATCGGCTACTTCGTCAGCCTTTTTCTTTGTGTTTGTAAAGATAATCGCTAAATATGGTTTAAATTGAAGTAGCATATTTTTCACTAATTCAGTTTTATTACGGTGTCTTGAAGGTACAAGGTAATGATCAATATTTCCTGCTGCAACTTGCTTCGGATTAATATGAATATGTTCTGGATTCTCCATATATTTCTTCAAAAATGGTTTTAATTTTTGAGGAATTGTTGCAGAGAAAACTAACATTTGCAGATTTTTAGGCATACGAGCTGCAATTTTATCTACATCTTGAATGAATCCCATATCAAGCATTAAATCCGCTTCATCGACAATAATAGTATCCGCTTTATAAACAAATAGCGCCTTTTCTTCTACTAAGTCTTTAATACGTCCTGGCGTTCCAACTACAATATGAGGTTGTTTTTTCAACTTTTCAATTGATCGTTGTTTATCAGTTCCACCAATTAAACAACGTGCTGTAATCATTTGCCCTTCCGCACAGAACTTTGTTAACTTCACAATTTCTTGATAAATTTGTTGTGCTAACTCACGAGTGGGCGCTGTAATAACAAGTTGTACTTCTTCACGACTTGCATCAATTCTGTTTAATGTAGGAAGTAAGTATGCATGTGTTTTCCCAGAACCAGTTTGGGATTGTCCAATTATACTCACACCTTTTTTCACGACCGGGAAAATTTTCTTTTGAATTCCTGTTGGCTCTGTAAAGCGTAGTTCACGAACTGCATCTATTAAAAATGGTTTAAAATCATACTGTGTAAAAGTTTGTAGTGTCATAAGTTACACCTTCTTTCTAAAATTTCTACTGCGCACAAATCAGTCAAGTCTACATTATATCGAAATCTACAAGTAAAAGCCATCTTTTCTTTAGTTTAGGTTTTCATCATAATAACTAACCTTCTTTCCTTCCACTGCATATTGTATGTGTATATACCTAACTGAAGAAAGGAGGATTTCCCACATGTTTCCGAAATCCCCTATAAGACAAATGTATCCGAATCGAGGACAACAATCTTACACACCATATCCGATTCCACAACTACCACCGATGGCTCAAAAAAAGAAAGGTTTCCTTGCTAAACTTTTTAAAAAACACGATCCAACCGAACCTTTCATGCAAATGGTCCCTCCTTATCGACAAATGGAAGGGCCACCGATGATGCACCAACAACCGCCGCCCCAATATCAACAGCAACAGTCATACCAACAGCAACAGCCATATCAACAACAATATACACAACAATATCAACCATACATGCAGCAATATCCAGAGCAGATGATACCACCTCAAATGTATGAATCAAATGATACACGTGGTGCTGCGTCAGCTACAACTGCAGCGGCATCTAGCAGCGGCATTGGTAGTTTTTTTTCAAATTTAATTTCGAACCCAACTAATATGATAAATAATATCGAAAAAGTATCTCAAGTCGTGCAATCTGTCGGTCCTGTTGTCGAACAGTACGGTCCCATTATGCGTAGTCTACCAAGCATTGTTAAAATCCTCACCTCTGGAAAAAGTACGGAAGAAAATCAAACTGAAGATGCAACAGAACAGGTTGAGGTAGCAACTCCACCTCCTCCACCTCCAAAAAGGAAACGAAAAAAAATAGTGCTTGAACCGGTAATAGAAAAAGAGGTTCCGAAAGAACCCGTTCAACAATCAGCAACAAAACCAAAACTATATGTGTAACAATCCTTTGTTTTCTATCCACTCCTCCTTTATAATGTAATGGACTATGCACAAAAGTATCCCTTGTTTAGAAGGAGAGGATTACTCACATGAAGATTGTTAAAATTTCCCCTCGTGGTTATTGCTACGGTGTTGTTGACGCAATGGTTATTGCACGTAACGCCGCATTAGATAAATCATTACCGAGACCCATTTATATTTTAGGTATGATTGTTCACAATAAGCATGTCACAGATGCTTTCGAAGAGGATGGCATCATTACATTAGACGGTCCAAGTCGATTAGAAATTTTAGATAAAATCGATTCTGGTACTGTTATTTTTACTGCACACGGTGTTTCTCCAGAAGTTAAACAACGTGCAAAAGAAAAAGGTTTAACTACAATTGATGCAACTTGTCCAGATGTTACAAAAACACATGACCTTATCGAAGCAAAGAAAGCTGAAGGATACCATGTCATTTATATCGGCAAAAAAAATCATCCAGAACCAGAAGGCGCAGTTGGTATCGCACCTGATATCGTTCATCTTATCGAAAAAGCTGATGATTTAAAAACACTAGAAATTCCAACGGATAAAATTTTAGTTACGAATCAAACAACAATGAGTCAATGGGATGTTCAACATTTAATGGAGGACATTCAGAAAAAATTCCCAACAGCAGAATTCCACAAGGAAATTTGTTTAGCAACTCAAGTTCGCCAAGAAGCTGTCGCTAAACAAGCTGATGTTGCAGATTTAACAATTGTTGTCGGTGATCCGAAAAGTAACAACTCAAACCGTTTAGCACAAGTATCACAAGAAATCGCTGGTACGACAGCATACCGCGTTGCAGACGTAAGTGAAATTCAATTAGAATGGCTGCAAGGTGTAGAAAACGTAGCTGTTACAGCAGGTGCTTCTACTCCAACGCCAATTACAAAAGAAGTGATTGCTTTCTTAGATCAATATGACCCAATGAATCCAGCTACATGGGAAAGAATTCGAAAAGTACCACTTCAAAAGATACTACCTCGTGTAAAAGTGAAAAAAGAACAATAATAAAAACCGTTGCCTATATGAGCAACGGTTTTTATTTTTCTTATACAAATGTGAATGGATCTGTATGTAACTGCGAAGCATGAATGTGTACATTGAATTTCTTCGCATCTACTTTTTCTTGCAATTGCTTTTGCACACCTTGCTTCATTACTTTTTCAACGTTATGTCCTGGGTCAACTATATTTAAACCAAGCATCATCGCATCGTGAGCAACATGATAATACATGTCACCTGTTACATATACATCTGCTCCTTTAAATTTCGCTTGGTTTATATATTTATTACCGTCACCACCAAGTACAGCTACTTTACGCACTTTATCATCTAATTTCCCAACAACTCTTGCGCCCTTCACGTCTAATGATTGTTTCACATGTTCAGCAAACTGCTCAAGCGTCATTTCTTCTTGTAAATACCCTATTTTACCAAGACCTAATGTTTCACCTTTATTATCAAGCGGATATACATCATATGCCACTTCTTCATATGGATGGACTGCCAACATCGCTTTCATGACTTTTCTTTGTAATGAAGCTGGAATAATCGTTTCGATACGTACTTCTTCCACACGTTCTAACTGCCCAGTTTCCCCGATATAAGGATTTGTTCCCTCTTGAGGTACAAACGTGCCTGTCCCCTCACTACTGAACGTACAGTGGCTATAATTGCCGATATGACCAGCACCTGTATCTCCTAGTGCTGTACGCACTTCTTCCGCATGAGTTACTGGCACAAATACAACAATTTTCTTCATTTCTTCTGTATACGTAGGAGCTAATACTTCTGTATTTTGTAACCCTAACGCATCAGCAAGTAAATCATTTACTCCGCCCTTAGCAACATCCACATTCGTATGTGCGGCATAAATTGCAATATCATTTTTAATACACGTTTCAATAATTCTTCCGTACGCCTTATCTGTATGAATCACTTTTAATGGATTAAAGATTAAAGGGTGATGCGCAATAATGACATTCGCCCCTAATCGAATCGCTTCGTCCACAACTTCCTCAGTTACATCTAATGCGATTAATACGTGCTGAACAGGTTTATTAAGCGCTCCAATCTGTAAGCCAACCTTATCCCCTTCCATCGCTAAATGCTTCGGATACATACCTTCAAATAAAGAAATAATTTCATGGCCATTCGGAATTTTACTCATGATAAAACCTCTCCTATCATTTTCATTTTCGCTTCTACTTCTGCATGCTTCGCTTTTGTCTCTTCAGACTCTGTTGCACGCTCTAACTGTTTTAAAATATTTTGGAAGTTTTTCAATTCCCCTTCCCACTTTTCAACAAAAGCTTCACTTTTTTCTTTTATTAAAAATGGACCCATAAACAATTCAGCTTGTTTATTTTCAGAGTAAGGTACTGCTATATCCCCTCGCTCTCCGACTAAAATCTCGTAAATCTTTCCGTCTTCTATTACAATTTTCTCATGGATAAGCTCCCATCCATTTTCAATAAACCATTCACGAATATGGTGTGCAGCAATATTCGGCTGTAAGATTAAACGTGTTACACCTTCTAATTTTTCTTTACCACTTTCTAAAATGTCACGAATTAACGCTCCACCCATACCAGCAATCGTAATAACATCTACTTCTCCTGGCGCGATAACAGCTAATCCATTCCCTTTACGAACGTCTACTTTATCTTTTAAGCCACTTTCAGCTACAGTTGCTTGTGCAGAGCGAAACGGTCCATCTACAACCTCTCCTGCAACTGCTTTTGTAGCAATATTATTTATAATTGTATAACACGGTAAATACGCATGATCTGATCCAATATCAGCTACTGTAGATCCTACCGGAATCTCCCTCACAACTTCTTCTAATCGTTTTGAAAGCTTTACTTCATTCATGTATTTCCATTACTCCTTCTCTTGTCAGTCTGTCTCCATGATAATGAATTTATAGTAGTTGTTGCAAGCCCATAACAACACTTCAATTCTCTATTACTAATCGTATTTTAGAAAGTATAGAAAAACAAGCCTTTTGCACAAAAGCAAAAGGCTTGTAATACAAAACTTTATCCCGCTATTTGCCGGGTAGTAAGACCCCCACCTCAAAATTCAGCGAAAGCAAAAAAGTTAGATGGGGGTCGGGCTGCCCGTAAATGCCCGATTAGTTCAACTAATAATCAGTGGGAGGATGAACCCCCCACTGATTAAAGTTTCATTTTATTTTTTCTTCGATAACCAATCAGCTACTTTAGCGGCTTGATCAGCTGGAACGATATTGGCAGGCATATTTCCTTTTCCTTTCGAAAGAATTTCTTTAATTTCATCCTTTGAAAGTTTCCCACCAACTTTTTGTAAGTTAGGTCCTACCGCTCCTTGTAACTGATCACCATGACAGCTCGTACAGCTTTGCTTCACAATATCCTCTGGCTTTGATGCTGTTTGCACTGGCTTCCCGCCATTTTTTGCATCAGCTAACTCTTTAGATTTATTTAGCCCCTGAAATGAAAATACAAACATAACGATAATACCTAATGCTGCAATAAGAGCGAACGGAATCAGCGGATTACGTTTCATATCTCTTCTCCCCCCTCTATACCCCTAAATAGTTAGATGATTCAGTCATTTACATTGTACTTGAAAACACTCTATCAGAAAAGAGAAAACTACGACTTGTTGAAAATATTCCATAAATTCAGTTTATTGTTTTTTATTGTTATATCGCTTATTATTTCGATAATTATTAACGTTTTTCATCATATTTTTCGCTTTTCTACATATTATTTTGTATACAATAAACAAAATTAATCGAAAAATCGAAAAATGAGCATTTGCAAATCAAAAGACAATTCTGTAAAATAAATTACAAGAAATTGTAATCGTTGCCGATAGCTAAATTTTAACAAAAATTAACAAAATAAAAAAGTTTACTTCACAAAGGTGAAGTAAACTTAAAAAGAACCTATTCTAAGAAATCCTTAAGACGCTTACTACGGCTTGGATGTCTTAATTTGCGAAGTGCTTTTGCTTCAATTTGACGGATACGTTCTCTCGTTACGCCGAATACTTTCCCAACTTCTTCAAGCGTACGAGTTCGTCCATCATCTAAACCGAAACGAAGACGTAGAACATTTTCTTCACGATCTGTTAGTGTATCTAACACATCTTCTAATTGTTCTTTTAGCAATTCATACGCTGCATGGTCCGCAGGCGATGTTGCTTCTTGGTCTTCAATAAAGTCACCTAAATGGGAGTCATCTTCTTCACCAATCGGTGTTTCAAGAGAAACTGGCTCCTGTGCAATTTTTAAGATTTCACGTACTTTTTCTGGAGCAAGATCCATTTCTTCACCAATCTCTTCAGGAGATGGTTCGCGTCCTAAATCTTGTAATAATTGACGTTGTACACGAATTAACTTATTAATCGTTTCAACCATATGAACTGGAATACGAATTGTTCGCGCTTGGTCTGCAATTGCACGTGTAATCGCTTGGCGAATCCACCAAGTTGCATACGTACTAAATTTGAAACCTTTGCGATAATCGAACTTTTCAACCGCTTTAATTAGACCCATGTTCCCTTCTTGGATTAAGTCTAAGAAAAGCATACCACGGCCCACATAGCGCTTTGCAATACTTACTACAAGACGTAAGTTTGCTTCTGCAAGACGACGTTTCGCTTCTTCATCGCCTTCTTCAATACGCGTTGCAAGACGAATTTCTTCTTCAGCAGATAGTAAGTCTACACGGCCAATCTCTTTTAAGTACATACGAACAGGATCATTGATTTTCACACCTGGTGGTACACTTAAATCATTGAGGTCGAATTCTTCTTCCGTTTTTGTAATTTGACGATTATTAGGACCTTCGTCGTTGTCATTGTCACCAACTAAGTCAATCCCTTGTTCACCTAAATATTCATAGTATTCATCCATTTGATCGGATTCAATTTCAAATCCATTCATGCGTTCTGCAATCTCTTCATATGTAAGAACGCCACGTTTTTTTCCGAGCTCAGTGAGTTGTTCTTTCACTTGCTCAAGGGTCATTTCAGTTTCAATTTGTTTAGAACGAGCTGGTTTGTCAGCCATCTGTTCCCCTCCTTACGCGAGATACAAACATTCATTATACTAAAATTTTATCAAAAAAGCTATTTTCTCGCTTTTTGACTTTGTAAATATGCTACATAATATTTAGCAGCCTCTACAGGATCTGTTTTTTCCATTTGTTTTACTTTAAAGATAATTTCCATCTTTTCAAGTTTCTCTTTATGGCGCCTTAACGCCTCCAAATGACCTTGTAACGCTTCTTCTGTGTACTCTGGATTAATAAATTCATCCGTCGAAATATCAGTGATAATATTTTTCAACTTTTCATCAGAGAGCCAACTTAAAAATGTTCCGACTGAAGGTTCATTTCCCTTTTCATAATATGCGTATAGTTCATATAAAATCCCTTTATGTTCTTCTGTATAAAAATCTTCTATATGAGGTTCCATACGTACTGTCACTTCTGCACTTTGCAACATATGATAAATAATTTCTCTTTCTGCCCTTTCAAAACCTGTCAACTTCGGTTTCGTTTGAACAATTTGAGATGGCTTAGAAACCTGCTTTACTTGTTTTTGCTGTACCTTTTGTTCTTTGCGATATTGGTGCAATTGATTCAAAAGTGTTTCCATTGAATACGAAAATTCTTGCGATAATGATTTTAAATATGATTCCGCCTGCATCGCATCCTGTAGCAATGATAACTCTTTTAAAACACTTTTTACATATTCTTCTTTGCCAGACTCATCTTGCAAATTTTTTCCTAAACGCAAATAATTTATTTTGAAACCAACAAAACTTATACTTGATTTCACAAGATTTTCAAAAGCGGTCGTTCCATATTGTTGCACATATTCATCAGGGTCAAGCTTATCTGGCAAGGGTGTAACTTTCACTTGGCAACCAACTTGCAATAGTAATTGCCCTGCTTTCATCGTCGCTTCTCGCCCTGCTTTATCACCATCATAGCAAAGAACAACAGTTTCAACGTTACGTCGCAAAAGTTTCGCTTGTTCCTCAGTTAAGGCCGTTCCCATTGTCGCAACAGCTTCTTCCACACCACTTTTCACCGCGGCTAGTACATCGGCATAACCTTCAAAAAGGACAACTTGCCCACGTTTTCTAATAAACGGCCTTGCTTGGTGGAAATTATACAACAGCTTACTTTTGTAAAAAATCGGTGTTTCAGGACTATTTAAATATTTCGGAGTATCCTCTCCTAACGCCCTTCCACTAAACGCTATCACCTTACCTTGTAAAGTATAAATCGGAAACATAACTCTTCCGCGGAAGCGGTCATAATGACTGCCATCCTTCTCACTTCTTACAAGAAGGCCAGCTTGTTCCATACTGGTTAGCGACAAACCTCTTTTTTGTAAAATTTTCGTTGCTGCATCCCAAGTTGGTGATGCATAACCAATTTCAAATTTCTCAATCATCTCTTTTGTAATACCACGTTTTAATAAATATGAAAGTGCTTCATTTCCTTCTTCTGTATTTACTAATAAATGATGATAATACTTTTTCAAAAGTTCATGAGCCTGTTGCATGATGACAGTGTCATCAGATATATCTTCTTGTTGTTGTCCTTGCCCTGATGTATATTCTGCAACTGTAATTCCATTTCTTTCGCCAAGCTTTTGAACAGCCTCGGTGAAAGCAAGTCCTTCCATTTTCATAAGAAAAGAAAAGACATTTCCACCTTCTCCACATCCGAAGCAATGAAAAATTTGCTTATCAGATGAAACAGAGAATGAAGGAGAATTCTCACCATGAAATGGACAAAGGCCGAAATAGTTACGCCCCTGCTTTCTAAGTTGAACATACTCACCAATCACTTCTACAATATCAGATGATGTCCGAATCTGTTCAACAACTTCTTCTGGAATTCTGTTCCCCATAACTCCATCTCCGTGTCGTATTTTGTATTCGATATAAATTAAAAGATTCCTTTATAATTCGACAATATTTTTTCTAAATTTGTTAGAAAGTACTGTCGATCACATTGTGTAAACGTTTTTGGACCTTTCGTATAAGTCCCCAGTCTGCGTAAATCCGCAGATACATACTACTATATAAAATTGTATCCATTTGCTCATCTGTTACAAATGTATCTCTTGGAGACAATACATATACTCCTTTTTCACAAGAAGACTAGCAAGCACCTTATCCTGTATGATCATGAGATCTGTAGCTTTTGCATGTTGATAAATATAAAAGTCAACTTCATCTTGCTCAGAATCTACATAGACCCAATTACCTTGCTGTTTTCTTGAACGATGAGCATAGGATGCGACAAACAAAATTTCGACATAAAATTTTGTTCCAACTTGCACAATTGCATTCTTCACGGGACACGCATCTGCATCAACTAGTATCTTACTGATGTTTTGCATATTTCTGTATTCTACATCCCTTCTGTGAATCCTTCCATAATGTGCGTTTTCTTGTCTAGATTTTGTCGATTTAACGTAAATACATGTCTTTTTCGAAAATCCTATCCCTAGTTTATTCTGAAAAATTAAAGTCTAAACGTAAAATATAGGTTTTTATCACAATTTTTTATTATAATATATTTTCTTCAACTACGCTACATATCCCTTTAATTTTCATTTTACATTTAAAGATAACAAAATCGTTCCTTTAGCATAATTAAAAAACAGAAGAATATAAGTATAACCATTCCGCTATATTCTATTACTAAGCTGAAAGTTCATGCTCTACTTCGTCTCTTCCTCTACCGCCTTCTCACGAGCGAAAAAAGCACATTCACCTTTGGTAAATGTGCTAAAACATTTTTTGGTTTTGCACTGCATTCACAATAATATTTGCTGTTTCTTCAATCGCCTTATTTGATACATCAATCACTTGACAATTTATTTTACTAATTACTTCCTCAAAATGATCAATTTCTTCTTTAATACGATTAATATTTGCATATGTTGCTCCATCACTTAATCCAAGTGATTTCAATCGTTCTTTTCGAATATGATTTAACTTATCCGGTATAATTTTCAAACCGAAACATTTCTCTTTTGCCACTTGATATAATTCCTCAGGCGGATCCACTTCTGGTACAAGTGGTACATTGGCAACTTTCAAACGTTTGTTATGCGCTAAATATTGTGAAAGTGGCGTTTTTGATGTACGTGAAATTCCAATCAACACGATATCAGCTTTTAAAATACCACGTGCATCTCTACCATCATCATACTTAACTGCAAATTCAATCGCTTCAATTTTCTTAAAGTACTCTTCATCTAATCTTCGAACGACACCTGGCTCATACCTTGGTACTTGCCCTGTAATTTCTTCAATTTGATCGATAAGAGGTCCGATAATATCGTATGCCTCTACTCCTTCTTTTGCCGCTTCTGTCAATAAATATTGACGCATATCAGGCTTTACTAACGTAAAACAAATAAGCGCTTGATTGCTCTTGGCAATCGAGATTACTTCTTTTAATGTCCCTGTATCTTCTACATACGGTACACGTCTAATATCAGGAGCGAATGGGAACTGTCCCATTGCCGCTCTAACAACCAAATCAGCCGTTTCTCCTACAGAGTCAGATACGACATATACGATTTTATTATCCATTACATTACCTCACTTTAAACAAATTACACTTATTCGTTATTTACTAAATTTACAAACGCACGCGTAATATTTGTTTTTGTAATTCGTCCAATCACTTCTAAACCTTGTTTCGTATCCTTCACAACCGGCATCGCATCAATCTGTCTTTCTATTAATTCCATCGCAATATCATATAAAGAATCCTCCCTGCGACACATCGCAATGTTTGGCATCCTTGTCATGATAATATTAACCGGAAGAGAGGTTAAATCCTGCTTTCCTAAGCTAGCTCGTAATAAATCTTTACGAGATACAACGCCAACTAATAAAGTAGATTGATCTACAACAAATAATGTACCAACGTCCTCTAGAAACATAGTACAGATTGCATCGTATACTGATACATTTTTATCAATTACAGCCGGTCTAGATTGATAATCTTGCACTTTAATTTTCTTAACAGCTTCAGATAATAGCTGTCCCCCAGTTTTACCCGTATAAAAATAACCTACGCGTGGACGCGCTTCTAAATAACCAGCCATCGTTAAAATTGCTAAGTCTGGTCTTAGCGTTGCACGTGTTAAACCCAATTGCGCAGCAATTGACTCCCCTGTAATAGGACCGTGATCTTTTACAATCTGAATGATATGTTCTTGCCGTTTATTCAGCTCTATGATAATCACCACCTTTAATGCACAACGAAAAAAGTTATACTATCTCTTAAATATTATATACTAAATATGCTATTCGAAAAAGAAAGTATGTAAAAAGGACCTTATACGGCCCTTTTTATATTTGAAACTTATCAAGTTGTTCCAAAAAACGCCTTGTTTTCAAATAAATCCCACAATATTCATCGTAATATGTATTCAATACTGTGCGCATTTGTTTTTTTGTGCTATCCTTCACCGATACATTACCGAGCCGGTGTAGATCGAAGTGAAAAAAGAGACGTAATAATTTATGAACAGCCTCTCCCACCGGAATACGATACGGATCTTGCTCCGCATGACGCGAGCACAGAAAACCGCCTTCCCTGACAGAGAAGGCGACAAAATCTGTTTCTTGATGACAAATAGCACATGTATCAAAGTACGGGCGCATCCCTAATACCGGAAGCATTTTCGTTTGATAAATTAATGATAATACTTCCGGATCAACACCCTCACACATATAATGCAACGTTTGATATAACATTTCAAATAAATACGGATTATGCTTCTTATCTTCTGTTGCTTTATCAGTTAATTCAATAATAAATGATGCATAAGCAGTTAAAAATATATCCTCGCGAATTTCTTTCATAGATGAAATAATCTCGCCTTGTTGCAAAGTTCCAAGTCCAGAACCCATTTGAATAAGAAAATGACCATGTGTCATAAGCTGCGAAATAGCTGCTAACCGACTCTTCGGCTTTTTCGCCCCTCTTGCCATTGCACTTACCTTACCAAATTCCCGTGAGTATATTGTAACAATCTTATTTGTTTCTCCGTAATCTGTTGTACGGATAACAATGCCCTCAACTTTTTGAAACATGTTCGTCACCATCCAAGGTTTGAACAAAACGGGTCAAGAAATTGGAGAGTCTAGATGCGCTAACTCTTCTTCATGTTGATCCATCTCATCGTTCACGTCTTTTTCCATTTCTTTCAAAAGCAAATACGTTTCAATGCTTCCTGTTTTGGAGAAAAACTTCCAGGTAAAATCTAGCATAAGAATCCACCTTTCTCAATAAGCGTAGCCTATA
Source organism: Bacillus hominis (assembly GCF_018332515.1). Lineage (GTDB taxonomy): Bacteria > Bacillota > Bacilli > Bacillales > Bacillaceae_G > Bacillus_A > Bacillus_A hominis. The sequence goes on along the minus strand of NZ_BOQD01000027.1, from coordinate 55,953 downwards.
AACCAATTTCCTTTGTTGTTATTAAATTGACCCATTTTGTCCATTTTCATGTGAGAAAAATTTTTCCTAATTTATCAAAGTTCATAAAAACCAATAATCAGCGGACGAATAGTACACCCACTGATTACAGCTTTACTCTATTTTAGTACTCGTCTTCGCGGAAACCAAGGTCACGAAGCTGAGACATTTTATTACGCCAATCTTTTTGCACTTTTACCCATACTTCTAAAAATACTTTAGAGCCAAGTAGTGCTTCAATATCAAAACGAGCTCGTTTCCCGACTTCTTTTAACATCTTCCCTTGCTTACCTATAATAATTCCTTTTTGTGATGCACGTTCAACAACAATCGTTGCGTTTATATAAACTGCACCGCCCTCGCGCTTCTGAATCGCATCAATAACAACCGCTACAGAGTGCGGTACTTCTTCGCGTGTTAAGTGTAATACTTTTTCACGAATAAGCTCTGAAATAATAAATCGCTCTGGATGATCCGTTACTTGATTATCCGGGTAGTATTGTGGTCCTTCTGGTAAATACTTTTTAATTGCTCCGATTAACGCTTCAACGTTATTACCGTCCAATGCAGAAATTGGCACAATCTCCGCGAACTCATATAATTTACGATATTGATCAATCAACTCCAGCAATTGCTCTGGATGAACTTGGTCAATTTTATTAATTACTAAAAATACCGGTTGTTTCGTTTCTTGTAATTTCTCAATAATAAATTCCTCACCACGACCATATCCTTCAGTTGCATTGACCATAAACAGAACAATATCAACTTCTTTTAATGTCGTTTGAGCCATCTTCACCATGAAATCGCCTAGTTTATGTTTAGGTTTATGTATTCCTGGTGTATCAATGAATACTACTTGTGAATCATTTTCTGTATATACACCTTGAATTTTATTACGAGTTGTTTGTGGCTTATCACTCATAATGGCAATTTTCTGGCCGATAATACGATTTAAAAATGTAGATTTCCCAACATTCGGTCTGCCAATAATAGAGACAAAACCTGATTTATAACCTTTTCTATTCATGTAAATCCTCCGCTAAAAATGCTCCTGGTAACAATTCTCCGACTGTTGTCTCTTGAACATCACCATGTAAGTTTGATAGGTATACTTTCGTATCCTGTTTACATAATTCTACCATAACTTGTCGACATGCTCCACAAGGAGGTACTGGACGCTTTGTATCCGCTACGACTGCAATAGCTACAAACTCGTTATCTCCTTCAGAAATCGCCTTAAATAACGCTGTTCTTTCTGCACAGTTACATAAACCATATGATGCATTTTCAACATTACATCCACGATATATTTTTCCATCCTGAGTTAGTAAAGCTGCACCTACTTGAAATTTAGAATATGGTACGTACGCTCGTTTACGCGCTTCGGTTGCTTCTTGAATTAATTGTTTGCTATTCATATTCCCGCATCCTTTCCGTTCACAGATGTGAATAGATACACTCTTTCATTAAAGGCCTTCACGGCGCTCCCAAAGCTTAATAAAAGCTTCGGAATGCAACTATACCATATACGGTAAAAAGATAATAGCACCAATTACAGCAGCTATAATTGCGAACAATAAAACTGCCCCCGCTGCAACATCCTTTGCGATTTTTGCAAACGGATGAATATCGGTGGTGGCTAAGTCTACGGTTTTTTCAATAGCCGTATTCACCATCTCTAAACTCATTACACTCCCTATCACAATAAGTAATACAATCCATTCTATTTTTGTAATATGGAAATAAAAGCCGCAGCATATAACAATGACTGCGGCTAAATAATGAATTTTCATATTTCGTTCATAACGAAGACAAAAGTATATACCAGCTATAGCATATCCAAAACTATTTAAAAGTTTTCCTTTTTTCATCGTCCTAATCCAAATGCCTCTAAAATTTCTTTTTGTCTTCCAAACATTTCTTTTTCATCTTCTTCTGTCATGTGATCATAACCAAGTAAATGTAAAAAGCCATGTAACGCTAAAAAGCCAAGTTCACGATCAAAAGAATGTCCATATTCTTCAGCTTGTTCTTTTGCTCTTGGAATAGAAATAATAAGATCTCCTAACATACGCGGCATCTCCGCACCGACAATTTCCATTTCGCCTTCTCCCATTTCTTCCATGGCGAAAGAAATAACATCCGTAGGCTGATCCTTATCTCGGTAATCACGGTTTATTTCACGAATACGTTCATTATCTACAAATGTAACCGATAATTCTGCGCCTTCTTCTATGTTCTCCATTTGGGCTGCTTTCTCTACTAAACCTCGAATCAAACTTATATATTCATCTTTCACTTCTTCTGTTTCATCAATAAAATCAATTAATAAACTCATTCTTTCTCCTTTTCTTCCGGCGGTTCCGGATATGTAATACGGGAATGGAAAATACCATTTAACGTTTCACATAACGTTTTTCCAACGATTTGCAGTTCCTTAAATGTCAAATCACATTCACTAAATTGACCATCTTGCAGGCGATCTTTAATAATACTTTGCACTAAATTATTAATCTGATCTGGTGTTGGATGGTTCATCGAACGTACCGCCGCTTCTACACTATCAGAAATACCAACGATCGCCGATTCTTTAGAAGTTGCTTTTGATCCTGGATAGCGGAACATTCCCTCAGTATATTTCTCTTTATCTTCTTTAATCGCCTTATAGTAAAAATATTTAAGTAACGTTGTACCATGATGCTGTCCAGCAATATCGATAATTTCTTGAGGTATATGGTGTTCTTCTAACATCCTCACCCCATCGGTTACATGAGCAATTATAATATCTTTGCTCGTTACAGGGTCTAATCTATCATGCGGGTTTTCAATCCCCATCTGGTTTTCAATAAAAAACTGCGGTTGTACTGTTTTCCCTACATCATGATAATACGCCCCTACACGCGCTAATACTCCATTTGCTCCAACTGCTTCACAAGCAGCTTCAGAAAGATTCGCTACCATTACACTATGGTGATACGTACCCGGTGCTTCTAATAAGATTTTACGCAGGAGCGGGTGATTCGGACTTGAAAGTTCCATTAATTTCATACTCGATACAATTCCGAGCCCACTTTCTAAATACGGTAAAATCCCCATAGCTAGAACAGAAGAGATAATCCCCGAAACTGCTGCCATTAATAATTGCGTACCAATTTCAAGAGGTGAAAAGTTCCCATTTCGTAATAGTAGCAATGCCGCCAATACGACTACATTTAATACGGAAACGAGTATACCAGCTTGCAAAATCATCGTACGACGATTTTTTTCTCTCAAGAATATGCTAACCGATAATGAACTTAACAAAACATAAATCCCTACACTATAATTCAGTGTACTCGTTACACCTTCATTAAACATAATACTTCCGCAAACAGAAAAAATCATACTTGTTAAAAATACAAATCGGTCACCAATCATTAATTTCACAAGTATTGTCCCCATCGCGACCGGAACAACATACGCAATTCCTGCATATTCAAGCTTTTGGAATAAACTAATGATTTTCATTAAAACAATCGTGATAGACAGAATTGTGATGTATGCTAAAACATACGGCCTATCTTCTCTTTTTCGCTGTAAAAATACTTCAAACTGCTTATGCATAAAGTATAGCAACACACAAATGAGCACCGCCAAACCAACATAAGGTTGGAAGCTATTACCTTTCTCTAGCAACCCAACTAATTTCAACTGATTATACATATCACTTGAAATCGTTTCTCCTTCTCTCACAAGAACTTGCCCTTGAAGGATATAAACAGGCGGCACTAAATCTTCCTCTGCTTTTCTCTTCTCTTTTGTTAAAGTCGGATCATAAAAATAATTTGCTGAAATTGCATATTTCCCTAGTGCCTTAATAGCTTCTTTTAAACCACTATCGACATTAACATTATTCATCTCACTTACATACCGCTCTTTAGCGTCCTTCAATTCGTCCATTTTAATATGCATAGCCATTATACTATTAACGGCTGTGACTGCTGCATCTTTTGCTAATACCAATTGGCTTGAATCCGCGTTAATCAAGTTTAGTAAGTTTGAATCCGATAAATCTTTTGTTAAATCGACAGGTAGTTTCTTTTTCAACTTGTCCACTTTATCAGCATCGGTAATCTTTTTTTGCTCATCTGGTCCAACAGCTTTAATCTCTTGCACCACTTCATCTACCTTTGCAAAAACATCATTAACAATATCCACTTTATTTTGTTTAAGCTCACTTCTATATGTATACTGATCTTCAACTTTGGTAGCAGCTTCTTTTTTCTTTTTTTCCGTTGTAACTTTATCTTCAATTTTAATAGGAGAGTGGATTGTTTTTTTAGCAATAGAGTATGTTTCAACATCTAATTGCTCTGGTTTTACATTATTCATAAGTGCAAAAAACAGTACTGCTCCTAATAAAACGTAAGAAATCCAACTTAGTTTTTTCGAATGTTGTAAATTACGAAACCACTTAGAAATTTCTTGAGATCTTGACATGATTTCAATACCTTCTCCTCTCCAGAAATAAAGTGAAACTATTTATAGCTTTCATTTCTTCCAGCCAACGATGCTTTTTGGGGCCATATTTTTATAGACCATCACCTATAGTTTATTTCCCTCGTCTTTAATGATAGTAAAAAATATGTCATTCGCCAACCTTATCATACAAAAAGAAATGATCCTGACAAATAGGATCATTCCATTTTATCATATGCCTCAATAATACGTTGCACTAACGGGTGTCTCACAACGTCCGTTTGTTCCAATGTAATGAACGAAAGACCTGATACACCAGATAAAATATTAGCAGCAATAGAAAGACCTGACTTTACCCCTTTTGGCAAGTCTACCTGTGAAGGATCCCCCGTAATAACCATTTTAGAACTAAAACCTAATCGTGTTAAAAACATTTTTATTTGAGCACCAGTTGTATTTTGCGCCTCATCTAATATAACAAATGAATCATCCAGAGTACGCCCTCTCATATAAGCAAGAGGTGCAATTTCAATTACACCACGCTCCATCATACGTTGTGTATATTCTTGTCCAAGAATATCATGTAACGCATCATATAGTGGACGTAAATACGGATCTACTTTTTCTTTCAAATCACCTGGTAAAAACCCTAAGCTCTCTCCAGCTTCTACAGCAGGTCTTGTTAAAATAATTTTCTTTACATACCCTTGCTTTAAGGCTCTCACAGCCATTACTACGGCTAAGTATGTTTTTCCTGTCCCAGCAGGACCTATCCCAAATACAATATCATTCTTTTTCATTGCATGGATATATCGTCTTTGCCCCATCGTTTTCACACGAATGGATTTACCTTTTGCCGTTTTAAAAATTTCCTCTTCATATAACTCTTCGAATTGAGCAATTTTCCCTTGTTGCCCAAGCTGAATCGCATACGCAACATCTCTTTCCGAAATTGATACACCTTTACGGATAACAACAAGTAACTGTTGTAAGATTTTTTCTACGAGCACCACAGTTTCATCTGCCCCAGATACCCGAACAGATTCTCCTCTAGTCACAATCGATACACTAAGTTCTCGTTCAATTACTTTTAAATGAGCATCATTTACCCCAAAAAGAGCGATTGCCTCGTTGGGATTTTCCAATTGTTGGTTCATTTCTACTAATTGTTCTGCCATTACTCAGTCTCCTTGAATATCGGATTCAGATATTGGTTGTGGCTCTGCAATATTTTCAATCACTGTATAATGTAATGTGACCTTTAGGTGATCCGCCTCAACCTCTTTACTCAAAATGTTATCACTTACAATCATAGCATGTTCATCCAATTTTTTCTTCAGTTCTTTTTCTGCCATCTCTTTCGCTACTTTCATTGCCTGTTTTTCGGTATATTCTCGGTTCGCTTCTTCCTCTTCTCGTACAATATTTTTTTCATATGCAACTGGTAATGTAAATCCAAATAATTTCACATCATGTTTTACACTTTCAGTACGAGAGCGTTTATACTTATCATGTTGAAATCCCCATATTTTTATTTTAGCACTCCCAAATTTAAGAAAATATTCATTATACGAATTACCAGTATACACTTGAAATTGCGTCTTTAACGGAACATCCACCTCAGATTTGTACCACGTTTCTCCATATACAATCCCTTTAGCCGAAACAATTGTCGGATTCTCCTCATTACCATACATCCCCGATACGAGAAGTTGCCCCTTTTCTACATGGTCATTTTTCATGACAACAGGCTTCCCAACTTCCACAAATGTCTTTGTAATAATCCCTTCTTTTTTTGCTACTAAGTTTTGTGGCTGTTGTTCACTTTCTTTTTTCGGTTCATTTTTTTCGACAATCTTAAAATGATATGTTGTCCCTCTTATTTCTAATCCCGCCCAAGTAATCGCATTAATATTGTCTGTCAAATGACGTTGAACATCTTCTACATTCGGCATTTGGAACTGTAATTTCCCTTTTTTTATACCCATTTTGTCCAATTCTTTCATCAAGATATATTCCGTTTCAGGTTTTGCTCCTGTAATTTCAATTTTCCACACCATATTTGACAATGCGATCATTCCGAAAAAAAATATTAAAAACCCAATTAAAAATCCACTATTTTTAATTAAACGCTTATTCCAAAACGGAAAACCGTAACGTCCAATAAAATATAATTTACATTCATTTTTTCTATAAATTGGTTTTATCTTTTTCACATCTCGTAATAACATACAAAAAACTAACGTTTCATCAGCTATCTTCTTTACATCCCAAACTAGTAATTTCCTCCGCACACACTCGTTAACAAAGCGTTCCGCTCCTCTACCTTCAATTCGCACCTTTACATACCCAAGCCATTTTATAAACCATTTATTTTTCATCGACTATCTCCACTACCTTTCTAAAAGTAGATACACTACTTTTCAATTCGATTATCAAACTAGCTCGTACTAAAATTTTAATTAGCAGATTCCTTGATCCTCACTAATTATTAACCTTCACGAGCCAGGTTTTTTACGTGGAACTCAATTCCCACCTATCCTCTTTGTACGAACCGAATATTGAGGCCAGAACGTTATCACCTGTTAATACAAGGTAACGAAGAAAAACTTCACAAACGGAAGTTTCTCCTCACTCCTCTTTCTTTTCATTTTCTAAAAACGTCACTTGTTCAATAATCCCTTCAAGCAACAGTTCTTCTGGAAGGATTGTTTTAATAACAAAGGATTGACCTTTAATTAATAATTGACCATGTTTCAATAGCAATCTTACCTCTTTATCTGAAAACACTAATAATCCTCGATGATTTTCTATATAGATATGTACTTGCCCAACAAGCGTGATCCGAGGTAGATCCATTAGCACATCCACTGGTAGGTCTATTTGCTTCGTTAACCAATTCTTCATTTGTTCTAATTTTTTCATCTCAAAAGACCCCCTCTCATCCCATATGTATGAAAAAAGAGCTTGTAATATCACGTCCAAACTGAAAAAAGCATAAAAAAACGTCTCATACGAAATGAGACGCTTTTTTATGCTAATAGCTGTATAACCAGCTTATTCACTAGTGATCCGTCTGTTTTACCTTTGACTTTCGGCATAACAGCAGTCATCACTTTACCCATATCTGCTTTAGATGTAGCACCAACTTCAGAAATAACTTGCTTAATTATATCCGCTAGTTCTTCTTCTGTTAATTGCTCCGGCAAATATGCGCTTAAAATCTGAATTTCACTTTGCAGTTTATCAACAAGGTCTTCACGACCAGCTTTTTTAAATTCAAGGAGGGAGTCCTTATACTGTTTTACTTCACGAGCTAAAACTGTTAATTCCTCTTCTTCAGTAAGAGTATGTTGCAGTTTAATACCTTCATTTTGTAAAGCAGCCTTAACCATACGAATAACGGTTAATTTTTCTTTTTGTTTATTCTTCATCGCTTGTTTCATATCATCGTTTAAACGACCGAGAAGACTCATAACTTACACCCTCTCTTAGAACTTACGCTTTCTTGCCGCTTCAGATTTCTTCTTACGTTTTACACTTGGCTTTTCATAAAACTCGCGCTTTCTTGCTTCAGCAAGTGTACCAGTTTTAGAAACCGATCTTTTAAAACGGCGAAGTGCATCCTCCAAAGACTCGTTTTTACGAACGACTGTTTTTGACATTCTCTTTCCCTCCCTCCGAAACATCACACTTACATACTAACTTCAGCATGCAAAAAGAAACACTTCTTCAGCATGTCTTTTACGATTATAATACATTTTATCACTTCAGGTCAACTATTTGGCAGAATAAAAGAAGAATTGATGCTCTTCTTTTTTCAATACTTAACTTCTCCACGAACGAAAAAAGCATGCAAACCCTTGTCGTTTGCATGCTTTTTATTATGCGCTTGCTGATTCTTTTTTTACATCATCTTCAAGAACACGAACAAACTGGGCTTCGTTATATGGATAACCAGCTTTTGTAATTTTCACTTTTACTAGCTTACCAATCAATTCTTCAGATCCTTCAAACACAATTTTTAAGTAGTTATCTGTATAACCTACATATAAACCTTCACGGTCACCATCTTTAAATGTCTCTTCCGGAATGATTTCAAGTACTTCACCTTCAAATCCAGAAGCATACTCTTTCGCTAATTGATTAGATAGCTCAATTAGACGATGAACACGATCATTCTTCACATCTTCAGGAACTTGATCTTCCATACGTGCTGCTGGTGTACCTGTACGTTTTGAATAAGGGAAAACGTGTAATTCAGAGAAACGATTCTCTTTAATGAAATTGTACGTTTCCATGAATTCTTCTTCTGTTTCACCTGGGAATCCAACAATTACGTCTGATGTAATCGCAAGACCTGGTAACGCTTCTTTCAAACGATCTAAACGCTCTTGGAAAAATTCCATCGTATACTTACGGCGCATACGTTTCAATACAGTATTAGATCCTGACTGTAATGGAATATGCAAGTGACGTACAACTACTTCTGATTTATCTAACACTTCAATTACTTCATCAGAAATTTGACTCGCCTCAATAGAAGAAATACGAAGACGTTTCAATCCGCCTACTTCCGCTTCCATATCGCGCAGTAATCCAGCTAAGTTATACTCTTTTATATCTTCACCGTACCCACCTGTATGAATACCTGTTAATACGATTTCTTTATAGCCCGCATCTACTAATTGCTGCGCTTGTTTAATAACTTCTTTTCCATCACGAGAACGCATTAAACCACGCGCCCAAGGAATGATGCAAAATGTACAGAAGTTATTGCAACCTTCTTGTATTTTTAAAGATGCACGTGTACGGTCCGTGAAATATGGAACATCCAGCTCTTCATATACACGTGTTTTCATAATATTGCGGACAGCATTAATTGGTTGACGCTCTTTACGGAATTCTTCGATGTATCCTAACATCTTCTCACGATCTTGCGTACCAACAACAATATCTACACCTGGAATTGCCATAATTTCTGCTGGAGATGTTTGTGCATAACATCCAGTTACACAAATTACCGCATCTGGATTTTGACGTACAGCACGTCTAATTACTTGACGGCTTTTTTTATCTCCAGTATTTGTTACTGTACATGTGTTAATAACATATACATCAGATTTTTTTTCATATTCAGTTCTTTCATAACCACCTTGTTTAAACAATTGCCAAATCGCTTCTGTTTCATAGTGGTTTACTTTACAACCTAACGTGTGGAACGCAACAGTTGCCATTGATTATCACCCCATCAATTCAAAATGATAAGAAGCGGCACTTAACGCATAAAGCGGAGCCGTTTCTGTTCTTAAAATTCTTGGTCCTAAACTACATGGTACAAATTTATGTTCACGAAGTGCGGTAATCTCTTCCTCCGCTAAACCACCTTCTGGTCCAAATACAATCAGCAGCTTTTGTCCTGGTTTAATCGTCGATAAAGCTTTCGCAAAATTAGATTTCTCACCTTGTTTCGCTTCTTCTTCATACGCAACAAGACATACATCATACTCGCTACTCATCGACAGCAGTTGTTTAAATGATGAGGGAACGTGTACTTCTGGAATTTCACTTCTATGCGATTGTTCCGCAGCTTCTTTTACAATTTTTTTCAAACGCTCAACTTTTTTATCTGCTTTTTTCGCATCCCACTTTACAATAGATCGAGATGCTTGAAATGGTAAAAATGCAGCTGCCCCAAGCTCAGTTCCTTTTTGAAAAATTAACTCTAGCTTGTCTCCTTTCGGCAGTCCACTTGCAATCGTCACGAACACAGGAAGTTCGCTTGATGCCTCTACCCATTCTACAATAGTGGTATCCACAAATTCACTGGTAATTTCAGCAATTGAACACTCTGCTGTTTTACCATTTACACAGCAATAAATGTGGTCACCAGCTGACATACGCATCACTCTTGCGATGTGATGGACATCATCACCCATTATGCGAATACTTGTCTCATTTACATATTTCTCTTCTACAAAATAACGTTGCATATAATCACCTTAGTAGAGTTTCGTTCCTTTCGTAAGTCAAACACTTACGAAAAGAACGAAACGTTATCATTTTCATATAACAAACGGCAAGTCCCTCACCTTATACGGTGAGAGACTCCCCCTGTTCTTTATAGACTAAAATCTATATTACGCATTTCGTGCAATAATTGCTACCCAATCTTCCATTCGAAGCACTTCTTCAATTGTAAATCCAGCTTTTTCTAACGCTTCAGAAATTACTTTTTCTTTCGCCCCAATAATACCAGATGTAATAAATAATCCACCTGGTTTCACAACTCTCGCTGCATCTTCAGGGAATAGAAGAATAATTTCCGCTAGTAAATTTGCTACGATTAAATCAACTGGACCTTCAATACCTTCTAATAGACTATTCTGTCCAACATTGACAATGTCATCTGTTTTATTTAAGCGCACATTCATTTCTGCACTTTCAACTGCAACTGGGTCTAAATCATACGCTTGAACAGAAGCCGCACCTAATTTTGCTGCAGCAATACTAAGTACTCCCGAACCTGTCCCCACATCAATCACAGTATCACCTGGCTGAACCGTTTTTTCTAACGCACGAATACACATCGTTGTTGTTGGATGTGTCCCTGTACCAAACGCCATACCTGGATCTAATTCAATAATTTTTTCATCTGGAGAAGACGGTGTATACTCTTCCCACGTCGGCACAATTGTGAATGTATCAGAAATTTGAACTGGATGATAATACTTCTTCCAAGCAGTAGCCCAATCTTCCTCATCGACTTCATTAATTGTAATATTTCCTGTACCAATTTCGATGTCGAAAGATGGTAGTGCATCAATAGATGATTTTACACCTGCAACCGTTTCGTGTAAAGAATCCGTTTGTGGGAAATATGCTTTTACTAAAACGCCCTCACTTGGATATTCATCTGGGTTAAGTGCATAAATCTCGCCGTATTGTTGCTCGCGCTCTTTCGTCAACTCCGCTGGGTCCTCAATCGCAACCCCACTAGCGCCTGCTTCATGCAAAATATGAGAGACAGCTTCTACTGCTTCTTCTGTTGTATGAATACTAATTTCTGACCATTTCACAATTTACCAACTCCATTTTTTATTTCCATTATTCCCCTTTGAAAGCACGTTTAAGCTTTCCAAATAAGCTATCATCCTGCTCTTCTTGCCCTGCAAATTCACGCAATAAATCTTTTTGATGTGAAGTTAATTTCGTCGGCACAACAACACGAACGACTACATATTGATCTCCTTGACCATATCCACGTACGTTCGGAGCACCTTTTCCTTTTAAGCGGAATTCTGTTCCTGTTTGTGTTCCTGCTGGAATTTTCAACTTCACTTTGCCATGAACGGTAGGAACTTCTACTTCCGCACCAAGTGCCATTTTCGCAAATGTTAATGGCATTTCGCAAATAATGTGATCACCTTCGCGCTCAAAGAATTCATGATTTCTCACATGAATAACAACATATAAGTCACCTGCCGGCCCGCCATTTACGCCTGCTTCACCTTTTCCAGATACACGAATTTGTTGACCATTATCGATACCCGCTGGAATTTTAACATTGATTTTTTTGTTTTTACGAACTTTACCAGAACCATGGCATGTCGTACATTTCTCTTTAATCATTTGACCTGTTCCTGAACAATGCCCACAAGCTTGACGGTTTACAATACGCCCAAATGGTGTATTTTGTTCTACACTTACTTGCCCTGATCCTGAACAATGTTTACATGTTTCTTTTGACGTTCCTGGTTTTGCTCCGCTACCTTTACAAGTATCACATGGATCTTCTACTGGAATCTCAATATTTAACTCTTTACCAAAAATAGCTTCTTCAAACTCTAAAGTAACTTGGTATTGTAAGTCAGCACCTTGGCGCGGAGCATTTGGATCACGACGTCTGCCGCCACCGCCGCCAAAGAATGAACTAAAGATATCTTCAAAGCCGAATCCACCACCGAAGTCTCCTCCGCCGCCAAATCCTTGATTTGCACCAGCATGACCAAATTGATCGTACTGCGCACGCTTTTGATCATCGCTTAATACTTCGTATGCTTCTTGTACTTCTTTAAACTTTTCAATTGCATTTTCTTCTTTACTTACGTCTGGATGGTACTTTTTAGCCAAACGACGATACGCTTTTTTTATTTCATCTTTAGAAGCGCCCTTGCTAAGTCCAAGGACCTCATAATAGTCTCGTTTACTCATAAATTTGCAACCCCCGAATCTTTCACATAAACGTAATTTTAACACCGAAAGAAAGTCCTTTGCAACAAAGTTTCCTCACTTACAGTATGCAAAACAAAAAACTTAAGATCCTTACACATTTCTTCTTATTCGTGAAAAAAGCCAAAGCCAAGGCACGCTTGACTTTGACTTTTTGTCATCTTACTTATTTTATTTCACTGTATTACTTGTCTTCTTTTACTTCTTCAAACTCAGCGTCAACTACATTGTCTTTTTTCGCGCCAGCGTCTTGTGCTCCTTGTGCACCTTCCGCTTGCCCTGCAGCCGCTTGAGCTTGCTCATATAATTTAACAGTTAATTGTTGTACGATTTCTTGAAGAGCATCTTTTTTCACACGGATTTCTTCAAGTTCGTTTTTCTCGATTGCCGCTTGTAATGCTTCTTTCGCTTCCGTTGCTTTCGCTACTTCAGCTGCATCTACTTTACCTTCTAAATCTTTTACAACTTTGTCTGTTTGGAATACAAGTTGGTCAGCTTCGTTACGAAGTTCAACTTCTTCCTTACGTTTTTGGTCAGCGTCAGCATTTGCTTCTGCTTCTTGTACCATACGATTTACTTCATCATCAGAAAGACCTGAAGAAGATTGGATTGTAATAGCTTGCTCTTTGCTTGTTCCTAAGTCTTTCGCACGTACGTTAACAATACCGTTCGCATCGATATCGAATGTTACTTCGATTTGTGGGATACCACGTGGTGCTGGCGGAAGGTCTGTTAATTGGAAACGACCTAGTGTTTTGTTATCAGCTGACATTGGACGCTCACCTTGTAGCACGTGAATGTCTACCGCTGGTTGGTTATCAGCAGCTGTTGAGAATACTTGTGATTTACTTGTTGGAATTGTAGTGTTACGCTCGATTAATTTCGTGAACACACCACCCATAGTTTCGATACCTAAAGAAAGTGGAGTTACGTCTAATAATAGTACGCCTTCTACATCACCAGTAAGTACGCCACCTTGAACTGCAGCACCTAATGCTACAACTTCATCAGGGTTTACGCCTTTGTATGGCTCTTTACCAGTTTCACGTTTAATAGCTTCTTGTACAGCTGGGATACGAGTAGATCCACCAACAAGGATAACTTTATCTAATTCGCTTGGAGCAAAACCAGCGTCTTTTAATGCACGACGAGTTGGCTCTAAAGTTCTTTCAACAAGACCTGCTGAAAGCTCTTCGAATTTCGCTCTTGTTAACGTTAATTCTAAGTGTAATGGACCAGCAGCTCCAGCACTAATGAATGGTAATGAAATTTGTGTTTGTGTTACACCTGAAAGATCTTTTTTCGCTTTTTCAGCTGCATCTTTCAAACGTTGAAGTGCCATTTTATCTTGGCTTAAATCAATGTTGTTTTCTTTTTTGAATTCAGCTACTAAGTGATCGATGATAACTTGGTCAAAGTCATCTCCACCAAGACGGTTGTCACCAGCAGTTGAAATAACTTCGAATGTGCCATCTGCTAACTCAAGGATAGATACGTCAAATGTACCGCCACCTAAGTCATATACTAAGATTTTTTGTTCTTCATCTTGTTTTTCTAGACCGTAAGCAAGCGCTGCTGCTGTTGGTTCGTTAATGATACGCTCAACTTCTAAACCAGCGATACGACCAGCATCTTTCGTTGCTTGGCGCTCTGCATCGTTGAAGTATGCAGGTACTGTAATAACAGCTTTCGTTACTGTTTCACCTAAGTATGCTTCAGCAGAAGCTTTTAAGTTTTGTAAAATGATTGCAGAAATTTCTTGAGGTGTATAATCTTTACCTTCAACTTCTACTTTATAGTCTGTACCCATATGACGTTTAACAGACATAATTGTATTTGGGTTTGTAATTGCTTGACGTTTCGCAACTTCCCCAACTTGACGCTCTTCATTTTTAAAAGCTACAACAGAAGGTGTTGTACGGTTTCCTTCTGGATTTGGGATAACCTTTGGTTCTCCACCTTCCATAACAGCTACACAAGAGTTTGTTGTACCTAAGTCAATACCGATAATTTTACTCATGGCGATTCCTCCTACTTTTATGTAAATTATTGATTTACTTTTACCATTGACGGGCGAATCACACGGTCTTTTAGTTTATAACCTTTTTGGAATTCCTCCACAACCGCGTTTGATTCAAATTCACTGTCTTCCACTTGCATAATAGCTTGGTGCTCATTAGGATCAAACTGTTTACCAACAGATTCAATCACTTCAACACCTTCTTTAGTCAATGCTTCTAGCAATTGACGATGCACCATTTCCATACCTTGTAACAAGGATTTCGTTTGCTCATCAGTTGCTTCCACTTGCATCGCTCTTTCAAAATTATCAAGAGCTGGCAAAATATCTGAAACTAAACTTTGTGCTCTATATTTTTCAGCAGCCTGTTTATCCATTTGGACACGGCGCTTATGATTTTCAAAATCAGCTTGTAGACGTAATGTGCGACCTTCCGTTTCCGTTAGTTTCGCTTGTAACTCATCTACTTTTTCTTGTAAAAGAGCAGCCTCACTTTTTTCTTCTACAGTTTTTTCACTGTTTTCTGGCGTGACAGCTTCTTCAACTTGCGCTTCTTTCACTTCTTCTACCACTTGTTCGTTACGCTCTTCCACAATTTTCACCTCCTTAAAAGGTATTAGGTATCACGCTTAGCATGATTACCTAAGCATTATATATTACACACAGCAATGAAATTTTCATCACTTGAGCGAATGTATTACTCTCATTTATTTTTTAAGTCCATCAGTAAATTGCCTTGTAAATAACTGCAACAAACTAATTACACGAGAGTATTGCATTCTCGTTGGACCTAAAATCGCAATTGTTCCCAGTTGCTCTTCTCCAATCGAATACGTTGCAGAAATTAAACTACAATCTTCCATAGCTATCGAAGAATTTTCCCTACCAATTTTCACTTGAATACCTACTTGTTTATGCCGCAAAATATCATAAAACTCAGCTTCGTTATCAATCATCGTCAGCAAGGATCTTACTTTTTGAATGTCATGGAACTCTGGCTGCGAAAGCATATTTGCTTTTCCTCCAAAGTATATCTTTTCCGATAAAGGAACTTGAAATGTACCATCTAACATTTTTATTGCGCTATCGTAATTATGAACATACCCACGCAAGACTGTAACAATCTCTTTAAAGATTTTATTATGAAGTTCTGCCATAGGTATACCAGATAGCTTTTCATTTAAAATATTAACCATTTTTTCTAAATCTGATAAATCAACAGATTCCGGAACGGTAATCGTTTTACTTTGTACATGCCCTGTATCTGTTACAATAATAGCGACTGCTGTTTGATGATCAAGCGGTACAATTTGTACGTTTTTAAGTTTATTTGTGCTTAACTTAGGCCCAAGAACAATGGCCGTATAATTCGTAAGCTCTGATAAAATTTGAGCTGATTGTTGTGCAATTTTTTCTGCTTCAAAAATTCTTTCAGCAAATAAATCTTTAATTTGTACAATTTCATCAGTCGGTAAGTTTTGCGGGGCTAAAAGATGGTCTACATAAAAACGATACCCTTTTTCAGAAGGAACACGCCCAGAAGAACTATGCGTTTTTTCAATAAATCCTAGTTCCTCTAGATCAGCCATTTCATTTCGAATAGTAGCTGAACTAAACGTAATTTCATCTTTCTTAGCCAACGTCCTCGATCCAACTGGTTGCGCTGATCCAATAAAGTCATCAATAATTGTTTGTAAAATTAAGAGCTGACGTTCCGTAAGCATCTCATCATCACCTCTGTTAGCACTCTTTGTCTTCGAGTGCTAAATCTATTAATAACTTACCAAAATTGACATTCAATTGTCAACGGAAA
This sequence comes from Bacillus hominis, assembly GCF_018332515.1. Classification (GTDB taxonomy): domain Bacteria; phylum Bacillota; class Bacilli; order Bacillales; family Bacillaceae_G; genus Bacillus_A; species Bacillus_A hominis. Next base: position 39,409 of record NZ_BOQD01000027.1, on the reverse strand, counting down.
CGTCACGAAATAATGAAAATTTTTCACGTTAATGGAACATTTAATTAGTCAATCAAAAATGACTGGAACACTTCATTACCCAATAATTTTCCTTTTCGTGTTAAACGCACATATTCATCTCTCTCTTCAAGCAATCCTCGTTCTTGATTGCTTTGTAACTGCTTCGCGAAAACTTGATCCATCTCCATATTGAATTTCTTTTGGAACGCTATTTTAGACACACCTTTTGTTTTTCGAAGCCCTAAGAACAACTCTTCTTCCATTCTTTCTTTCTCCGTCACTGCGTGAACATCTAAATACGGAAATCCTGTTTCATCAATTTTCGTGAAATATTGCTTGAGCGGCCCTACATTTTGGATACGTTCCCCATTTACATAACTATGCGCTCCAGCTCCAAATCCATAATACTCTTCATTATTCCAGTATGTGAGATTATGTCTACTTTCATTATCACCTTTTGAGAAGTTGCTAATTTCATACTGGCTATAACCATGTTTCTCCATTTCATCCATTACCATTTCATACATTTTCGCTTCATGGTCTTCACCCGGAAGTCTCAACTTCCCTTTATTCATTAAGTTATAAAATACAGTCTTCGGTTCCACAATTAATGAATATGCTGAGAAATGTTGTACACCAAGTGTGAAGGCAATATCTAATGTTTCTTTTACATCTTCTAACGTCTGTCCTGGCAAAGCATAGATAATATCTATATTAATATTTGTAAAGCCCACTTCCTGCGCTTCTCGAATTGCTACAAACGCATCTTCCCTCGTATGCTTGCGCCCAATTTTCTCAAGCAGTTCATCACGAAACGTTTGTACACCAAAACTAATTCTGTTCACGCCACCTTCTAACAATAAGTTCAACTTCTCTTTCGGTAAGTCGCCTGGATTCGCTTCAAAAGTTAATTCACAATTCGGAGCAAATGGTCGCAAACGACGATTAATGATATCAAGTAGTTTTTTTGTCTGTTCCATATTTAATGCTGTCGGCGTTCCTCCACCAACAAAAATCGTTTTCATACTTTCAAACGGTACTTTTTGAACCGTATTTATTATTTCTTTCTCTAAATATTGTAAGTATTGATCAACCGGTTGGCGTTCAATAAATACTTTATTAAAATCACAATAGTGACAAATATGCTGACAAAATGGAATATGAATATATGCAGCTTGTACCAAATATAACTCCTACCTTTCTAAAAAGAAAACCTCCGCGCTCCGGAGGGTCCTTTACTTTTATAACGTGTTACGAATTTGTTCCATTCGCATTTTTCCCCAATCATACATCATTTCAACGATCGGTAAAAGCGACATGCCTAGTTCCGTCATATAATACTCAACACGCGGAGGAATTTCTGGATATACTGTTCGATCAACAATCCCATCCTCCATTAACTCTTTTAATTGGTTCGACAAAACTTTATGAGAAATACTCGGGAATAGTCGTTGCAATTCACTAAAACGATGTGGCCCTTCCACACCTAAGTGCCACAATATCACAACTTTCCACTTCCCACTAATAATAGAAAGCGTCAATTCCTTTTCACAATTAAAATTACCATTTTGTATTTTACCTTGAATATCTTTTCGAATATTTTCGGACATTAATAGTCTCCTAACTCTATATCAATCACTAAAAAGTTCTCTCATCATTGTAAATGAGAGAAGCTAAGATGTCTAAAAAGTAATTATACAGAAAAAAAGAAGCCGCATAAACGACTCCTTTTTATTTTAATTATTAGTTATCATCCATTTTCAGTACAGCCATGAATGCCTCTTGTGGTACTTCTACAGAACCAACAGACTTCATACGTTTTTTACCTTCTTTTTGCTTATCAAGAAGTTTACGCTTACGAGAAATGTCACCACCGTAACATTTTGCAAGTACGTTTTTACGCATCGCCTTAATTGTAGAACGAGATACAACTTTATTTCCGATAGTCGCCTGTATTGGCACTTCAAACTGTTGTCTTGGAATTAATTTCTTTAATTTCTCTACAATTACTTTACCACGGTCATACGCTGAATCACGATGTACAATAAATGATAAAGCATCCACTTGTTCATTATTTAAAAGAATATCCATTTTCACAAGTTTAGATGGTTTATAACCAATTAACTCGTAGTCAAATGATGCATATCCTTTCGTATTTGATTTCAATTGATCGAAGAAATCATATACGATTTCTGATAACGGGATTTCATATGTCAATGTAACACGTGTTTCATCTAAATATTGCATATCAATAAACGTTCCACGTTTCCCTTGGCAAATTTCCATTACAGCTCCAACATAGTCATTCGGAACCATAATTGCAGCCTTCACAAACGGCTCTTCTACACGATCGATAACCTGTGGATCTGGCATATTAGATGGATTATCAACAATAAAATCTTCACCGTTTGTTAAATAAACTTTATAAATAACACTTGGCGCTGTTGTAATTAAGTCAATCTTGAATTCACGTTCAATACGTTCTTGAATAATTTCCATGTGAAGCAGCCCTAAGAAACCACAACGGAAACCAAAACCTAAAGCTTGAGATGTTTCAGGCTCAAATTCAAGAGCAGAATCATTCAATTCTAGTTTTTCTAACGCATCACGCAAGTCGTTATAACGTGCAGAGTCGATTGGATATAAACCACAGAATACCATTGGATTTAATTTACGATACCCCGCTAACGCCTCTGCAGCTGGACGCTTCGCATGTGTAATCGTATCACCTACGCGTGTATCACCTACGTTTTTAATAGATGCTGCCAAGAAGCCTACATCACCTACTGTTAACTCGTCACGTTGCGTTGTTTTCGGTGTAAACACACCTACTTCTGTTACTTCAAATTCTTTTCCAGTTGCCATCATACGTACTTTATCGCCAACTTTTACCGTTCCATTTACAACACGGATATATGCAATTACACCGCGGTACGGATCATATAAAGAATCGAAAATCATACATTGTAAAGGCTCTTCTGAATCACCCGCCGGAGCTGGTACCTTTTCAACGATTTGTTCTAAAATATCTTCAATACCAATGCCAGCTTTCGCTGAAGCAAGTACAGCTTCCGATGCATCTAAACCAATTACATCTTCTACCTCTTGACGTACACGTTCTGGGTCCGCACTTGGTAAGTCAATTTTATTAATAACTGGTAAGATTTCTAAATTATTATCAAGCGCTAAATATACGTTCGCTAATGTTTGCGCCTCAATCCCTTGCGCTGCATCCACAACAAGAATTGCACCTTCACAAGCCGCTAAACTACGAGATACTTCATACGTAAAGTCGACGTGTCCTGGAGTATCGATTAAGTGAAGAATATATTCTTCACCGTCTTTCGCTTTATACGTTAATTGTACTGCATTTAATTTAATTGTAATACCGCGCTCACGCTCTAACTCCATAGAGTCAAGCAATTGCGCCTTCATTTCGCGCTGTGCCAACGCGTTTGTTTTCTCCAAAATACGGTCTGCCAACGTTGATTTCCCGTGGTCAATGTGAGCAATGATGGAGAAGTTACGAATTTTTGACTGTCTTTTTGCTCTTTCTTCTTTATTCATCTATGTTCTCAACTCCTAATAGTCTCGCCAATATACACTAGCACTGATTATATCAATAGAGCAGCAAAGATTCAATGAAAACTCGTGCTGCTTACAATACAAATCACTCTATCTATATCTTATGCGAACAAACCATAAGAGACAAACCTTTTTCAAATTAAAGGACGGCTCTCTTACAAATATAAGACAACCACCCTTCCCGCTATCCTTAACTAAAAATTCCTTTTATTGCCCCAACAACTATATCCGTTCCAAACTTTGTCATATTACGAGCAACACTTGCTATCGCTATACCGATACCTTCTACAACATTAAAACTTCTTAAGCTTTCTAACTGTTTTTGTTTTTCAATAGCCGAAAACGTTTCTCCCGAAATTTCCGATTCAGCCCCAGCGCCTTCTGTTCCTGTCATATGAGCAATTTGTTCATATGACAGTTGACGATACCCCTTCATACTTTTCAGACCATGATTAGCGAGGCCCACTCCAGCTATCATCATAAGCAAACATAAGACTGTAACGCATATACATAACAGCGTAAATCGGCTCAAACTATTTCTGCCTCTTTCCATCAATGTGTATATGCCCCTGTATTATCTTGATCAATCTGATGATGCAGTGCTGCATTTAAACCACTTGCTATTACATTTGCCATATCCTCAATAAACGCATCTACTTCTTTTGGGGTTACCATTAAATTATGACCAAGAGGAGATAACACTTCATAAATCAACTTTCTCTTTTCTTCTTCTTCTAACGTACCAATAGCCCCTAAAAACATATTTCGACTCTTTTCATCCGGCATATCTTCTTCTGTTAATTTTTTCTTTTCTCCAAATGTAAAACCTGCTGGTAATAAAGAGCGTGATGGTTTGTTTCCTTCTTTCAGTTCCCGGCCAAAATGCTTCAAAATAAAGTCAATTGTATCACTCGTAATCGAAACGGCATCTACCACAGTTGGCACACCAATTGCGATAACAGGAATACCTAATGTTTCTTTACTTAGTTCCTTACGCTTATTCCCAACACCAGATCCTGGATGAATTCCTGTATCAGAAATTTGTATCGTACTATTTACTCGTTCAATAGAACGCGCAGCTAATGCATCAATTGCGATGACAAAGTCTGGTTTTGTCTTTTCAATAATTCCGTAAATGACATCGCTCGTTTCGATTCCTGTAATCCCCATTACCCCTGGACGAATCGCACTAACAGGTCTGAAACCTTCTTCCACACTTTCAGGCTGTAATTTAAATAAATGTCTCGTCACCAGTACGTTTTCTACAACTATCGGTCCGAGTGCATCCGGCGTTACATTCCAATTCCCAAGCCCGACGATTAAACAACTTGCTTCTTTTGAAACACCAACCTCTTCTAAGAAATAAGAAAACTCTTTTGCAAAAACACTCTCTACTTTTTGCTGAAGTTCCGTATCTTGTTGTCGTATACCTTGCACCTCAAGAGTTAAATAATTCCCAGGTTTTTTTCCCATCGACTCAGATGCAATTTCATCAATAGTTACTTTTGTAATTGTAATTCCCTCTTCTTCCCTCTCTTTTACAATTACTCCTTGTATCCCTTTTTGTTCTTCTTGGCGCTCTTGCAGCATTTGGTGCGCCTCTACAGCAAGGTCAGTTCTAACACTATATTTACTTAAATCTAATGGTTCTTTCATCGTATCTCCTCCGTAATTCATAGTAAATATCGTTAGATTTCCCCAAGTTATATTAGGTCATTCTTTCCTTTACGTGAAATTTCATTGATATACTATTGCAATTCTCTTCACCGTTTGATAAAATATCACTTGTTCTATGTAAGAATCGAGTCATTCGATTGCACCAGGGAGGTGAAAAGTATGGCAAACATCAAATCTGCTATCAAACGCGCTAAACTTAGCGAAGAGCGTCGTTCACATAACGCTTCTATCAAGTCTGACATGCGTACTGCTGTTAAAACTGTAGAAGCTTTAGTTACTAATAACGATCTTGAAAATGCTAAAGAAGCTTTCAAAACTGCTTCTAAAAAACTTGACAAAGCAGCTCGTAAAGGTCTTATCCACCAAAACGCTGCAGCTCGTCAAAAATCTCGCTTAGCGAAACAAGTAAACGCGTAAGGCGTTTAAAAAACGATCCATTCGGATCGTTTTTTATATACACAAAAAAGTTCACGTAACAAGTACGTGAACTTTTTTGTATCATTACATATGATTTAACCGCATTAAGAAAAACTCAAGCACAAGTTTCTTATCCATCTTTCCAGTCTTCATACTATAATCAGCTTCCGCTAATTCTATAATAACTTTTTTTAATTCTTCAAAAGAGAAAAACTTCGTTTGATTCATCGCCAACTTTACCCGGTACGGATGTACACCAATATGTGACGCGATTTGATTTTGTCCGTAACCACGCTGTTGCAATTCTTTCACTTGATGGAGCAAGCGGAACTGACTTACTAATAACGCGAGCAATTTAATTGGTTCTTCCTGCTGTGTAAATAATCCGTCTAAAATTTGCATCGCACCAGCGATATCTTTTTTCACCACTTTTTCTGTTAAAGCAAATACATTTTGCTCAACAGATTTCGGCACAAGTTCCGTGACAAGTTTTGGCGTGATTTCTCCGCCCATACCGACGTATAACGTTAACTTGTCCATTTCCTTCGCCAACATTGTTACATTACTTCCCACAAGCTCTAACAACAAACTAACAGCTGCATTATCAATATGCACATGCACCTCATCCGCACGAGAAACAATCCACTTCTGAACATCCTGCACTTGCATCGCATTTGCTTCTATTACATCCGCTGTTTTCTTTAATAGTTTTGTAATTTTTTTTCGTTCGTCTAATTTTTCATAAGGCGCAACAAAAACAAGAATAGAAAAAGGAGATGGCTCCCCAATATATTCTTCTAAAATTTTTATATTTTGTTCTATTTTTTCTTTTTGTGCCGTTAAAAATAATGGTGATTTTATTAATATAACTTTACGCTCTCCAAAAAAAGGAAGCGTACGCGCATCCTCAACTACATCTTCTAAATACGCTTCTTCCAAATCGTATGTCACAACATTAAACTCTCGATCTTCCTCTTCAAGCGCTTCCGTTGTAATAAGTTTTATCGTTTCATTTATAAAATAGGCTTCCGTTCCATACAATACATATAACGGAGCGAACTGTTTCTTTTTAATCTTCTTATGTATATCACTCATATTTTTTCCTACTCCCTAACTTGGCAATATATATTTATACTAATGCCCTAGCTTTTGTTTTACAAGTACAAAGGGACAGGCTTTATAACCCGCCCCTTTATTTATATAAAACGCCACGCAATAAGCCCCGGATTGCTTATTGGTATGCGGTAATCACCTTCCCTTTATTATTTACAATAATAATCTTAGTATAAGTGCCAACTGTTAACATGATTGGAAATGAAAAATTCACGCTACTTAACTAACTAGAAAAAGTGTACAAATACTCTATTTCGCTTCATATGGAAATTGTAGATTTTTTTCTGACAATATTTTATACTAAAATGGAATGTTGGGGAGGGATTCTAAATGAATGATTTTGAACAAAACGTTCAAAGTAAACGCAATGACGCTATTGATTCAGGGGTAGGATTTATCGTCTCATTTGGTTTTTTCGCAACACTTTTCATTATTGCAACTGTTATTAAATTCATCGGTTCTTAAAGGCTGCTGCTTAATGGCAGTCTTCTTTTTTTCATCTTCTATTTGTTTCATCATATGTGATTTTACTTTGAAAGGTTCCTTTTTCTCCATTAAAAACATAGGAAATAGCACCTTGCTTATCCGTACGCCATATATCAATACCCATCTTCTTAAAACGCTCTATAACTTCCTTATGCGGGTGCCCATACCTATTACGCTCCCCCACAGAAATAATCGCTACACTAGGCTGTACAAGGCTTAAAAAAGGATCTGCAGATGATGTTTTACTCCCATGGTGGGCAACTTTTAAAATATTAGCCCGCAAATCAGGATATGTCGATACTATCAACTTTTCTCCTTCTTCTTCTAAATCACCCGTAAATAGCCATGTTAGTCCTCCTAATCTGGCCCATATTACAATCGAAGAGTCATTTTCTCCCTTTTCTTTCCCCCTTGGAGCTAATACGAAAAATTCCGCTTCATTTACTCTCCAACCTTCCCCTTCTCCTACTACACTTATCTTCATGCTCTTTTCTAACGCCTTTTTCTTCACCACTTTTTCCAATACAGCATCTTGTTCCTTTCTCCCAAATACAACCTCTTTTACAATAATAGATGACAGCAAATCCAGCGCAGCACCTATATGATCCGCATCCCCATGCGTTACAATTAATTTATCAATCGTTTTTATACCTTCTTTTTGTAAAAAAGGAACAAGAATATCATGCCCAACAGAAAATTCATGCTTTTTCTGTTGCCACGCTTCCTTCTTGACAGGAAGGGCTCCACCTGTATCAATAAGATAAACCTCTTTATCATACGGGAGACGAATTAATATTGCATCTCCCTGTCCAACATCAAGAAATGTAACACTCCCACTTTCGCGAAAATATGGATATACATAATGACAAGTACTAATAAAAAGAAACACACCCACAACTATGCACAAATTTTTTTTCGTTACTACTCTTTCCCAAATCACAAATATACTAACGATACTAAAACAATATATAGCCACAAGAAATAAAGGAGTTTGACCAAAAGTAAGTCGGATAAAAGGGAAACTTTCACAGTAACTTAGAAAATCATTAGAAATGCTTAGACATAATGAAAGTACATATGCAATTCCTTTTGCGAAAAATGGAATAACCGGCATACATATAAGAATAATAATGCTACACGGCAATACAATAATGGATAGAAAAGGAACATATATAAGATTGAGGAAAATGCTATAAGGAGAAAAATAACCAAAATGATATAACAAGATGGGGGTACTAGCGAGCTGTGAAATTATAGAAATGTAAATAGAATTTCGAACTACTCCATTACTACGCCCTAATAATATCGGCGCAGATAGTAGTAAAGCAAAACTACCTACAAATGAGAATTGAAATCCAACGTTGAAAATAAGATACGGATCGTATATAAGCATACATACAACTGTTATACTTAAGGCGTCTAGACTAGATAAGCGAACAGAGCACATGAAAGCTACCAACAATAAAACTCCTGTTATAGAAGCCCTCACAACAGATGGCGACGCCCCAGCTATGATCATATACAGGGGAATGCAAACTATAAGGCATACTGTTGCTGTCTCTTTCGTCACACCACTTCTTAGTAAAACAAAATACATTATAACCATTAATAATACGATATGCGATCCTGAAATCGCTAACAAATGTATAAGACCGAATTGTTGATATTGCTCTTCTACTTCAAACGTCATTTGTTGTCGATCTCCAAATAATAATGCGTTCATAAATGCACCTGATTGTTCTGGGAACATTTCTGTAACTTTCGAGATTGTTTGTTGCCTGAGAAGGAAAATCCATTGAACGAATGACAACGATGTTTTTTGACATTCAGAAATGTATGTCACATCAAATATAAAATGTATTTTTTGCTGATATAAATAATTACGATAATCAAAAACGTGAAAATTCCGGGCAGTTTGTGGTTCTTTCACCTCCCCTTTAAATATACACGATATACCTGCATGTAATTGTTGCAATCGCTTTTTTTCCGAAGCAGATTGCATTTTATAGTTTAACTGCACTAAGTTTTTATTCTGATCTTCAATTTGAAAAGAAAGACGATCCCCATTAATTAGAGGTGTATTTTGCACGATCCCTCGTGTAACTTCGTAGGAATCCCCTAGCGGCTCATTTCGACTCTGAACATACGTGGTGTACATAGCGCCACTAAAACACGCTACAATACAAAAAATGAAGGTTTTACGCGAAGTACGATATAAACAAAATAAAACATAACAAATGAAACAACAAGCAGTCAACAAATGCAATGCGGAAAAGGTAATTGCAATCCCCACTATAAACGAGATTGCAACATAGCCCCATTGTCCATTCAACTCATACTCACTCCTTATAGCATCATTTTTGCTTTAGTGAATACACGCTGTAATTCTTCCATTGACAAATTATCTTTTTCTAAAGATACGAATAGTTCCTTTAGCTGCAAGTGACGCTCTTGTTCCTCTAGCGATGTAATATCATATTCTAGCGGAACGTGCTTCACTGTTACACTCGCTTGTTCAAATAACTCTACGGCATACGGATGATTTTTATAATCCTGTGCATAATAAACTGCTGTAACACCACTTTGAATAATCGCCTTACAACACTGTAAACAAGGAAAATGTGTGACATAAATTTCCGCTTCCTCTGTTTTTGCACCAAACTTCGCACATTGTAATAAAGCATTCATTTCTGCATGAATCGTTCGAACACAATGATTATCAATCACGTAGCACCCATCATCTATACAATGTACGCCACCTTTAATTGAGCCATTATATCCACCAGCAATAATTCGTTTATCACGAACGATTGTCGCCCCTACCGCAAGCCTTGTACATGTACTACGTAAAGATAACAGATGGCTTTGTGTCATAAAATATTGATCCCATGAAATTCGTTCCATATTTTTCACCTACTTTTTTGTCTACTTGTAGTGTAGCGAAAGAAGAAAAACTTCGTCAATCTTTTATGGAATAATTATTTGATCTTTTATTTTTTCAATTGACTTCGTTCCAATCCCATCAATCTCCAATAAATCATCTATTTTCTGAAACGGGCCGTGTTCTTCTCGATATTTCAAAATACTTTCCGCTTTCCGAGAACCAATGCCTGTTATTTTTTCAAGTTGCTCTTTAGAAGCTGTATTTATTTGTACTTTACCCTCACCTTTTGAAGAAGCAGCCCCTTCTTGCACTGGCTCATTTTTGTTAGGAACATAAAGAAGCATTTGGTCTTGGACCATTTGCGCCAAATTCACTTTCTTCATATCTGCATCCGGCAACAAACCACCAGCTTTTTCAATCGCTTCCTTCACCCGGTCCCCTTCCTTCATTTCATACACACCCTCTTTAAAAACCGCCCCTTTCACATCAATTACAATTATTTTTTTCTGTTCCTTTGTATCCAATATTTTCGGTTTAATTTTTTTCTCCACATCTTTCGCTTGAACTTCCGTTGTAATGAGCGTTTGCTCTGTATGCTGATTCGTTTTCCAGAAAAAAAGAAAAATCAAAGTGCCAATAATAACCACTAATCCCAACCATTTTTTTGGAAAATCCCACATCATTTTACACCTCTAATCATAAATTTATAACATCATTCATATTGTTTATGAGAAAGCTGTTACGAAGGAGGGATGAAACATTGAACATAGGAATTATAGGGACAGGGAACATGGGGAATATACTAATCGATGCATTTTTAGAAACCCGTGCTGTCAAACCTTCGTGCCTTACTATTATTAATCGGACGCCTGCCAAAGCATATCATATAAAAGAAAAATACCCTTCTGTTCATATAGCCAAAACAATCCAAGAGGTAATCGAACAATCCCAGCTTATTTTCATTTGCGTAAAACCAATAGATATATACCCTATTCTACAAAAATACGCCGACCATTTTTCAGATGAAAATTGCTTAGTTTCTATCACAAGCCCCATATCTCCATCACAATTAGAAACACTTATACCTTGCCACGTCGCTCGTATCATTCCAAGCATCACAAACCGCGCCTTATCCGGCGCATCACTATTTACATTTGGAAATAACTGCTCTCTAGAATGGCAACAAAAACTACTTCGTCTATTCAAAAACATTTCTACTCCCCTTGTTATAGAAGAAGATATAACGCGCGTTTCATCTGATATAGCAAGCTGCGGCCCTGCTTTTTTTAGTTATTTATTACAATGTTTCATTAACGCTGCTGTAGATAAAACAAATATCACACACGAAGAAGCCACTACTTTAGTAAGTGAAATGGTCATTGGAATGGGGAAATTACTTGAAAAAGAAATTTTCACATTACCTACTTTACAAGAAAAGGTATGCGTTAAAGGCGGTGTTACAGGAGAAGGTATTCGTATTTTAGAAGAGCACGTTGGGGATATGTTTCATAAATTAATCGAACGGACACATGAGAAGTTTGATGAAGATTTAAAATGCGTTGAGCAGCAATTCAATAAACACACATAATAAATACGCCATCGTAATCCCAAATCCTTTTTATTAATACTTATCTTTTTCATGCTACATTTTCACTAAAACTAGCATTTTTACACTTCACACATATCATCTTTTTATTTTTCTAGAACTAAAACTACATCTTTTCTATAAAACAAAAGCAACCTTATCGGTTGCTTTTGTTTTATCCATTCTTCTTCGCCATAAAAAAGATGCGCTCTGTTTGTTCTGTCACTTCAATTCGTTCAAAGTCCCCTGTGACGCGAAGCACTGTAAACCCAGCTTCTTCAAGCCATTTTGTTAACACTTCAACCGAATATGCACGCTGCACGTGACATTCGTCAAAACGATGATACACATCTTCTTCTGAATCTTGTACAAAGAATGTCAAATCATGTTCCACACTATCTGATTCTTCTCCAGGGAAGCAGTTCCAAATAAGTGATATTTCTTCGCCGTTCACTGTATATGTTTCATTTTGAAATACGTGATGTATTTTATATAAAGAGTGTACATCGAATAAAAACAAACCATCCTGACGTAAATGGTGGAAAACTCTTCTAAATGTCTCTTGCACCCCATCTTCTTGCAATACATAATTTAATGAGTCACAAAAGATTGTCACACAATCAAATTCACCAGGAACATCGAGCTCTCTCATGTCTTGTTGGTAAAAAGGAATAAAATAACCTTCTCCCGCCAATTTTTGCTGTGCGACAGTTAACATTTCTTCCGAAAGATCTACACCAATTAAATCATAACCTTTTCGCACAAGCGGAAGTGTTACGTTACCAGTTCCACATGCTACGTCAAGAATTTTTGCCTCTTTCATAGATGCCTGTTGCAAACTTTCCTCTGTGAATTCCACCCATTTATCATAAGGGACATCATTCATCAGTTCGTCATACAGCAAAGCAAATTGTTCGTATTTCATTGATCTAGCTCATCTGCAATATCTTCACGCGGCACATCGCCCCATAGACGCTCTAAATTATAGTGATTACGCTCGTCTTTATGGAATACATGAGCAACCACATCACCAAGGTCCACTAAAACCCAACGCGCTTCATCGAAGCCTTCCATACGTTGTACGTTAATTTCGAACTCATGTGCCTTCGATTTAATTTCACGTGCAATTGCTTGCACTTGCTTGTCTGAATTTCCGTGACAAATAATAAAATAGTCTGCAATCGGTGAAATACCTTGCATATTTAGTACAACCATATCTTCTGCTCTCTTATCATCAGCTGCTTTTGCCGCTAATACTAATAACTCTTTATCTTTCATTTATTAATTTCCTCCTTGATAACTGTATTGTATGTTTGGAATGTTAATGGATAAATCGTTTGATCTTTTTCCATTAAAAATTGAATTGTTCGCTTTAAAGCAAATAGTAAAGCTTGATTTATATCTTTATATGCGAGTTTCCTCGCTTCTTCCACACCAGGAAACTTACGTCCTGGTTCAATGTAATCTGCTACATAAATAACTTTATCTAACATTGTCATTTTTTCATGACCACTTGTATGATATGTAATAGCTTGTAGAATTTCAGGATCAGTAATGCCTACTTCTTTTTCTACTAAGTATGCCCCAACAGGTGCATGCCATAACTCTTTGTTATAGTGCAGTAGATCCTTCGGCAAAGCTTCTCTCTTAATAATCTCTTCCATTTCTGGAATCGCTCTACATTTTGCATAATCGTGAAATATAGCAGCCGTCTCTGCCTTTTTCTCATCTACACCATATAACCGTGCAAGTTCAATCGCTGTTTCCATTACACCAACCGTGTGTATATAACGTTTTTCATGCATTTGTTGTTTGACAATACTAAGTGCGTCCTCACGATTCATACAACCCATTCCTCTCGATATATACCTGTACTTTTTCGGGGAGTAAATATTTGCACGTTTTCTTCGTCATATATCTCTCACGTAACAAAGAAGAAGAAACTGCAAACTCCGGAATTTCCACTTTTACGATATCATAAGGCGTATGTAATGTATAACCTGGTCTTGTAACTCCAACGAAAGTCACAAGCTTAAGTAACTTTTCAATGTTATACCACTTCGGTAAATACTCAACCATGTCTCCGCCAATAATAAAGTGAAACTGCACATCCGGATACTTCTCCGTTAATTGTACCATAGTGTCGTACGTATAAGATGGGCCTTCTCTGTCTAGCTCTTCTAAACAAATTGAAAAATATGCTTCTTCCTCAGTCGCTATTTGCAGCATGTTTAATCGACTTTTCACACTCGTAATGTTACGTCCTTGCTTGTGCGGTGGAATTTGATTCGGCAAAAACCATACCTCTTCCAACCCTAAAGCATGATACACTTCATTTGCAATTAACAAATGCCCATTATGAGGTGGATCAAACGTACCACCAATAATGCCAATTTTCCTCAAAAGAAACGCTCCTTCCTTTTACATACAGCAACTCTCCCCATAAATATTCGAAGAGAGTCTACTGTTAATAAAAGTTCAATTGATTTCACTCTCTATCTATCAAGCGTCAATTATGGAAATAATTTACGTGATTTTTCATCTCGCTATTTGCCAACACCTCAAAAACCACTGACAATAACTAGGCTAGACCGGAAATTAACTGCACACAAAAGCCCAATTGATGAAGGCTAAAAAACACAAATTAAAGTTTCAATTTATCGTGGGAGTTTAATCTGCTTATTTTCTCTTGATTCTTTGTATAAAACAATTGTGCTTCCGATTACTTGAACGATTTCAGCTCGTGCACCTTGTGCAAGCTCTTCTGCAACTTCACGACGATCAAATTCACAGTTTTGTAATACGCTCACTTTAAATAGTTCACGAACTTCTAATGCTTCTCCAATTTGTTTCACCATATTTTCATTTACGCCACCTTTTCCAACTTGAAAAATCGGTGTTAAATGATGTGCCTTTGCACGTAAAAATCTTTTTTGTTTTCCTGTTAACATATAATTAGCCTCCAAGCTCTCTCATTACTAATTGTTTCATTCTATCAATATTCGGCACACACCCTGTCCACATTTCAAATGCAAGTGCACCTTGATAAACGAACATATCGATTCCATTTTGAATTATTGCACCTTGTTCTTTCGCATCGCCTAAAATTTTCGTCTCAAATGGATTATAAATAATATCAGAAACAATCGTTCCTTGTTTCAATGAACGAATTTCCAGTGGCGTATACTCAACATGTGGATGCATACCTATCGTTGTTGTTTGGATGATAATATCATATTCCCCTTGATCTTCTGCTGCACATTCTAGCGATAGAGCATGCGAATTAACATTTGCCATGCACCCAGCGATAAGATTTTCCGCCTTATCTCTCGTACGATTAGCAATATCAATTTCTTTCACACCTACATCTGCAAGCGAGAAGTAAATAGCTCGACTAGCACCACCTGCACCGATTAATAAAATACGTTTCTCTTGAAGTGGATCTTCACTAATTGACTGCAGGGCACGAACAAAACCAATTCCATCTGTATTATACCCAATCAATTTTCCATCTCGATGAACTACTGTATTTACCGCACCGATTTGCCTTGCTAGCGGGGCAACCTCATCCAAGTACTCCATAATTGCAACTTTATGCGGAGTCGTTACATTAAATCCTGAAATACCTAATGCTTTCAAACCTTTTACTGCTTCCCCTAGCGCCTCTTCTTCTACAAGAAACGCATGATAATGGGCATCCATATTCAAGTGTTCAAATGCATCGTTATGCATAACAGGTGATAATGAATGTCCAATTGGATTTCCGACTACACCATATAATTGTTTCATAAATCCCTCTCCATATTAAATTAAAGATTTACGTAATGAAACACTTACTCCCTTTGGTACATGAGCAACAATTTTCGCTCCTGATTCATTTACAGTAACCCAGCCCAATCCAGAGAATACAACATCCGTTTTTGGCTCACGAATATTAAATTCATATTTCACAAACTCAGGCATATTTTCTAATTCTTCTGGTGTCGGTGGATTCAATAATTCTCCAGCGTGTCTTTCGTACAATTCATCAGCCTTTTCAAGCTTTGTACGATGGATTGTTAAACGGTTTGAAAAATGACAAGTAAATGCACGACGGCCTCCACTTACATAATCAAATCGTGCTAATCCACCAAAGAATAATGTTTGTTCTTCATTTAATTGGAATACCATCGGCTTAACTTCTGTAGTCGGTGTAATAAGCTTTAAGCTTTGTTTCCCAACATAATGCGCCATTTGATGATGATTAATAATACCTGGTGTATCGTATAAAGATGACGTTTCGTCTAATGGGATATCAATTAAATCAAGCGTTGTTCCTGGGAAATGTGATGTTGTAATTACATTCTCAGTCTCATCACTAAACTCTTTAATCATACGATTAATAAATGTTGATTTACCAACATTCGTACATCCAACAACATAAACATCTTTACCTTCGCGGTAATACTCAATTGCATCAGCAAGTTCAGTGATTCCTTGTCCTTTAGCTGCACTAATCAAAAAGACATCTTCTGGTTTTAAACCAAGTTGCTTTGCACTATAGCGCATCCAATGTTTTACTTTATCATGCTTAACTGACTTTGGAATTAAGTCAGCCTTATTCCCTACAAGTAATACTTTATTGTTCCCTACAAAACGATGTAAGCCCGGTAACCAGCTACCATTGAAATCGAAAATATCTACGATTTTAACCACTAGTGCGTCTGATTGTCCAATTCCATTCAAAATACGAAGGAAATCATCATCTGTTAAAGATACATCTTGAATTTCGTTATAATGTTTCAAACGAAAACAACGCTGGCAAATTACTTGTTCTTTTTCTAAAGATGATGCAGGAGCGTATCCTACTTCATTTTTATTTTCTGTTTGAATTTCTACACCGCAACCAATACATTTAATTGTTTCAGTCAAACTTTATTCCTCCCAGTTAATTAAGCCTTTTTTCTTCATGTTTCTCATAATTCTTCGTTCAATTTTTCGATTAAAGCGTGTCACCAATCCGTCCGTTTGCGCTACCGGTACAACTAAAATCGTATGAAGTCCCACACGATTCCCACCGAGCACATCCGTTAGTAACTGATCTCCAATTACTACAACTTCATCTGGCTGCAGGTGCATCTCGTGTATCGCACGCTTAAATGCGCGAACAAACGGTTTGCGCGCACTATGAATAAACGGAATACCTAATGGGTCAGCAAAGTCTTTAACGCGTTGCTCGTTATTATTTGAAACGACCGTTACTTGAATATCATTTTCTTTCATTTTCAAAAACCACTCTTCAAGCTGTGGTGTTGCGTTTGGACGATCCCATTCAATTAAAGTGTTATCTAAATCAGTAATAACTCCTTTAATTCCACGTTTTTTCAAATCTTCTGGTTGAACATGATATACATTTTTCACATATTCATTTGGTAAAAATAACTTCAATTTCTTTCACCTCTTTGAGGATTTTTCATAAAATTTTTCGACAACATTTTTCGATAGATAACCTGTGGATAAACTTGTACACACTTTCCACATTAATTTTTCAGTTAATTCGGAATTTACCAACATTCTATACACACTTTATCCACTGAGGTATGTGGATAACCTCTTGTTTGTGACTGTCATATTTTTTTGGTACATTAAATGCAACAACGAATCAACCCTTATATTATTAGGAGGTGACTCACCTTGAAAACAAAACATATGGAACAGTTATCTACTGATTTACTCACTGAGTCTTATTATAAAGCAAAAGAACTAAAATTAAATCCCGACTTCATTTTACTTATAAAACAAGAAATTATTAGACGCTCGTTAGAGGACAAGCTCTTCAAATCTTCTTGAGTACATATAGATTGCTGATTGACCTGTAAAAAGAGCCATCCTGCGATGGCTCTCGAATAAACAAGTACTCCCATCTAGGGGATTTCTTCATTAAGCATCTTTGTCCACATTTCTTAATTAGAGCTTCATAAATATATTATAAAATCTTTTCTTTACTTATGAGATACTCGGGTTGCAATTTTTTCACCAAGACGCAACTCTTGCCCACTTGTCAATTCCTGCACTGCTTCAATCATATCTTTTTCAAATAATAAAACAACTGTTGAGCCAAATGTAAAGTATGCCATCTCTTCACCTTTTTGAACAGTACTTCTTTCATGAAGGAGCTCGATACTATTAACAAACATAGCACCTACTTTTACAAGCGCCATATGTTCGCCTTCACTATTTACTTCTGTAACAGAGCGATAATTTTTTGACAATGGTTCTTTCCCATACTCCATACCCGCTGCATTTACCGGATATGATTTTCTGCCGAGTACAAATCTTTCAGTTACAGATCCAGAGAGCGGGCTATGAATACGATGATAATGACTTGGACTCAAATAAATTACCATATATGTACCGCCTGCATATCGCTTTGCACGCTCTTCATTACCTAGCATATCCACAATTGAATAACGCTTTCCTTTTATATCGAATGTTTTTGTATTCTCAATAGGACCTTGATCAGCAAAAACACCATCAACAGGACTAACGATACTCGATGCATCAGTATCAATACTACGCTTTCCTTCTTTTAGCCTACGTGTAAATAAATCATGCAATGTTCGATATTCTTTCAAACCCTTTTCCATCTCATCTTGATTAATTTGAAAAACTTTCGCATACGATGGAATAATGATAGAGCTCAAACGAGATTGTGCAAATTTACGTAATATATAAGAAGTAAAACGACCATTTGTAAGTTCGATCATAAGTCGATATAATGTCCGTCGCAAATTACGAAACCTCCTAATCAGCCTATAACTTTAGTTTCCCCTTCTTTTCTCTCTATATCATATGTAAAATTGGTTCTTATTCCCACATATAGAATTGAGCCGTCTCGTTATACACGAAGAAAAACTAAGTATAATTTTTATTCTTAAATTGTTTAGCACCTTCTAATATTACAGATAGAACCCGCCATTTTCAACAGTGAACATGTATTTCTTCTTAGAGTAGCTCGTTTTCTTTCCGTTTTACCGAAAGAAAAGCAGCCACTTTTAAAGTGTAGCTGCCTACAATATACATTATTCTTTTGCTTTTTTCTCTTTCTCAGCCCTTACAAATTCATGGAACATTTTCATTAAAGCACGCTTTTCAATTCGCGATACGTAGCTTCTTGAAATACCGAGTGCCTTCGCAATCTCCCTCTGTGTTTTCTCTTTATCAAGCCCCAGTCCAAAACGCTTCACAATTACTTCTTTCTCTCGTTCATCTAGAATATCGATATACTCTTTAATTTTTTCTAACTCCATACTAAGCTGAATCATATCAATTACATCTTCAGATTCTGATTTTAATATATCAATAAGCGATATTTCATTCCCCTCTTTATCTTGCCCGATTGGATCATGAAGTGAAACATCTTTTTTCGTTTTCTTCAGCACACGTAAATGCATCAAAATTTCATTTTCGATACAGCGTGCTGCATATGTTGCAAGCTTAGTTCCTTTCCCTGCTGAATAGCTTTCAATCGCTTTAATAAGCCCAATCGTACCAATTGAAATTAAATCTTCTGCATCTTCACCGGTGTTTTCGAATTTCTTAACAATATGAGCTACAAGCCGTAAATTATGTTCAATTAAAAGATTTCTTGCTTGAGCATCACCTTGCTCCATTAACTCTAAGTACTTTCTCTCATCATCTGATGATAATGGCTGCGGGAACGCATTGTTCTTCACATAAGAAACAAATACAAACACTTCTCGAACCATATATCCAATTGCGGCGAATAGACTCAAACCCTTCACCTCCGCCAAAATAGTGGTCTTTACTATGTGTATGTGGGCATGAGGTTGTTTGTGTCTGTACGATATAAATATGGAATCCTTAGCTTTTTGTCGAACGAAATAACCCTTTCATACCTTGCATAATTTTTCCAATGTATTACAATATGTTAAGTTCCAAAATTTTGAAAGAGGTGTTTTCATGCGCTACTTTACTGCACAAATAAGAAACCTTGTAGTACTCACATTATCTTTTTTCTTACTGTCAGCTTGTGGACAACAAACTTCGCCCACAAAAACTGAGACGACTAAACAGGATACTGCAGCATCCAAAGACATCACAAAAACAGAAGATAACCAAAAAGCTGAAGACAGTGTAAACACTGAGGAAAATGCAAAAAACGAGAATAACGTAAAAACTGAAAACAATACAAAGACTGAGAACAACGTAACTACTGAAAACAACAAAAAAACTGAAAACAATGCAACACCTAAAAGTAATACAAAACCTGAAAACAACGTAACAGCTAAAAACAGCACAAAAGCTGAGAACAACACAACTACCGAAAACAACAAAAAAACTGAGACCAATGCAACACCTAAAAACAATACAAAAACTGAGAGCGACGCAACTACTGAAAACAACAAAAAAACTGAAAATAACGAAACAGCTAAAAATAATACAAAGCCTGAAGCAGAATCTAAAAATACACAAAAAGAGCAACAACCAGCTAAACAACCGAATAAACAAACTGATACTATTACATTCACAAGTGAAGATGCTGTAAGAGTTCTAGAAAAAAGAATGGGCGCTCGATCAGCTGACATTCATTACGTCTCGGCAGAAGACCAACTAATCGGCACAATAAATGGCATTAAGCTATATGACGTTTTATACACAAATGGTGACGGTGAACGTCAACGTGCTCTAAATTTTGCAGTAGGATCTGATGGGAATTTATATGAGTGGTCAAAAGCTCAAGATGGTATTCTTCAACCACTTAACGGAAATTAATAAATGATTCTACGAACATAGTAAAAGCCAATCGATACGTACCGATTGGCTTTTACTAATATTCACTCCAAATTTTCTTTCCTGTGTCGGCATCAATATAACGCAGTTCTCGACTACAATCGAAGGGGTCTTTATAATTTTCATCCGTTGTTTGTTTATACAGTAGTTCGTAGCTTGTTTCCTCTACATCATTCTCTAAAAACCATTCTAAATTAACTCGCATGGCCCCTATATATATTTCTAACGCTTTTTCCTTTGTTACTTTTGGTGTTGTTTTATATGTAAGTAATTCTTTTATAATGTTGCTAGATTCTCCTGAGTAGTGCATCACAGCACCATTTTCTGTATTGATGTTAACCCTAATATATTTTCCCTCTACACGAATGTCATTTACATATAGAGAAAAAAGACAAAAAACTGAAACAATTAGTTCATACGAATTTCACATGAATCTATTACTATAAGAATTGTACATAATGAAATTACTAACAATGACGTTTATTCATATATAATTTCATTTGAAAGGGGTTGAAAATATGAAAACTAAATATCGCTTTATGATCTCATCATTTGCTGCTTGTGCCTACATGATTTGGTGTTTAGTATAATAACAACTTCACTTGTAAATAAGAAAAGGTGTGTATATAAATGGAATATAACCAATCAACAGTTAACTACTGGAAAGCTTTTGTATTACCTTATACATTTGCTTTAGAAGAGTTAAAAACTAAATTTGAAATTATGAACCGGGAAGCTCAATTTCTAGAGGATTACAACCCGTTTGAACATATAAAAACTAGACTAAAACAACCTGCAAGTATTATTAAAAAACTAGAGCGTAAAAACTTATCACCAACAGTTGAAAATGCTCAAACACAGTTACAAGATATTATTGGTATTCGTATTACATGTTGCTTCGTAGAAGATATCTATCATTTAAAAGAAGTAATTGAAAATCGTGAGGATATGGAAGTCGTAGACGTAAAAGATTATATTGCTAATCCAAAAGGAAACGGATATAAAAGTTTGCACATGATTATTAAATATCCTTTATCACTAAATTCTGGTACGAAAGATGTCTTTGCAGAAATTCAATTACGTACACTTGCGATGGACTTTTGGGCAAGTTTAGAACATAAACTTTACTACAAATATGAAGGAAACATACCTGATTATTTGAAGGATGAACTACATGATGCTGCAATGAAGGCTGAAGACCTTGATAATAAGATGGCAACAATCCGTCAAGATATTGATGACATTGAAGCTTGTTCAAATCAAATTTTATTACCGCTTTAAAAAGGTTCTCTTCTATGAGAACCTTTTTTATTTCTTCTCTATCGTACGAACCTCTTCAATTTTCCACTGCTCTTCTTCTTTTCCAAGTGCATACTGTGTTTTCTTCTGAAGGCTGACTTCCCCATCTACTTCTTTTTCCTCTGCTTCCACAATAACAAGCCCATCTTTAAGAGCTTTCATATTTATATGTTCCAATTCAATTTTCTTATTTCCTTTTTGAAATGCTGCTTCCTTCCGTGTTTTCAGGTCTTCAGCACCAATCATTTTGCTTGAAAATAACGCCATATGCTCAGTGATATTTTTTTCATTTGTCGTTCGTACAAATGCTTCAATAACTCCTTGAACAGCCCTCTCTTCTTCGCTCGTTATCTGTACTCGTTCTTCCATTTTCTTAGCAACTGTTTTCTTTTCTACATGCTCCTCTGTAGATTGACAGCCAACTAACAATAGCCCAATTAGCATAGCGCCTCCTAATTTCCTCGTAAAACCGCTCATCTTTTCACCCTTCCTAAAAAGAAAAAATGAGGCAAAAATGCCTCACTTTCTTTAATTAACGTCTTCCTTTATTTGGGTCGCCACCGCCAACAATATCAAAGACACGTTTCGCTATGTTTGTATTCTCTTGAACGCCAGAGAATAAGTATTTACCTGGTCCGAATGCATATACGTTCACATCTTCACCTGTATGTCCACCCGTTGTCCAACCTGTAACCGAACGCTTATTGAAGATATCTTCAATCGCATTATCAATCTTTGTTACATCTTTCGATGGAGCTATATCATTTACAGCTTTAATTTCTTCTGGTGTTAATTGTAAATCGATATACTTTTTCAATGTTTCTTCTACATTTGCACCTTTTACAATTTCATTTGCCATAAAGTCTGGCGTACGTTTCGCAGCTTTAATCGGATCTACTTTAAAGTTATACTCACCATTCGCTCCTAAAGATAGTCCACCAGTTGCATGATCTGCAGTTGCAACAACTAATGTATTTTTATCTTTTTTCGCAAACTCAATCGCTGCTTTAAACGCTTTTTCGAAATCTTCCATTTCACTCATTGCGCCGACAATATCATTATCATGTCCAGCCCAATCAATTTGGCTACCTTCAACCATTAAGAAGAACCCGTTTTCATTTTTATTCAAGCGCTCAATCGCTGCATTTGTCATCTCTTCTAATGAAGGTGTTTTATCATTACGGTCAATCATTTTATCTAAACCACCTGGTGCAAATAAACCAAGAACTTGATCGCTTTTATCATTTAGTAATTGATTACGATCTGTTACATAACTATAACCAGACTTCTTAAACTCTTCTGTAAGATTACGGTCTTTTCTAACAAAGTTATTTACGCCACCGCCAAGCATAACATCTATTTTATGCTTACCTTTTACTTTCTCATCAAAGTAATCATTTGCAATTGCATCCATGTTTTTACGACTAATATCATGCGCACCGAAAGCCGCTGGTGTTGCATGCGTAATTTCAGAAGTTGCAACTAGTCCTGTTGATTTCCCTTTTTCTTTCGCTTGCTCAAGCACTGTTTTCACTTCAGCTTTATCATTATCAACTGCAATAGCTGCATTATATGTTTTTATACCTGCTGACATCGCAGTTGCTGCCGATGCAGAGTCTGTAATATTCTCATGTTCATCTTCTGGATATGTTTTTTGTGTCCCTACAAGATGTTTATCAAATTCTGTAGATTCCATCTCAAATGTTTTTGGATTGTCTTTCATATAGCGATGAGCTGTCATATATGAAGGTCCCATACCATCCCCAATTAATACAATGACATTTTTAATCTTTGCATTGCTTCCATTCTCATCTGCATTAACCTCGCTAGAACGTGTAAAATTCCATGTCGCAACCGAAGTAACTGCTAATGACGCCACAACTGCAAATGGCCATGCTTTCTTTACAAACTTTTTCACTGTCTTGTCCCCCTAATTAGGTTATTCATTTCCCACTATCAAATTTAACCGAAGACTGTTAAGAGAAAATTAGTTATATGTAAATTTTTTGTTAACTTATGTAAATTTCAGTTATAATTTGTATAAGTTTGTCTTTTCTGTATCAATCATCGTCCCCTTTACAAACTACATATAAACAAGTTGGATTTCATACAACGTAAATCTCTTATTTTTAATTTCGAACCTATTTCCATGAAAATAAATAGAAATGTGGTGAGCTTTTATGAAAATAGTAAATCTAAATAAATCTTTCATTTTTGATTTACTCGACCTTTGCAAATCTGTTGGATGGCTACAAGATAAAACCTTTATGAAAAAACAATTCGAAATGTACCTTTCTGTCGGCACACTTTTCGGCTATCTTCATGAAAACAAACTAATTGCAACTGGAGGAGTATTTCCCTTTAAAAGTAGCCTTTCCTCCATTGGTATGTTACTCGTACACCCTAATTTTCAAGGAAGAGGGATTGGACGGATGTTGCTAAATCGTTGTTTGGAACATACTCATCCAAAACAACCAATTTCACTTATTGCAACAAAAGCTGGCGAACCCTTATACACATCATGTGGATTTCAAACAGTAACAACGATTCATCGTTTTGAAAAGCAGACCTCTAAGACAAATACCGTTCTTACACAACAAGTAGAAGAAAAAGACCTTGTTTCTCTTACTTCTCTCGATCAAATTGCAACTGGTGCGAATCGCGCTCTACTTTACTCGTCGCTGTTACCAAGAGCGGTACACTCTTTTAAAATTGAAAGGAATAACTGTATAGAAGCTTTTTCTTTATGCATACAAAAAGGCAATATATTATGTATCAATCCACTTATCGCAAAACAAGAGGAGGATGCTATTCAATTATTAAAAGTGATTTGTGAATGTTGGAATGGCATAGTACGAATTGATGCCCCACATTCACAATATACGTTTCGTAAATTTCTTCAAACAGCAAATTTCCATGAAACACTTCTTTCACCTCTTATGATAAAAAATGGTGATAAACTTCCTGGAAATCGTAATATGCTATTTGCTATGATAGATGCAGCGTTATGTTAGAAAGGGGACAACTAATTGAAGCGATTTAGCTATTTTATGGTAGGTTGTCTTACTCTTACACTATTAGTAGGATGTAGTGCAGCAGAAAAGTCAGTAGAACAAGTAAAACAAGTTAAAAATACAATGACAGCGAAACTAGCTACCGAGGAAAAAATGGTAGAGATAGATGGTCAAACGATTTACTTTAAAAAGATTGGTGATGAAAAACCACCTTTACTTATGATCCATGGATTTGGAGGATCATCAGATGGTTTCCAAAAGGTTTACTCAGATTTAGCAAAAGACCATACAATTATTTCTGTGGATGCTTTAGGATTCGGACGTTCCTCTAAGCCGATGGATTTTTATTACTCTTTCCCAACCCATGCAAATTTGTACTATAAGTTAATGAAAAAACTAGGTTATGATTCATTTGCAATACTGGGGCATTCAATGGGCGGAGAAATTTCTCTTAATTTAACATATTTATACCCTGAAGCAGTTACCCATCTTATTTTAACTGATGCTACAGGCGGCCCTCATACGTTCGTTAATAAACAAGGTTCACCAAAACCAGAGTTGTCGACCGATTTAAGTGCCGTTTCTTCTATTGCAGATTATGACGAGAGCAAAGTTAAATTCAAGCGTAATGATGAAGAGCATTATAATAAAATGAAATTATGGCCTAGACGTCTTCAAATCAATGCAAATGAAATTAAACAACCCACTTTAATTATATGGGGAAGAAATGATAGTAGCGTTTCTTGGAAAGAAGGAGAAACTTATCATCAATTCTTAAAAAATAGCACTTTCCATATTATTGAAAAAGGTTATCACGCACCATTTCGTCAAGAGCCACAAGAATTTGTAGGGTATGTAAAAGATTTCTTCGAGAAAAATCCTATAAGTGCTGAAAAATAAACGGGTATCTCATTTTGAGATACCCGTTTTCATATATTAAGCAGCTTGCTTTTGACGTTTTTGAGTTTTTGATCCTAATACTTTCGGGATAACGAAACCATCCATTCCAAATTTCCCCGCGTTCATACCCGAAACAAGAACGAACATAGATAAGATAACCATCTCAGGGTTCACACCAATTGACCCACTAAACATATAGGAAAAGTTCATTACAAGACCAAAAAAGACCGCTGTTTTTGTTAAACAGCCTACAATTAAACCAATTCCGACTAAAATTTCTCCCCACGTTACAAGTGTATTAAACAGATCTACATTTGGAATTGCAAATTCTTGTAAAAATGATGCCCACCAAGATTGAACAGCCGGTTGTGCTCCTTTAGATTTTTCAATTGCACCTTGTAAATAACCCGTTGCATCGAATCCTTTTCCTTGTAGTTTACCGATTCCAGCCATTAACCATGTGTAACCAAGATACACTCGAACTATCGCTAATACAAAAGAAACTGCTTTGTTTTCTCTTAAAAATTGAATAATCATATCTTCCTCCTAAAGTTGTAATTAAATCAGTTACAGATAATATAATAACATTAGTTACTTACTTTTAAAATGTTAATTATGAATAATTTGTGACATACATAAAAAACATTAAATACTAACGTTTATTTAGTAACTTTTATTACCTGTAAAAACTTGAACATATCATACCACAAGTGATAATCATTTTCATTGAAGAAAATGTAAAAAAAATGTGAGTTAAATGTGAAACGCATTCATTCGAATATAGAACAAATGCGTTTCATGTTGTTTATATACTCGAAATGTACATGTCTCCTCATCGATTAATCTCGCTTCTCGAACAGCTTCTCCTAACGTTTTGTTATGGTTAATAAGCCTGTAAAATAAGCGTATTGTAAACATAAGTGCTGCATTCCCATCTACATAATCTATCGAGCTAACATACGATTTTGCATCATTATGTAATAATCGATTCTACTAGTTTCAACTCCCCAAACTCATACCAATCATTTACAATATGTGTAATATGCAATTTTGCATATTACTTAATTTCCGCTACGCCAAAGTATACCCTCTGCTCGTTTAAGTCGTATACATTTTCTCCTAACTCTTCCATTACAAATTCCCTACCCTATAAATCAATTTCATACATACCCGTTTCGTTCAAAAAATCCGCTCTAGTTAAAGCGACTTTCTGCAAATATTGCCTATACGCTGTAATTGTTCCATCATGTGAAACGATACAAATTTTTTCCGCTTTTAACTGATTGCACCAATGTAGAAATTCATCTACTATTTGCTGAAATTCCTTCTCTGAGATGATATTAATTCCCTCATTCCATAACAATTCATTCATACTTTCTTCTAATGAAAAATGTGGAAATAAATTTTTAATTATATTTCCATCTAACAATTGATCGCATGGCAATGTTTTGGCGGATTCCCGATAAGGAAAAATACGCGGGGATATATATGGATGAACGATTTTTTGACAAGCTACTTTCGCACTCCATATTGTCGCAGTTTGTAAAGTTCGAAGTGTAGGACTAGCGATTAATATATCCTTTTCTTGCAATGGTACATCGTACTGAAGCAATTTAGCCTGCTTCTTTCCCACACTCGTCAATGGTGGATTCACTGCTTGTAAACTTAATGGTAAATCTTTCGTATGCTCACCTTCACCATGCCGAACAAAGACAAGTTTCATTCTCCTCTTCCTCTCACTAGAAAATGGTCTCACATATTTCTTCCCTATTTTTTTCTTTACTCCTGCTATTTTAAAAAGCAGAATGTAAAAAGTTTTTGACATCAATATTTGGAAAACATTACAATTATATATGTAAAATACTTTTTACAATAAGGGGAGGAATACAAATATGAAATGGATTTTTTAGTAGTGATAAAACCGCTAACCCTTGGATTACAGATGATGAACGTGAAACAAAAATTAAGCAGAAGGCCGTTATTGCAAGCTGGTCTGGTGTTTTCATGTTTTGTATCATTAACCTCTTAAATAAATGGTTAGGTGTAGGAACGGGCAATACATCACCTTACTTACCAGACCCTGTCGCAACTATTTTAAAAGAAAATGTAGAGGTACAAGTTTTACTTATGTTATTCATGACGTATGGACTATTTTACGTATACTACCGAAGAAAGCTAAGCGCTTAATTTTCATCTCATGATTATCCTCCTAAATGGTTATAGTAACTAGGACGAAATGAAAAAAGGAGAGATATAAAAATGAGTAACTCAAATGACTTTTTAGATACTTTACATGAAAAACAAGCAAAAGATGAACAAAATAGAAAACGCCAAGGGAACGGAAACCCAGCGAAAAAAAAGCCAAATAAAACACATAAATAATAATAAAAAACTGCCTAAAATGATCTTTTAGGCAGTTTTTTTATTCTTCTTTCACCGAGATAACATTTTCCCAATTCCATTTCTCGTAATACCACTCTGGTACATCTATATTTTCAATCCACTTCTTTTCATGTTTCCCATCACTATGAGCAATCCATACATCAGCTTTCTTACGGTCTGAACGTATCCATATTAATTGGTTGCTCTTCTTCAAGAAGTTGGGATGATAATCGCCTTGCTTATTAGATAGCTTTGTGATTTGATGCTGTTCATCGTTTGTGCTATTTATCTCATATAAAGATGGGAATGGTCTTTTTTCTAACTCGGGTGATAAATCCGCTTCCTTCGCCCTTGAAACGATTATCGCTGTATCACTCTTCCATGTAAAATCCCAATCAACATATCCTTTTGGGGTAAATGTGTTCTGCTGAAGTGCTGGAAATTCTTTTACTTTTAAATGTTTATTCTCTAATGCAACTCTCCCGCTTCCTTCAATATAGGCTAATATATTTTTTGATGGCGCCCATTGGAACCATTGTGTGTTTAATAGCATTTGATCTACTTTTTCAAACCGACTGCCATCTGCTCGAACTAAGCAAAGTGTATTACTATCAGCTGACAAGGATGCTGTCGGTACCGCTAAAAATGAGATCCACTTTCGATCTGGTGACCACTTAAATCCACTTGCAACTAGCGCTAGAAAATCATCATGTTCATTTGGTAATGCATACAAATGTTTCATTTTATGTGGATTCATATGGGCATCCTTTTGCACTTCATATAGCTGGGCTCCTGTCCATCCGGTTGGAAGTAAGTACGCCTCGGAAGATACAAGAAACTTCTTTCCATCAGGGTACCATGCATAATCCCCTACACCACCCGATACATTTTCAAAATCTGCGTTCTTTTTTTGGACGTCAAACGTATTTAATGTACGCGCATATACAAATGCAATTACATTCTCAGCCGGTGACCATTGATAGTTCGATACTTCAGATTGTAACGGCCTAACTTTCTTTCCATCTTTCAGCTGGTACAACTCAAGGTTGTTTTGCTTCGTTCCCTTTGCATATGCAAGCCATTCTCCATTATGCGACCACTTCGGCCCTGTTATGTACTCACCTTTTGTAATTTGTTTTTCTTTCCCATCAACTTTAATCCAAAGGTCATGATGACGAATAAAAGCAACTTTTGCTCCATTATGTTCCGCACTAGTACTAGAAATTGAAGATAAAAAAATGAACAAAACCACACTACTGTTCACGATAAACCCTTTCATACGCCCCCTCCATTTCCCTTATAGCATTCCTCATATTCTGCTTACTATATGCAAATTTCATCCCGCATTAACAGGCAATAAGACTCCCCACCTAACCGCTTTACTTTAAAGTCGATTTTTGGATAGGATAAAATTATTGTTGACAAGTTTTTAAATATAGTTTTATAATACAAAACATAGTTTAGTTGAACGAATTATATATCGGCTTTGAAGGAATACTAGTAGCGACTTATATCCCTGTCTCAGAGAACTGATGGTTGGTGCGAATCAGTACATATACAAGCGTGAATTACAATTCTGGAGCTTCTTTCCCGTAGTGCACATGATGCATGAAGAGAAAGACGGATCTTTCCGTTATCTTAAAGTGAGTGGTAAACAATTTTTCTGTTTACAAATAGGGTGGTACCGCGATTTTTATCGTCCCTATCGGATTTTCCGATAGGGGCTTTTTTGCGCCCTTCCCTTTTAAATAAATTCATATATTATGCGTTGAAAGAATCGCAGTAGTATCTTATATCCCTGTTTCAGAGAGCTAATGGTCGGTGGGAATTAGCACATATATAAGTACGAATTACAATTCTGGAGCTTCTTTTTCGTAGTGCTTTTATGCATGAAGGAAAAGACGGAATTTTTCCGTTATCATTAGTTGAGATGTAAGTATATTTTCACTTACAAATAGGGTGGTACCGCGATTCTTTCGCCCCTATCGGATGTTCCGATGGGGGCTTTTTCTATTTCTCACAGAAACAAATGTTAAATAATTCCGAATCTTATGATAAAATTTTATAAGCGCTTACAATTTTGAAAGGATGTGGTACAAGCTATACGAAACCGGTATTCATTTTGATAAAGAAAAAGGAGGACGTCTAAATGACAAAGAAAACAGATATTCCATCACATTTAAAACCATTCGTATCTACACAGCATTATGATCAATACACACCGGTGAATCACGCTGTTTGGCGTTACATTATGAGACAAAACCATAGCTTCTTAAAAGATGTTGCTCATCCATCCTATGTTAACGGACTACAATCATCTGGTATTAATATAGATGCAATCCCAAAAGTAGAAGAAATGAATGATTGTTTAGCACCAAGTGGCTGGGGGGCTGTAACGATTGACGGACTTATTCCTGGCGTAGCATTCTTCGATTTTCAAGGGCACGGATTACTACCAATCGCAACAGATATTCGTAAAGTAGAAAATATCGAGTATACCCCTGCTCCTGATATCGTTCATGAAGCAGCAGGACATGCACCGATTTTACTTGATTCTACATATGCAAAATATGTGAAGCGCTTTGGACAAATTGGAGCGAAAGCTTTCTCAACAAAAGAAGAACATGAGGCTTTTGAAGCTGTTCGTACATTAACGATTGTAAAAGAAAGCCCGACTTCTACACCTGAAGAAGTTAAAGTTGCTGAAAATACTGTAATCGAAAAACAAAACTTAGTTTCCGGTTTATCAGAAGCAGAACAAATTTCACGTCTTTTCTGGTGGACAGTGGAATACGGATTGATTGGAAATATAGACGCTCCAAAAATCTACGGTGCTGGTCTCCTTTCCTCTGTCGGTGAAAGCAAGCATTGCTTAACAGATGCTGTAGAAAAAGTTCCATTCTCAATTGAAGCCTGCACAGGGACAACTTATGACGTGACAAAAATGCAGCCACAGTTATTTGTTTGTGAATCATTTGAAGAGTTGACTGAGGCACTTGAGAAGTTCTCTGAAACGATGGCATTCAAAACAGGTGGCACAGAGGGATTAGAAAAAGCAATTCGCTCCGAAAATCATGCTACAGCTGAGCTAAGTAGCGGATTACAAATTACCGGCACATTTACAGAGACAATTAAAAATGATACTGGTGAAGTCATTTATATGAGAACAAATACACCAACTGCATTAGCAATTCATAATAAACAGTTAGCAAATCATTCTACATCTGTACACAACGATGGATTTGGCACACCGGTCGGATTACTAGAGGGTAATATCACATTAGAAGATTGTACAGAAGAAAAGTTACAGTCATTAGGTATTACAATTGGAAATAGTGTAGAACTTACTTTTGCAAGTGGCATTCATGTAAAAGGAACAGTAACAAACATTATAAAGAATAATGAAAAGATTGCTCTTATCTCCTTTATGGATTGCACAGTTACTCATAAAGATCGTTTATTATTCGATCCTTCATGGGGAGCATTTGATATGGCTGTTGGTTCAACAATTACTTCCGTATTCCCAGGAGCAGCAGATGCAGCCGCATTCTTCCCGATGGATGAAGAAATACAAAAAACTCCTGATCCGCTTGTACTGACTGAGCTTGAACGTATGTATCAAACAGTTCGGGATATTCGTAACGAAAATATTTTACACGATGCTCACGCTGATCAATTAGTAGCAATCCAAGAAGTATTAAATAAATTTTATCCGAAAGAATGGTTGCTTCGTCTTGAAATTTTAGAATTACTTTTACAACATAACAAAGGGCATGAAACATCAGCAGCCTTATTAAAGCAACTTTCTACTTTCACAACTGATGAAGCTGTAACACGCCTTATTAACAATGGTCTTGCGCTACTACAGGTAAAGGATGTGGAAAATGATGCTACGATTAACTGAAGAAGAAGTTCAAGAGGAATTATTGAAGGTAGATAAATGGATGGTAAAAGATGAAAAATGGATTGAACGAAAATATATGTTTTCCGACTACTTAAAAGGAGTCGAATTTGTCTCTGAAGCCGCCAAACTATCAGAAGAACATAATCACCATCCATTTATCCTTATCCAGTATAAAGCAGTCATTATTACTTTGTCATCTTGGAATGCAAAAGGTTTAACGAAACTAGATTTTGAACTTGCGAAGCAATTTGATGACCTATTTTTACAAAACGAAAAAGCAATTATAAGAAAGTAAAAAAGAGAAGCCTTTTTTAGGCTTCTCCTTTTATTTTTAAATGGATACAATGTCCAAATGGATCCTTGGCCTGTAATATTCCATCTTTATACGTAGCAATCTCGCCAATATTTTTTAAGCTTTCACATACTTGCTCTTTTTGTTTTTCATCCGCTAGTACAATTGTGAAATACTTCAAGCCAACGGAATTTGGCATTTGCGGTGGTATCCCTTCACCTTGCCATGTATTTAAGCCAATATGGTGATGATAACCACCTGCGGATACGAACAGCGCTCCATTACGAGCTGGGATTGTTACATCAAAACCAAGACCATCAACATAGAAACGTTTCGCTTCTTCTAAGTCAGCTACATGTAAATGAATATGTCCCATCACAGTACCCGCCGGGAACCCATTCCATACACTTCCTTGCTGTAATAATTCTTCACCAGCTAACGGGTTACTAACAAATGGTAGCTCTCCATTCTCATCACGCCAAACTTCTTTTTGGCGATCATGATAAATTTCAATCCCATTTCCATCTGGATCAGCTAAATAAAGAGCTTCACTAAAGTAATGATCGGCTCCACCGTGCAGTGGATATACCATCTCTACAAGGTGACGAAGAATGTTCGCTAAGTCTTGTCTATTTGGTAATAAAATTGCGTAATGATATAACCCTGTTCTTCCTCTTTGTTTCGGAAAAGCTTCTTTCTTTTCTTCAATGATAAGGAGTGGTTCATCATTTTCATTCCCAAATGTAACGACTGCTTCCTCTTCTTTTAGTACCTTCATGCTTAGTACTTCCGTATAAAACTCTAGCGACTTCTTTATATTTGATACATATAAATGAACAACCCCAAGTGTTGTTTCGGGATGAAGTTGAAAGCTCATCTTGTTATACCCCCATTTAAATTAGTTCTTCTTTGACATTTTCTCTTTTAAGAAATTATCTATAAAACCATCAGCTTTTGCAACAAATAAGTAAGCACCCATTGCTAATAATGCAAGTTCTAACTCAAACCCAGGATTTTTCCCGTCTCCTAACAAGCCAGCTGACCATTTTACTTTCACAATCGCTCCAACCATAACAAGTGCAAATAATAATCCAATATATCTTACACCTAAACCTAGAATTAACAATAGACCTCCAACTAATTCAACTGTTGCTACACCGTATGCAAGTCCTCCTGGTAAACCAATGCTTGTAAACCACCCTGCAATATTGTCAATTCCTGATTGGAATTTTGTTAAACCGTGCATAAAGAATGTTACCCCTAACACGATACGAATAATTAAGTTACTAATATGTTGATTCATTTCTCTCTCTCCTTTATAGTTTTCTTATACAAAACTTTTATTTACATTACAAAACATACACTAATTTTTTTTATTCGTCAATTCATTTTTTATGAGATAAAATATTTTTTTTTTGCTATGATACAAATAGTTGTTTACAAAAAGGAGCTTGATTTTATGAATATCGGTTCTGCAATTCGTGAAATTCGTCAACGCAGAGGTATTACGATTGCCCAAATTTGTGAAGGAACAGGTCTTTCTAAAGGCTTTATGAGTCAGGTTGAAAACAATAAAACATCACCGTCTATCTCAACTTTAGAAACGATCTCTAATTTTTTAAATGTTCCCCTTCCATATTTATTGTTAGAACAAAAAGATCGTTTAAAAATTGTAAAAAAAGAAGAACGCAAATACAGTGTGTATGGTAAAGATGAACAAAGAATTGAGCATGTTGCAGAGCAAGGTGGTCTTCGCTTATCTTTAGTAGAAATTTCCGCCGGGTTTCCGAAAGAAAATTCACCAAATGCTCATGAAGGTGAAGAGTGTCACCTTGTATTACGCGGAAAGCTAGAAGTTCAACATGGTGAAGATATCGCGGTTGTAACAGAAGGTGATTCTTTCTCGTGGAATGCTTGCGTTCCTCATATTGTCCGCAATATAGGTGAAGAGTCTGCGCTATTACTTATCTCTAGTCATGCGGAAAATCGAAAGCGTGTTTATTAAATGATAAAAAAAGAAGCCTGTTTCATAACAGGCTTCTTTTTTACTCCCTTATAATTCCATAACTTGTTCCAACTAGTACGGTCTTTTCCTGTTGGTTGCGATAAACTGACTCAATTGAAACTTTTTTATATCCTTCCATTTGTTCAATATTTGTTAAAGTTAATTCACAAGTAATCGTATCTCCTGTAAAAACTGGTCTAATAAACTCACTTACCAATTCCCTCGCTATGTAATGTAACTCTTCTCCTACTTTCGTCCCAATGCTAGCAGTCAATAAACCGTGAACCATTAATCGTCCATTCTCATCATATTCCATATGATGTCTACCCTTATCACCTGTAATATTTGCAAATTCAAAAACTTCTTCCTCGGTAAACTTTCTTTCGTATTTAAATACATCCCCGACTTTTACATTCATTTTTATCCCCCGTTTAATAAACTGAATTTTCTTTTATTTTATCATAAAATAAGTCTCAGTTCAGTTTATATTATTAAAATAGCAATCCTTTTTCTTCACTACCTTATAATTTTATCGATGCCCATCCTTTTTTGCCACTTGATACCCATAATACGCACATGTTCCATTTCTTGATAACTCTCTTACTTCAAAACCACAACTTCTATAAAAATCAAAATTGTTAGCAGATGTATGTGCAAACCAATCGCCATGCGGAAGCTTTTGTAAACAAAGAGCTACAAGTTTCTTACCTAACCCTTTTCCCCTATACTCACACTTCACAACTAAATTTACTATGTTAGCAACCATGATTTGATCAGAAATCACTCTAACCATCGCGACCATTTCTTCTTCATCCCAAATTGTGAAAGCCCATGTTGAATTTTCAAATGCAATCGTAAACTTTTCAATTTGCCAAGAAGGGATATTGTCATTACTCCAGCCAGCATCTTCAAATAATGTCTTAATCGCATATGCTGGTACACCGTTCGTTCCCTCACGAATAATAAGTCCATTATGGTAAATATACATGTAATCCCTCCTTTTATTTTTATATACCATTCTCCAAAAGATGCAATTCACCTTTTTTCATCCAACCCGCTTAATGGAATAAACGAGAACATCCATCTCATGAAATGAAGTTGTTTTCTCATAACTAAGCCCTGTTTTTCTGGCGACAAATATTGAAGCTGGGTGGTTCGGGTTAATAAGAGAAATTAATTTATTCATTTGTAATGCTTGGAAACCGTAGTCTCGAAATGCTGCCGCTGATTCTTTCGCATACCCTTTCCCCCAATACTGAGGAAGTAACCAATAACCAATTTCAATTTCCTCTTTTCCATCTACCTTCTGCTTAACAAGTCCTGCATGACCAATTCGTATCCCAGTTTCCTTTTCAATCATTACAAATAAACCGAGACCATTTTTATAACTTGGAAGCACCCACTCCTCCAAACTTTTTTTACATTGCATATATGTTTTTAACGTCCCATTTCCAATATAGCGCATTACTTTCTCGTTCCCCCATAACGAAGCATAGAACTGTAAATCATCCATTGTATATTTGCGGAATTGTAGGCGATCTGTATGGAACATTTTTAAACTCCTTCCCAGCATGCTGTTCTTGATTACATGATCATATTTTGTATGTATAGTACGTGTTACTCTCTATTATAAATGAACCAACATTAAAATATAGAATATTCACTCTTTACAAACGTAAAAAAAGAAGTAGACAAATATTGTCTACTTCATCCATATCATAACTAGCATAAGGAAAACTACAATTGAGGGGGGTGTAGGATTTCCAAATATACTAGATACTTATCCCGTTCTAACGGGCGGTAAACCTTCCAATCTTTTGAGTGGAAAGTTTACCGCACATAAGAACTTTGCGGTCATTAAGAAAGCACTGTTAAGTACTCAAATACACGCTGAGCTTTTTCACCACCCATTCGTGCATGTTGAAGAAGAGAGATGCCATGCGGGCCAGGTGCAAATAATGCTTCTGGTTGTACTACTAAAATGGCTTGTACAACTTCAAGTTCACCAAGCATAGCCGCTACAAAAATATCCATTCGAGCACCCTTTTCCAGTAAATATAAAGCAATATCTTTACGCCCTACATGTGCCGATGCCCCTAACGCACTTTCCCAATCTGATCCGCCCCAATTATAAGAAGCATGAAGTAAGCTAGGTGATTCGGCCAAAAGCTCCTGTACTTTTTCTAGATCACCGTGAGCTGCCATAACAAATTCTCTTACTAAT
This sequence comes from Bacillus hominis, assembly GCF_018332515.1. GTDB lineage: Bacteria > Bacillota > Bacilli > Bacillales > Bacillaceae_G > Bacillus_A > Bacillus_A hominis. Next base: position 2,849 of record NZ_BOQD01000027.1, on the reverse strand, counting down.
TCAGTGGTAATACGCTCTTCTGTTTGCATCTCGATTCCCCTTTTTTAGAAATTCGTTTCGGTGTAAAAAATGGCTTGTCGCTTCCGTGAAAAATATCTACTTCTATGCCAAATACATGTTGAAACATTTGATGACATAGTACTTCTTCTGGTACGCCGTCATACTGAATCTTCCCTCGCTTTAATACGAGTAAACGATCGCTATATTGAGCCGCTTGGTTAATGTCATGTAAAACCATTATAATTGTCATACCAAACTCTTCATTTAAGCGTTTCACAAGTTCCATTACTTCCAACTGGTGAACGATATCCAAAAAGGTTGTTGGTTCATCTAACAATAAGACATTTGTACGTTGTGCTAGCGTCATTGCAATCCAAGCCCGTTGTCTTTCTCCTCCGGACAAAGACTGTAAAAGACGATATTCATACCCTTCAAGACTTGTAACAGACAATGCCCAATCAACAATTTCTTCATCTTCTTTATTTAAGCGACCGCTCCATGATTTATGGGGGCCTCTTCCAAATTCGATTAATTCTTTCACTGTTAAATCTAATTGATGATCATGCATTTGTGGTAACATCGCTAATTTCTTCGCTACATCGGCACTCTTCATCGTATGAATATTTTCCCCATCTAAAATGATTTCCCCTTCGCTTTGTTTAAGTAGTCTTGCCATTAAACGAAGCAAAGTAGATTTCCCCGATCCATTTGGACCGATTAAACTAACGATTTCCCCAGCTTTAATATGTACATTCATATTTTGCATTAGAAATCTTTCAGAATGTGCGTAAAACACTTTTTCAACGGAAATCACGTTGTTTTCCTCCTCTATGAATTAAATATAAGAAGAACGGACCACCTAAGAAGGACAATAAAATACCAACTGGTAATTCGATTGGATCAAACCAACTTCTAGCTATCGCATCTGCGAAAACAAGTAATATTCCGCCACCAAGGCATGATAATGGCAGCAAATATCTATAATCATTTCCGACTAATAAACGTAGCATATGTGGTACAACGAGACCGACAAATCCAATAAGACCAGAAACACTAACTGCTATTCCAGCTAACATTGTACTTACTACTATTAAATAAAACCGACTTCTTTCCACGTTATGCCCTAATAATTTGGCCATTTCATCCCCAAGCATTAATACTCGAATATGTTTAATACCGAAGAAAGCTAATACAATAGCGAATATCGCATAATAAATAATCATATTTAAATGTGCCCAACTCACACCACCAATACCACCAGCTAACCACGGTAGAACTGATTGTACTTTGTCGCTATGTAATAACATTAACGCTGAAGTCGCTGCACCAATTAAGGCGTTTATTGAAACACCTACTAATACAATTCGTGAAGGTGGCGCACCCTTTTGCCATGATAGTGCGTAAATGACCATTGCTGTAATAAAAGCTCCTAAAAAAGCTCCTAGTGGTAAGAATGCCATATGCTGAGGAAATAAAATCATGATTATAATTGCTACAAGACCTGCTCCTGATGAAACTCCGATAATGCCAGGATCTGCAAGAGGATTTCTCATAACCCCTTGCAATAACGCTCCTGATGCAGCTAAACATGTTCCTACAATAAAACCAACGAGCACTCTCGGTATGCGAAGATCCCATACAATTCGATGAACTGTCGAACCCTCATCTTGTATTCCCACTATAATGTCTCGTAAAGAAAAGGCTAAACTTCCTGCAAAAAGGCCATAAAAAAGACCTAGAACAGTTAATACAACTAAAGTAACTGTTATCATCCATCTTTTCTTTGCAAAAGGATGCTTCTTTTCTCTTACTATTTCACTACTCTCCATGCTTATCATTTCCTTACATCTTGTATACTTTTATACATAAAGTCCATCGCTTCTATCACTTTTGTTCCAGGATTTGAGCCAAATAAATCTGGTGGTAAAATAACGACGTGATTTTGTTTGACTGCCTCTAAATTTTTCCACGCTTCATTTTTCATCATTTCGCCTTCAAATGCTTTTTTCACGCTATTGGGATCTCCATGTGTAATTAAATAAATCACATCCGGGTTTGCTTCAATAATACGTTCTACACTTAACTGTGCATATTGCGGATATTCTTTCATTTCTGGAAAACCAGCTGCAATATTTTTCCCGCCTGTTTTTTCTAAAATATCACCTGATAGAGAAGTTGGTAATGCTGCTAAATAAGTACCTGGTGCTCCATAAACTAGCAACGCTTTAACATCGCTCTTTTTCTCATATTTCTTCATTTGATCATTAATTTTCTGATTAAGCTCTTTTGCTTTATCTTCTTTTTTCATTACTGTTCCATACATTTCAATACTCTTTTGAATGTCTTTTACAGAGTTGGCTGAAGAAATGATTACTTTTGTTCCTTGCCCTTCAACCGTTGGAATATTTTTTTGGAACCCATTATTAGCAACAAGTACATCCGGCTTTAAGCTAGCAATTTGTTCAAAGTTTGGCTGATGTGCATTCCCAATTACTTGTGCTTTCTTTAAATCTTCTGGAAGAGTTAACTTTGTATCTGGACGACCTATTACTTTGCCACCCAAAGTATGAATAATATCCATGTCCCCCATACTTAATGTTGCAAAACTCTCTGGATTTTTATCAAATGTTACCTTTCTGTCTGAGAAATCGGTAATTTCGATTTTGTCTGTTCCTTTTTCTGTTTTCGTTGCGGATGCTTTTTCGTTTCCCTTTGCACTGCAACCTATTAATAAGAAAAAAATAGATAAGATCGCTGTAAACAGCGTAATGGATTTCTTCATTTTTTCACCTCTAATTGATAATGATAATCATTGATTACTATTCTACTTTAATTGATAAGGATTATCA
>NZ_BOQD01000026.1 GCF_018332515.1 Bacillus hominis | reverse complement strand
TTTTGTTTACTAAAAATAAGGAATAATATTGTGATGATAAGAGATGTATAAAGAATACCAAAGAAAAAAATAATTTCTAAAATAGTATAGTTTGTAGTAATTGTAATGAAAAAAGCTGAAAATCCGATAGCTATAGAAATAAAATGAGCTGTATGTAATTTGAAATTCATTTTTGTGCGTATCATCGGTATAAAGTCTCGAATGAGTTTGGTAAATCCATGCATCCAAGAAATAAAGCTGGAAGTTATTGCACTTAACGAGCCGATAACGAGCAAATAAAATAAAATAGTAAATTCTATTTTTTTGGGAAGCTGAGCTAGAAGGTCGTATAAATGATCTAAGCTCCCGCTAAAGATAACTATCATAATTAGAGAAGCAAATGCCAAAGGGATGGTAATCCATATAAATCCTGACAGTAAAAAAGTCGGAATGATTTTTTTAGGATGAATACGGAAAGCTTTATCCCAAGATGTGGGGCTTATTAATACTCTTCCCGTTTCGATTAGAATGCCGGCAGTAAGAAAATATATTCCATTTATATTTTCATAAAATAGCAAATAAGGGTGATATAAGCGAATCCCATCGTATACATGAGTGATTCCATCTTGTACAAAAAAATAAATTGGAATAATGATCATGGTAGAAAACATTAATACAGTTTGCATAATAGCCATTTTAGTAAATAGCTTAGCGTTACTTAACATTACGAATATTGTACAAAGGGTAATGAAAAGGAAGGAGCCCAATGTATATGGAATATGGAAGAAAACATTAAGTAAAATACTAGCAACTTTCGTTTGAATGAACATACTTTCTATACCCAATAGAACAAGGAAAGAGCATACAATTATATATCCTGTGTGAGAAAGTTTATATGATAAGTAATCGTGAATCGATTCTCCCTCTGGAAATGTAGAACGTATTTTTTTTATTAAAATCCCCAATAAAATAAGAGTGAAAGGACCAATCATAGCATAAAGAATGCCAGCGAGTAACCCATAATTGATAATAGATTCAGGTAAAGCGAGCGTTGATATACTTGCGACCCATTTAGATAATAAAAGAACAGTGCCAGTTCCTATACCTAATTGTAAAGATGTGAAAGCTGAGTTGTTTTTTGTCACAATTTATCCCTCGCCTCTATATTCTTTCGGAGTCATTCCAGTCATTTTGCGGAAAACAGTGCTGAAATAATGCTGGCTATTAAAACCAGATCGTTCAGAGATTTGCGAGATACACCAATGTGGGTGTTCCATTAAATACTTCTGTGACATTTCAATACGATATTGCATGATATACCCGGAAAATGAAATCCCTACTTCTTCATGGAACCTCCGGCTTAAGTAAGTCGGATTTGTATGTACTTTAGCTGCGATGTCTGCTAAGTGTAGTTTGTCATGAAAAGTCTCATGAATGATGTCTAATGTATCTTGAATAATACGTGAGTAAGAAATGAAATTGGAATCTCCTTTGTATTTTTGCAATACATCGATGAGTTCTTTTTCTATAATTGGCTTTGTTATGTAGTCAATGACTCCTAGACGAATAGATTGTTTTGCATAGTCGAAATTTTGATATGCGGTTACGATGATGATGTCCAGGTTAGAGTTACTATTTTTTAATTTTTCACCTAGTTGTAGGCCAGATATGCCTGGAAGGTGAATATCTAAAAGTGCTAAATGAATCGAGAATTTTTCATTTATACTTAAAGCTTCATCCGCATCTAAGGCTAGATGCAGTGTCCAATTAGGAAACTGGCGGTGAATGAGAAATTCTAATTGTTCCAGTTCTAGCGGTTCGTCATCTACTAATAGCACGTTCATTTTTGTATTACCTCCTCTGTGTTTTTTTCTGTGATGAAAGGCCATGTTATTTCTACTGTCGTGCCGTTCTCTTTTGTAGAGAGGAAAGAGAACGTAGTTTGTTCTTGAAAGAATAGCTGAAATCGTTGTTTTATATTCTCAAGTCCGTATCCGCTTTCTTCTGTATGGGACGTAAATGGTTCGTTTTGAGTGCCGTTATCGGATACTAGAAGTGTAATTCGGTTATTTGTATTGTATAAATGAATATTTAAAATTGCTTGACCAGTTTTTTTTTCAAGACCATGTTTAAAGGAATTCTCAACTAACGTTTGAATAACGAAAGGTGGAATATGGGCATTGTGTAAATCTTCAGAAGAAGTAATGCTTACTGAAAGCCTCGAGCGAAATCGCATTTTTTGAATCTCAATATAATAATTCGTATACGCCAGTTCTTCAGAAATAGGAATTAACAAATCCGTTGTTTTATATTTTCCTTTTAAAAATAGAGAAAAGATCTCGAGCGATCGGACAACTTCATCTGTTCTCTGCAGACGAGCTAAGCTTAAAATTGTATTTAATGTATTGAATAAAAAATGAGGCTGAATTTGTTGAGTGAGTTGATGATATAAAGACTGTTGCAACTCTCTTTCTAGTGCTATTTTTTTCTTTTCACTTTCTAGTAAATCGATTCGTTTTTCAAAAATAAATAAAAATAATAAAATAATAGCTCCAAAAATTGGAGCTAAGACAAGTATAGTTATTAATACAGCAAATGCTTCATAAGTTAACATACATACCTCAATCTTGTTTTTTATTATTATACTAAAGTGTTGTAAATATTTCTATTATTCAGATTCGATTCAAATGATATGGCAGGCTACTTTGTGATCTTCACTTATAGATTGAAAACTTGGTTGCTGCGTTGTACATTTTTCAATTGCATACGGACAACGAGTATGAAAACGGCAGCCTTTCGGCGGGTTTAAAGGAGAGGGAAGGTCTCCTTTAAGTTCAATACGCTCTTTTTTCATTCCTGTACTAATGGTAGGAATTGCTGAGAGAAGCGCTTTTGTGTAAGGGTGTTGCGGATTGTTAAAAAGAGAATGTTTATCGGCAATCTCCACAATGGTACCAAGATACATTACAATGATGCGGTCTGATATGTGACGAACGACAGCTAAATCGTGAGAGATGAATAAATACGTTAACCCATATTGTTGTTGCAAATGCTTTAATAAATTTAAAACTTGTGCTTGCACTGAAACATCTAAGGCGGAGACAGCTTCGTCACAAATGATGAGTTTTGGATTAACAGCTAAGGCGCGAGCGATTCCAATTCTTTGGCGTTGTCCACCACTAAACTCATGTGGGTAGCGCTTCACTGCATCAGGTGGAAGACCAACTTTCCCGAGTAACTCAATAACCTTTGCTTTCCTTTCTCCTTTTGGACATACGTTTTGAATGGCCATAGCTTCTTCTAAAATACTCCCTACGGTTTGTCGAGGGTTTAAAGAAGCGAAGGGATCTTGAAAAATAACTTGTAAATCTTTTCTAACTTTTCGCATTGCTGAGTTATTTAATTCTAGTAAATCCTTATCTTGAAATATGATTTTTCCACTTGTTGCTTCATCAAGGCGTAATATTGCACGCCCAGTAGTGGATTTTCCGCAACCAGATTCCCCAACAATACTGACAGTTTCCTTTTCGTAAATTGTAAAACTAATATCGTCAACCGCTTTAATATAGCTAATAGAGCGTCCTAGAATTCCTTTTTTTATAGGGAAGTATTGTTTTAAATTTTGTACTTGTAATAGTTCTCGTTTATTTATTTGCGTAGTAGACATTTTATAATACCTCCAATTCTTCCGAAGATGATTTATTCCAAAGGTCTGTAAACATCCAGCACCGAACCTCGCTTCCATCTTGCGTTAGTTGAAGTTCTGGAAGAGTATTATGACATAGTTCTTTTGCATGTGTGCATCTATCAGCGAAGCGACATCCACTCGGCATATGGTATGGACTTGGTACGGATCCAGGAATAGTTTGTAATTCTTCTTGGTCTGTATCGAGTCTTGGAAGAGATTGAAGAAGTCCGATTGTATAAGGGTGTTTTGGGCTAGTAAATATATGCTCGATATCTGCATATTCGACAATTTTTCCAGCATACATGACCGCAACTCTGTCACATGTTTCTGATACGACTCCTAAATCATGAGTGATCATGATAATCCCCATACCGAGTTGTTTTTGAAGCGATTTCATAAGTGATAATATTTGAGCTTGAATGGTTACATCAAGAGCAGTTGTTGGTTCGTCTGCAATGAGTAAATCTGGATTGCAAGCAAGTGCCATTGCAATCATAACGCGTTGGCGCATTCCTCCGCTTAGTTCATGTGGCTCTTGTTTTGCACGCTTTTCAGGAGAAGGAATTCCAACTAGTTTCAGCATATCGACAGCTTTATTCCAAGCTTCTTTTTTGCTTAATTTTTGATGGATACGAATTGCTTCTGCGATCTGTTCCCCAACGGAATATACTGGATTCAAAGATGTCATTGGTTCTTGGAAAATCATTGAGATTTGATTGCCACGAATTGCACGCATTTCAGCTTCGCTTTGTTGTAATAAATTTTTTCCTTTAAATAAAATGTCGCCTTCAATTTTACTGCCGCTTTCTCGGCCGATTAACCTCATAATGGATAGGGAAGTGATGCTCTTTCCGCAACCAGATTCACCTACGATTCCGAGTGTTTCTCCTTTGGAAACAGAGAAATTTAATCCATCAACCGCTTTACTTACACCTTCGTCTGTAAAGAAATGTGTTTTTAAATCTTTAACCTGTAATACCTCTTCCTTTTTGTTCATGTTTGTGCACCTCCTTAATTAAGCTCAATACGTTTATTGAAATAACGGTATAAAATATCAACAATAAGATTGACTAGAACGAAGATTACTGAGGCGATTAATACGCCCCCTTGTAACATTGGTAAGTCCCTCATTCGAATGGCATCTACAATTAATCTTCCAAGTCCATTTATAGCGAAAACGGATTCTACTAAAACTGTACCGCCTAAAAGTGCACCAAATTGTAATCCGACAACGGTAATAATGGGGATTAATGCGTTCCTCAGAGCATGTTTATATATAACTACTCTTTCTTTTACCCCTTTTGCTCTTGCCGTTCGTATATAATCTTGGCGTATGACATCAAGCATACTTGAGCGAGTCATACGTGCTACAATTGCTGCGCCAGATGCACCTAGTGTAAGTGCTGGTAAAATCATGTGCATCCAAGTTCCCCAACCAGAAACGGGGAATATTTGAATTTGGACAGAGAAGTAGAAAATGAGCATAAGTCCAAACCAAAAACTTGGTAATGAGACACCTAATAAAGCGACGATCATAATAGAAACATCTGTCCAAGAATATTGCTTCGTAGCAGAGATGATACCAGCAATCATCCCGATTACAACTGTAATTACGATGCTACACAGTGCAAGTTCAATAGTGATTGGAAGGCGAATTAATACTTCGTCTAACACTGGGCGATTAGAACGAATCGAAACCCCAAAATCGCCTTGTAATATATTTCCGATATAAGAGAAATATTGCATGATAAAAGGTTTGTCCAATCCTAATTGGTGACGTATTTGTTCGACAGTTTCTTTTGATGCTCCTTCACCAGCAATAAGGAGAGCTGGATCACCGGGTACCATTTGCATAATTAAGAAAACAACGAATACAACGCCGAAAAGAACGGGAATTAATTGTAGTATTCTACGAAATATAAACATTAGCATGTATAATGCCCCTTTCTATTTTTTTAGTCTCGGATCTAGTGCATCACGTAATCCGTCACCAAACATGTTTAAACCGATTACGAGTGTAGACATTGCGATTCCAGGAAACATTGCGATATGTGGTGCGGTAAATAAAAAGTCACGTCCATTACTTAACATCGCTCCCCATTCAGGTGAAGGTGGCTGCGCTCCAAGTCCTAAAAATGATAATCCAGCTGCAGATAAAATTGCTGTAGCTAAGCGTAAAGTAGCTTGGACGATAATAGGCGATAAGATGTTAGGGAATATGTGCTTCATAATAATAGTGAAGTCACTCGCTCCTAGTGCCCTTATAGCATCGATATACTCTAATTTTTTTACTGTTAATGTAGAAGCTCTAACGATACGAGCGAACATAGGGATTGAGAAAAAGCCAATAGCGATAATTACGTTCACAAGACTTGGTCCTAGTGCACCTACAATGGCAAGAGCAAGTAAAATACCAGGGAAAGCTAGCATAATATCAATGATTCTCATAATAACTGTGTCAAACCATCCACCGTAATAACCAGAAACGATACCGAGAATAATGCCGAACAGTGCACCTATAAATACAGAAGAAAATCCAACAAATAATGAAAGACGTGTCCCGTGTAAAAGGCGGCTTAAAATATCTCTACCTTTATCATCTGTTCCCATCCAATGTTCCATTGAGGGTGGTTGTAACTTATTGACTAACTGAATATCAAATGGATTATAGGGTGCTAATAATGGAGCGAATATAGCTATTAAAATATAGAACAGAACGATAATTCCCCCGATGAATGCCATTTTATTTTTCCTCAGTTTTCGATAGGCAGTTATCAATTTCGATGTATTCTTCGTTTGAATCGTTTGTAAAGAAGTTTTTTCTTCTTTAGAAAGACGAACTTCCATTTTCCATACCTCCCTTTCTTTATGAATAAATTATCAGAAAATTCATCAAAGTAAACGGATTTAAAACAATAAGTAAAGAAAATGCAAATACAAGTAAAGATGTTTAAAAAATTCAGAAAATTCAAATAGTAAAGAAAGTGCAAATAGAGGTAAAGATGTTTAAAAACTTTTTCCGTAAAGTTATTTATAATTACAAATACATAAACAAACTTGCAGAAGAGAAGGTGGTGAAGTTATCCGCTCTTAGAAAGTAGGTAAAATAGAAAGATAGGTTTAAGGTTTCACTTTATGATGTAGAGATAAAAGAAAGTGGAGGGGGAAGGGCGATGAGGTTTAAAAAGGGACTTGTGATTTGCTTTATCACAATTTTATGTCTTTCAGTTTTTCTAGCGGGATGTTCATCTAATACGAAGACAGGCAACGAAGGGTCGGGGAGTAAAGGGGCAAAAGAAGGTGGCGTTTTAACGATCGCTAGACTGTCAGATGCTGATAATTTAGATCCGCATTTTATTACAAACATTCCTTCAGCGAGTATTGTATACCATAAAGTGTATGAAAACCTTGTACAACGAGATAAAAACATGGATTTTAAGCCAATGTTAGCAAAGGAATGGAAACAAATTGATGATTTAAATTGGGAATTTAAGTTACAACAAGGAGTGACATTCCAAGACGGTGCGCCATTTAATGCTGAGGCAGTAAAGAAAAACTTTGAACGTGTATTAGACCCGAAAGTGGGTTCAAATCGAGCAACTGTTTATTCCATGATCCAAGAAATAAAAGTAATTGATGAATACACAGTACAGTTTGTATTGAAATACCCATATGCGCCTCTTTTATCTATTTTCGCAAGTAATGAAGGAAGTATTTTAAGTCCGAAAGCAATTGATGAGAAAGGGAAAGGTTTAGCACAGCATCCAGTTGGGACAGGTCCATTTACTTTTAAATCATGGAAACCAGGTGAAGAAATTCGCCTTGAGAAGAATAAAAATTATTGGGGTGAAAAAGCAAAGGTTGATGAAGTTGTATTCAAAGTAGTACCGGAAGATGCAACACGCATTGGAATGATTGAAACTGGTGAAGCTCACATTGCAGAGAATTTACCTGTAACTGAAGTAGAGAGAGTGAAGAATTCGCCATCTATGGAGTTAATTGAAAATGAAGGTTTAGGTGTAGAATATATTGGATTTAATGTAGAGAAAAAGCCATTTGATAATCCGATTGTTCGTCAAGCGATTGCACATGGGATTGAAACGAAAGGAATTTTAAAAGGAGTATATAACAATGTTGGGACTGAAGTGAACTCTGTAATGACTCCTAAAGTATTTGGTTATACGAAAGACGTAAAAGGGTATAAGTATGATATTAATACTGCGAAAAAGTTATTAGCAGAGGCTGGTTATCCAAATGGGTTTAAAACAACAATTTGGACGAATGACAGTAAAGTGAGAATGGCGTTAGTGGAGGTAATTCAATCTCAACTAAAAGGGATTGGTGTTGAAGTAGAAATTAAAGTTATGGAATATGGTGCGTTTTTAGCTGCAACGAATAAATCAGAGCATGCGATGTTTGTTGGTGGTTGGGGGAATGCAACAGGTGATGGTGACTATAATCAATATAATTTATTCCATTCTAGTTCGCATGGAGCAACTGGAAACCAATTTTTCTATAGCAATCCGGTAGTAGATAAATTAATAGAAGATGCTAGAAAAGAAAAAGATGAGACGAAGAGAAAAGAATTGTATAAACAGTTGCAAGAAATTGAATTGAAAGATGCTTTACTAGTACCAATTCGAGGGATTAATCATATTGCAGCGACTACGAAAAATATAAAAGGATTTTGGATTGATCCATCTGGGTATTTGCGACTGGAAGGTGTAGAGCTACAGTAAAATAGAAAATTCTATCAGTGTAAAACACCATTTTACACTGATAGAAATTTTTATCTGTTTTTGTTTCGTTTGTATAGTAGAAAACCCATTGCGAAGGGAGATTGAAAAAGTGAGTATAAAATCAAAATATTGGTTAACGAATGTGAAACTTGAATCTGGGTACGTATATGAGGAATCACGAATTACAAGTACAGAAACGGAAATTTGTAGTTTGCTTATTGAAGATGGAAAGATTACGAAGATATTACCTGGGATTGTAGCGGAGCAAGATGGGGAAGTAGTAAATGCAAATGCTTTATTGGCATTACCAGCATTTGAAGAAATGCATATCCATATTGATAAAACGTATTATGGTGGACCGTGGAAAGCATGTACACCAGTGAAAAGTATATTCACTCGTATTCATGAGGAGCAAACCATTCTTCCAAAGCAATTAGAAACTGCAAAGAGTAGAGCGGAGAAAATGTTGCAATTACTACTTGAAAATGGAGCGACAAATATTCGGACACACTGCAATATTGATCCTGTAATTGGTCTTGGGAATTTAGAAGCGACGATTGGGGCACTGGAAACATATAAAGATAAGTTATCAGCAAAAATTGTAGCGTTTCCACAACACGGTTTGTTACGAAGTAATTCTGTAGGGCTTATAAAAGATGCTATGCGTATGGGGGCTCATTTAGTAGGTGGAGTAGACCCAGCTACTGTAGATAGTAATATTGAAAAATCATTAAATACAATTATGGATATTGCAGTTGAGTTTGATTCAGACATTGATATTCATTTACATGATGCGGACCAACTCGGAATATTTACAATGAAGAGATTAGCAGCGTTAACAGAAGAAGCAGGGTGGCAAGGAAGAGTTACAATTAGCCATGCTCTTGGACTTGGGGATGTATCGGTAGAAGAAGCGGAGGAAATGGCTGAACGACTTGCGGCATTAGGCATGGATATAACATCAACAGTTCCAATTAGTAGACATGTGATTCCAGTTCCATTATTAAATCGTAAAGGTGTAAAAGTTTCACTAGGAAACGATAGTATAACTGATCATTGGTCTCCATTTGGAACGGGAGATATGCTGCAAAAGGCAAATTGTCTAGCGGAGAGATTTAGATGGATTGATGAGCGCTCTTTAGGGAAAGCACTTCAGTTTATTACGGGTGGGAAATCTATATTAGATGATCAAGGAAATCGTCAATGGCCAAAAATAGGAGATGAAGCAAATATCGTCTTTACGGAAGCATCATGTTCAGCTGAGGTAGTAGCAAGACAAACAGAGCGCTGTGCTGTTCTATATAAAGGAAATGTTGTTGCTGGTAGTTTACAAAAAATAGCTATAAATAATCTTGTTTGAGAGGATGATTGAAATGCAAAATGTGTATTGGTTAACGAATGTACGATTAGAAACAGGTTACAAGTTTAATAGTGAAGTAGTTACAGGCACAGAAACAGCTTTGCATCATTTACTTATACAGGATGGAAAGATTGCAAAGATTGTACTTGCGGATGTACCGCTTCAAACAGAGTATGAAACGAAAGATGCGAGAGAATTGCTTGTTCTTCCGTCATTTGTGGAAAATCACTTTCACCTTGATAAGACAAGACTTGGTGGTCCATGGGAAGCATGCACACCAGTAAAAAATATTATTGAGAGATTAGAGTTAGAACAACAGGAGTTACCGATTTTAGCTCAAACAACTGGAGAGAGAGCAGAGTTGTTACTAAGTAACATTTTAAATGCTGGTTCGACTCATATTCGAACGCATGTAAATATTGATCCGTATATCGGTCTTAAAAACTTAGAGTCTGTACGTCAAACTTTAGAGGATATGAAAGGTGCGTTTACATATGAAATCGTAGCATTCCCACAACACGGTTTACTTCGTACAGAAGCGCATTCTCTTATGAGGGAAGCGATGAAAGTGGGCGCAACTTTAGTGGGTGGTGTAGATCCAGCTACTGTAGATAATAATATTGAAAAATCACTTTTTGATATGATGGAAATCGCTGTAGAGGCAAATGCAGATGTTGATTTACATTTACATGATGCAGGGCATTTAGGTATTTATACAATTAAAAAGTTAGCTCAATTTACAGAGGATGCGGGTTGGGACGGGCGTGTTGCTGTTAGTCATGCGTTTAGTCTAGGAGATGTATCTAAAGAAGAAGGAGCAGAGATGGCAGACTTATTAGCTGAAAGAGGAATGTCTATTATTACGACAGTACCAATTAATAGAAATATGCCGCCAGTACCATTGCTTACAGAAAAAGGTGTTTCCGTTTCTTTAGGTTGTGATAGTATGTTTGATTCATGGGGCCCATTTGGAAATGCTGATATTTTTGAAAGAGTAGGGCGTTTAGCAGAAAAGTATCGCTGGATTGATGAGAAATCTTTATCTTCGTCTCTAGCGTTTATTACAGGTGGAAAAACGCCATTGGATCAAGAAGGAAATCAAGTTTGGCCTAAAGTAGGAGATAAAGCTGATTTTGTCTTCTTACAAGCTACTTGTTCAGCAGAAGCAATTGCTAGACGAGCGAAACGACCTGCCGTGATGAAAGGTGGAAAAATAGTAGCGGGTTCCTTGCAGAATGTTCAAGGTGTATTGATTTAATTTACGTACCTCCCTAAATTTTATATATATTTTTAAGGGTTCCTAATGAAAGAGTAGGAATCCTTCTTTTTTACGAGAAACGGAGGGGAATAGGTGACACGTACTTATATATTACTTTTTATCTGTGTAGTAGTTTGGGGGAGTAATTTTATATTTGGTGCGATTCTAGTAAATGCATTTCATCCAGTTTTGTTAACGACACTTCGGTTGTTATTTATTAATTTGTTTTTTCTGGCGTACGCCATTATATGTAAGAAAGACTTATATATAGAAAAGAATGAAATGAAAAGTGTATTATTAATTGGGGTTATGGGTGTCGCGATTAATCAATGGTCTTTTTATGAAGGATTACAAACAGCAGAACCAACAACAGCTGCGCTAATATTAGCACTTACTCCTGTCGTGACTTCTATTCTAGCGGTATTTATTTTAAACGAGCCGTTAACAGCTAAGTTAGTAATAGGAGGAGGGATTGCTACTTTCGGGGTGTTTTTTGTTATTGGTGTTGGGCAGAGGTTCGTCTTTTCAGAAGGATTAATATGGATTTTTATAACGATGTTATCCTTTTCTTTATCCATTGTTTTAATTCGGAAATTGGGGAAAAGAGATGATATGTTTTTTATTACATTCTTCTCTTCAATTTTTGGTTTTTTAATTATGTTACCGTTTCTTGCTTTTACCTTTTCTCACATAACGTTGAAGTACTCTATAGAGAGTTGGTCGCTTCTAATTGTGACAGCAATACTTATGCATGGAATTTGTACATTGGTTTGGAATAATCAATTGAGAAAAGCGCAAGCATCAACAGCGGCAATGTTTTTAAATTTAGAACCATTCGTTACGATGGTGGTAGGGTATATTATATTGCAGAAAGGTGTAACATCCATTCAAATAATTGGAGCTATTTTTATCGTTTGTGGAGTTTACATTGCAACGTTTGGATATGGGAAGAAATCGAAGGGACAAAAAGAGTTGTTTCGAAAAGCTACGTAATAATATAAAGTGTATTTTTGTGTGAAATGTATGGAAGGGATGAAAAATTTGGACAATCAACATAACCAAAATCATATTATGGGAACTTTGCAATGGTTTATTTTTTTATTAGCGAATTCAATCGCACTACCAATTGTCGTTGGCGGATTATTTCATCTTACGACGGAAGAAGTATTTTATTTAATGCAGCGTACATTTTTTGTAGTTGGTATATCTTCTTTTCTACAAGGATGGCTTGGACATAAACTGCCTATTGCTGATGGGCCAGCTGGATCTTGGGTTGGTGTATTTACCGTACTTGCTTATGCAACTGTAGGGCAAGATCAACTACATAGTACGTTGCAAATTTTAGAACTAGGGATGATGGTTGCCGGAGTTATCTTAATAGGATTAGGGCTAACTGGTTTTATAGAACGTATTTTATTTTTATTTACGCCGCTCGTTACAGGGACGTTCTTACTGTTATTATGTTTGCAATTAAGTGGTGTGTTTTTAAAAGGAATGCTAGGAATTACAGCTACTGTTTCTCAAATTGATGGATTTACAACGTTGATTGCGGTTGGCATATTTTTGTTTGTAATCGTACTTTCCAATTTCGGAAAAGGCTTTGTCAAAAGTTATGCGGTTTTAATAGGGATAATTAGCGGATGGCTTATTTTTCTCATTGCAGGAAAAGTGACGATCCCATCTCAAGTAACTCATTTTGTGCAATTTCCGCATATATTTGCTTGGGGACTTCCAAAATGGAATACGGGTATGGCTGTATCGAGTTTTGTTATGGTATGTATTTTAGTTTCAAATACAGTAGCAGCTATTATAGCAATCAATCAAGCTACGATTCATAAAGCAGCTATTGAACAAAGACAGCTGAGAAACGGTACGTGGGTCGGAGGGATTTCACATATGATTTCCTCTTTATTTTCAACAGTAGGTGTCGTTCCGTTACCAGCAACGGCAGGTTTCATACGTTTAACAAATCAAAAGTATATGCGTTCATTCTTATTTGCATGTGTACTACTAGTCGTTATGTCGCTATTTCCAAGTATTATTCGTTACTTAGCGTCGTTACCATCCGCTGTTGCATCTGCAGTCTTAATGGCCTCATTCGTACAGCTAATTGGTATTGGGTTAAACAATATAAAACAAGTGGAGCTTAATGAAAGGAATGTAACAATTTTAGGAGTTGCAGTATTATTTGGCAGCGGTGTTATGTTTTTACCGTCTGGAGCACTCCAATCCTTGCCGTCTGTTATGCAATATATATTCGGAAATGGTTTGTTCGTAGGTACAGTTGTAAGTATATTGCTAGAACAAATATGGCGCATGGAGAAGTGAATGTATAAAATAAGTGCATAAACCGTATAAAAGTCTAAAATAACATAAGAAATAAAGCCTATTTTCATTCACCACCTGCACATTTCGTTCATACAATATCTTGACTAAATAAACACCCAACTTACACATATACAGCTCTGGCTTAAGCAAGGAGGGTTATACCAGTTGAAGGAAAAAGCGTATCAATCTAAACCGTTACTCACAAAGAGAGAAAGAGAAGTATTTGAATTACTCGTTCAAGATAAAACGACGAAGGAAATTGCAGGTGAACTTTTTATAAGTGAAAAAACAGTACGCAACCATATCTCAAACGCAATGCAAAAGCTAGGGGTTAAAGGACGTTCACAAGCAGTTGTTGAGCTTCTTCGTATGGGAGAGCTTGAGCTATAAAAAGAAAGCCGACTTTTATACAAAAGGTCGGCTGTTTTTTTGTTTGTTTCATGTTCTATATGAATGATAATAATGTCTCATACATAAATAGGTAGTAAGGAGGGGATGTGTTGAAAAGGATATTGTTAGTTTCAACAAGCGCTCATGATATGAATGGACACCCGACTGGTTTATGGCTTGAAGAGCTCGCAGCTCCTTATAATTTATTTAAAGAAGCTAAGTTTGATGTTGATATTGTGTCGATAAAGGGCGGTAGAGTACCTATTGATAGAGTGTCTATTCCAAACGGGATTCCCCGTGAATTTAAGCATGTCGCTTCCTTATTGCAAAATACGAAGCCGATCTCAACTGTTCATTTTTCGGATTATGATGCGGTTTTATTTGGTGGTGGGCACGGGGCGATTGTAGATTTTCCGGGGAATCCATATGTAGCAAATTTGATTGTAAATATGTATAACAATAACCGGATTGTAGCGGCTGTTTGTCATGGAGTAAGCTCCTTAGTCGGTGTGAAAAATAAAGATGGTTCGTTTTTTAGTGCGGGTAAGCGTATAACAGGTTATACAAATGATGAAGAAAAAGCTGTACATTTAGAAAAGCGAGTGCCGTTTTTGCTAGAAAGTAAATTGAAGGAAGAAGGAGCTTTATTTTATGTAGCTCCTAATTTCACGCCGCATGTCGTAGTAGATGGGCGTTTGATTACAGGACAGAATCCGCAGTCTAGCGTGGAAATAGGTAAGGTTATAAAAAGAGCTGTAAATAAATTATCGTCTTTTTAATTTCTGCACATTTCTTCTTATTAATAGGAATGTCTTCTATTCAGAGAAAAGTGGCGTAATGAATATATATTTTATATAGAAGAAACCGACTTTCATATAGAAGGTCGGTTATTTTTCTGTCTTGCAAATTATGAAAAAAAGGAGCAAAATAAAAAAGGTCCTGATCTATACAGGTACAAATGAAAAATTTTATACAGGGGCATTTTAAGTTAGCGAACTTAAAGTGTGTAAAATATACTGATAAACATAAGGTGAAACTTTAATCAGTGGGGGTTTTGTTCATCCTCTACTGATTATTAGCCTTCACCAATCGGGCGTTTACGGGCAGTGGATCTCCTGCTTAACTTCTTTGCTGCAGCCGAATTTTGAGGTGGGAGTTTTACTGCCCGCAAATAGCGGGATAAAATAAGATGATGAATGAGAAAACGGGTGATTAAGTTGAATAGAGCGATCGGTGTTATTGATTCAGGAGTGGGCGGTTTAACAGTAGCGAAGGAATTAATTCGTCAGTTGCCGAAAGAGCGTATTATATATTTAGGGGATACAGCACGTTGCCCTTATGGTCCGCGTTCTCGTGAAGAAGTGCGTCAATTTACGTGGGAAATGACGGAGCATTTATTAGATTTAAATATCAAAATGTTAGTTATTGCGTGTAATACAGCAACTGCGGTTGTATTAGAAGAAATGCAGAAACAATTACCAATTCCAGTAGTTGGAGTTATTCATCCAGGATCACGTACAGCTTTAAAAGTGACAAATACGTATCATGTTGGGATTATTGGAACGATTGGAACAGTAAAAAGTGGTGCCTATGAAGAGGCGCTAAAGTCTATTAATAACCGTGTTATGGTAGAAAGTTTAGCGTGCCCGCCTTTCGTTGAGCTTGTAGAGAGCGGGAATTTCGAAAGTGAAATGGCGTATGAAGTTGTAAGAGAAACGTTGCAACCGTTGAAAAGTACTGACATTGATACACTTATTTTAGGGTGTACACATTATCCGATTTTAGGTCCCGTTATTAAAAAGGTAATGGGAGATAAGGTGCAACTAATTAGTTCGGGTGATGAAACAGCGCGTGAGGTAAGCACGATTTTATACCATAGTAAGATGTTAAATGAGGGAGAGGAACAAAGTGATCATCTCTTCTTAACGACTGGTAAAATAGGTCTGTTTAAAGAAATTGCATCGAAGTGGTTCGGTCAGCCGATTGAAAATGTGAAGCATATTAATTTAGAAACAGAATAATAGTAGATTCATATAAGAGAACTCCTGAGAAATCAGGGGTTTTTTCTGTGTAAGTGGCTATAGCTTGTTCTAAAATATGAAACAGCTCGTATACATAATAGTACAAACTTAGATTTTAGGGGGGAATGGCATGCCTAAATCCACTTTTAAATGGGTTGTTGGTGCTACTGTGAGTGCGATTTTATTATCAGGGTGTGGCTTATTAAATCAAGAGAAAGCGACAGAACAAATTGATCCGCCAAAAAAAGTTACGTATACAGAAGGTGAAAAGAAAGAAACAGCTAAAAAAGATAAACAAGGGCAAACAGTAAATAGAGAGTTATACCTCGTTGATAAAAATGGATATGTCGTACCGCAAACTATTGCAATGCCTACTCCGAAAGCGAATGAAGTTGTAAAGCAAACGTTAGAGTATCTTGTGAAAGATGGACCAGTCACAAATTTATTGCCGAATGGATTTCGAGCAGTCCTTCCAGCGAATACGACGATGACTTTAAATTTGAAAAAAGGTGGGACAGCAGTAATTGATTTCTCTAAAGAAATGAAAAATTATTCAAAAGAAGAAGAACGTCAAATTGTTGAATCAGTAGCGTGGACTTTGACTCAATTTACAGAAATAAAACAAGTGCAGTTCCAAATAAATGGTGAAAAGCTAGCGAAGATGCCTGTTGCGGGTACGCCGCTTGGTGAAGGTGTAAGTCGTGCGAATGGAATTAACTTTGATGATGAACAAGTAGCAGATGTAACGCATACAAAACCAGTTACACTTTACTTTATGGCGCAAAATAATAATAAGCAGCAATATTACGTACCGGTAACAAGACGTGTTGCAGAAGGGAAAGAAAATGATTATGCAGCAATTGTGGACGAACTTGTAAAAGGTCCGATTCACGGTTCGTTACTAAATGATTTTAATCCGGGAGCTAAGCTTATTACGAATCCGAAAGTGCAGGACGGAAATCTTACATTAAACTTTAATGAAAATATATTTGTAAACCCAGATAAAAATATGATTTCAAATTATGTATTGAAGTCGTTGGTCTTATCTTTAACGGAAAAACAAGGTGTGAAAAATGTTTCTATTGAAGTGAATGGGAAAGCGAATCTTATGGATGAGAAGGGTGAAAAGCTAATAAAACCTGTTGATCGGCCACAAAACGTAAATACAGGTAGTTTTTAATCGCGAATAATTTGATATACTTATGTAAGAAAGGGGAATTGCTTTTTGAGTTCCCCTTCTTCTATTGTATACATATCATACATTTAAATTTGGCTATACTAATGAGTAGTAGTTAAGAGGGGGTTATTTTTATGCGAGTAGATGGTAGAGGACAAGCAGAGCTACGCCATATACATATTCATACAAATTATTTAAAACATCCAGAGGGATCGGTACTAATTGAAGTTGGGGATACAAAGGTAATTTGTTCAGCGACAATTGAAGAGCGTGTACCGCCGTTTATGCGTGGAGAAGGAAAAGGTTGGGTAACAGCAGAATACGCAATGATTCCACGTGCGACAGAGCAACGCACAATCAGGGAGTCAAGTAAAGGGAAAGTAACAGGGCGCACAATGGAAATCCAGCGTTTAATTGGACGAGCATTACGTGCGGTTGTTGATTTAGAAGCGCTTGGCGAAAGAACGGTTTGGATTGACTGTGATGTAATTCAAGCGGATGGCGGAACGAGAACAGCTTCTATTACGGGTGCTTATGTGGCAATGGTATTAGCTTTTGAAAAATTATTGCAAGCAGACAAAGTATCTAAAATTCCGGTGAAAGATTATTTAGCGGCAACGTCAGTAGGCATCGTTGAAGAACAAGGTGTCGTTTTAGATTTAAATTATGCTGAAGATTCTAAAGCAGACGTTGATATGAACGTTATTATGACTGGAAAAGGTCAGTTTGTTGAAGTGCAAGGAACTGGAGAAGAAGCGACGTTTAGCAGAGCTGAATTAAATGAACTACTTGATGCTGCTGAACAAGGGATTTTCCAACTTGTTGAAAAGCAAAAAGAAGCGTTAGGTGACATCGTATCTCATATAGAGTAGAGGTGGAAAATATGAAGCAAGTTGTTGTAGCTACGAAAAACCTTGGGAAAGTACGTGAGTTTGCTGAGTTATTTGAGAGATTTGACTTAGAAGTGAAATCTTTACACGATTTTCCTCATATTGAAGAAGTCGAAGAAACTGGTGAAACATTTGAAGAAAACGCAATTTTAAAAGCGGACAGTCTTAGTAGACAGTTGAATTCCATCGTAATTGCGGATGATTCTGGTCTTATTGTAGATGCCTTAAACGGGAAACCAGGTGTATATTCAGCTCGTTTTGCTGGAGAGCCGAAAGATGATCAGGCGAATATAGATAAGGTGTTACAAGGGTTAACTGACATCGATTTAGAAAAACGCACAGCTCGTTTTTACTGTGCATTAGCAGTTGCTTTCCCTGAAGTGGATAAAGAGCCGGTTATTGTAAACGGAACGTGCGAAGGGAAAATTCTAGAACAGCGCCGTGGGGAAAATGGTTTCGGATACGATCCGATTTTTTATGTAGAAGAATATAAAAAAGCGATGGCTGAGCTAAGTTCGGATGAGAAAAACGCAATTAGTCACCGCGGACACGCTCTTCGTAAATTAGAAGAAAAAATCCCAGAATGGTTTTTAGAAGAATAAGGGAGAGAGATTGATGAAAGCTTTAATCGTAAGCGATAGTCATAGCTCTGTGAAGGAATTACAGCAGTTAAAAGAGAAGTACGAAGGGAAAGTAGATGTCATGATTCATTGTGGTGATTCAGAGCTAACGCCTGCTCACGAAGAGCTGCAAGGTTTCCATGTTGTAAAAGGGAATTGTGATTATGCTAACTTTCAAGATGAAATTGTAACTGATGTAGATGGAATTCGTTTCTTAGTTGTACACGGTCATCGTCATAATGTGAAAATGACATTACAAACATTAGCATATCATGCAGAAGAAGTAGGAGCGCAAGTAGCATGCTTTGGACATTCTCATGTATTAGGGGCAGAATTACTTGATGGGATTTTATTTATTAATCCAGGGAGTATTTTGCTCCCGCGCTCTCGTGTAGAAAAGACATTCGCTTTATTAGAAATGGATGAAAATCATATAGAAGTTCGTTTTGAAACATTAGACGGACAGCTGGTGGAACAAGCAACTTTTAAAAGAGGATAATAAAAATTATCCTCTTTTAAAAAAGTGTTGACTTTATAAGTGGTTATGAATATAATAAATATTGTCGATAGGGCAATGGCGCTAACGAAGAAAAATGAAATAACATATGCGGGTGTAGTTTAGTGGTAAAACAAGAGCCTTCCAAGCTCTGGTCGAGAGTTCGATTCTCTTCACCCGCTCCATGTCCCAGTAGCTCAGCCGGATAGAGCATACGCCTTCTAAGCGTACGGTCGGGAGTTCGAATCTCTCCTGGGACGCTAAGAAAACCTTGTTATCTTTTGATAACAAGGTTTTTTGTTTGTTTAAATTAGTTATTAATAAACTTTTCAAAGACAAAACCATAATCTTTCACATTATATTGTTTCTTCGTATCAACAAGCCAGTTAAAGGCGATCTCGTTCATCTCTTTAAATTGCTCTGCTAAATTTACTTGTGCATTTGAAATACGGCTGAAAGCGTTAGAAGCCATATCTAAACTTTTATGTGCATACTGCAATGTAATATCGTTGTCGTATGAGATTTCTTCTATTTTAAGTAAAGCCTTATATAAATCTTTTAATTCTTCAATATGTTTTTTATGAACATCAATTGAATAATGCTCATCTCCCATTTGAAACTTAATTTCTACATCTAAATCAATTGTTCCCGCAGTTTCAAGTGCTACGTTTTTAATTTGATATTTACTATAGCTAAAGCGGCGTAGTGTACGTTTTTTACTTGTTGCGCTTGTACCATCTAGGTGGATTAATCCTTTGTTTGTGAAACAATATTCATCTGATTTTGATTTAATTAGAAAATAAATTTTCTCCCCGTCTTCATGCATCACGTAATCATCAGCATCAACCTTATCATAATCCTGCGGCGTAATGACAGAACCTACATCACTTAATCCTAAAACATCAGCGGCCATTTTTTTAAACATGTATAATCCCCCTTGTAAAATAAATTCTTAATTGTACAAAAATATATTAACACGATTTTAAATCAATTTTTGAAATCTTACAATTCTGTAAGGTAACTGTAAGGAAGTTCGATGGTAACAAATTACGAATCCTCTATAATGAAGATAACAACGATACATGAGGAGGAAGAGATGATGAAAGGATTAATTGTAACGGGTTTAACAGTAGCTTTTGGGTTTGTGGCGTATGAAAAGTTAACATATGTAGTTGATGTTGTAAAACATTTAGTAGCGTAGAAAAAACTGCCATGAGAGGGAAAGGGAATGAGTGAATGAATGGAATGGTTATTTGGAATTATAGGTACTTGTAGTGTAGTTTTATTGTTCTTTGTCCCGAGTGGTATACTTAGTTCGACAACAAGTTTGTTCTTTTTAAGTTTGTTTGCTTGTACGATGCTTATTATTATGTTTTTAATGAAGCGAAGTAAACCGATCTTCTACTTTAGCATGATTGTTATGGCAATTATTGTTCTCCAAATTATTACCCTTGTTATATACCCCACAATTATACAAGCTTTCCATTAATGATGAATCCTCTGCGTGAGGGTTTTTGTTTGTGAAAAATGAATTTTATTTAAAAATTTGTTGCTTTTCCGTTATAAAAATAGAATATTCCTATATTTCAAATAAATAATTTTGGAATGTTGTGTTCTCATTACGCATTTGATATATTTACTTTGAAGATCATTAAAATCTAGAAAAAGAGGCGGACGTATGGATAAAAAAGAAAATACGGTCGTATTGTTTCCGCAACTATCCGAACGCTATATTGATAAAGGTTTTTTAGCGTTGAAAGAGCGGGAATTCGAAGATGCATTGCGCTGCTTTGAAATATTACGTCAGTATAATGCAGAAACGGAACAAACAGAATTAGCTTCCGTTATTTGTTTGCTAGAATTAAAACGTATGGAAGAAGCGAAAGACAAATGTGAACAGTTGCTTGAAACAGGAGCTGTATTATTTGGGGATATTCTTGAAACGTATGTGACTATTTTAGTTCAAACAAATGATTACGAAGGTGTTATTGAAACTGTTGAAAAGGTTCTGCAAACGAAAGACATAATGCCGGAGCAAAAGGAAAAATTAGCGCAGCTCGCTTTATTTGCAGAAGGGATGCTAAATGAGGAAGATGCGTCATTAGTGGATTCTAATTTTGATTTGGATGAGTTTACTAATGGGATTTTTGGTGAAAACTTTGGGCAAAAGTTAAGAGTGATTCAGCAACTTTCGTTAAAAGACTTGGATCTTGCATTACCTGTTTTAAAGAGATTTTTAATAGACGAACAGCAGCACCCTTATTTGAAAACTTCTATTTTGTATAAAATGATAGAAAATCAAGTAGAAGAAGAGATAGAAGTAGAAAAGTTTGGAAATATGATCAAGGTAATTCCAGCATTTACAGGTCATAATGAGGAGCAATCCGATAACATTATACATAAATTATCAAGTCGATTAGAGCAAAATTATCCAGATATATTTAGTGCAATGGTTACATACTGGAAAGAATTACAAATTAGCATTTTCCCATTCCCTCTATTAATGGATAAAGTAGAAATTTGGGCTGCCGTCTTAGAGAGAGTTGGAAGAAAGCGTTTCGGATTGGCTATTGATGAAGAAGAACTTATGACAGCATACAATATTGAGTTTGAGGAATTTCATATTGCCTATCAATGGTTACTACGTATTGAAAGAGAAGGGTATTTGCCCGTATAATTATGAAAAAGAATCGTTCAGTTATTGAAACGAGCACATTCTATGTTATAATGTAAGGGTTGCAAAAGGCAGAAATCTGCCTGTTTGTAAGAGAAGAGGAGTATAATTCTCTTACTTAATATGTTTCATATTATTCTCGAACAAAATATACCGTAGTTGTCTTTTAGACAATTAGTAGATTGGAACATTGTATCTGAAAGCTTTTGCTAGAGGATTATTTGTACATTTGTTATTTCAAAAAAGAGATAATAAAAATCTTAATCTATAGAGGTATGTGCATACATTATTATAGTTGGAGGGAAAGAATAAATGTCTACAAAATGGGAAAAATTAGAAGGTAACGTTGGCGTTTTAACAATCGAAGTTGATGCTAAAGAAGTAAATAACTCTATCGACGCTGCATTCAAAAAAGTAGTAAAAACAATTAATGTACCAGGTTTCCGTAAAGGAAAAATGCCTCGTCCATTATTCGAACAACGCTTTGGTATTGAATCTTTATACCAAGATGCTTTAGATATTATCTTACCAAAAGCATACGGTGAAGCAATCGATGAAGCTGGTATCTTCCCAGTTGCTCATCCTGAGATTGACATCGAGAAATTCGAAAAAGGCCAAAACTTAATTTTCACTGCAAAAGTTACTGTAAAACCTGAAGTTAAATTAGGTGATTACAAAGGTTTAGCAGTAGAAAAAGTTGAAACAACTGTAACTGACGAGGATGTAGAGAACGAAGTAAAAGCTTTACAAGAGCGTCAAGCTGAACTAGTTGTTAAAGAAGAAGGAACTGTTGCAGATGGTGATACAGCTGTAATCGACTTCGAAGGTTTCGTTGATGGCGAAGCATTTGAAGGCGGAAAAGGCGAAAACTATTCTCTTGCAATCGGTTCTGGTACTTTCATCCCAGGTTTCGAAGAGCAAGTAATTGGTCTTAAAGCTGGTGATTCTAAAGAAGTTGAAGTATCATTCCCAGAAGAGTACCATGCTGCTGAATTAGCTGGTAAACCAGCAACATTCAAAGTAACAATTCACGAAATCAAAACAAAAGAACTTCCTGAGTTAAACGACGAGTTCGCTAAAGATGCTGACGAAGAAGTTACAACTCTTGATGAATTAAAAACAAAACTTCGTACAAACTTAGAAGAAGGCAAAAAGCACGAAGCTGAGCACAAAGTACGTGACGAAGTAGTAGAATTAGCTGCTGCTAACGCTGAAATCGACATTCCAGAAGCTATGATCGACACTGAGTTAGATCGTATGGTTCGTGAATTCGAGCAACGTTTAAGCCAACAAGGTATGAACCTTGAGCTTTACTACCAATTCACAGGTACAGACGCTGACAAATTAAAAGAGCAAATGAAAGAGGATGCACAAAAACGTGTAAGAATCAATCTTGTTCTTGAAGCTATCATTGAAGCTGAAAACATCGAAGTTACTGAAGAAGAAGTAACTGCAGAAGTTGAAAAAATGGCTGAAATGTACGGTATGCCAGTAGACGCTATCAAGCAAGCTCTTGGAAGCGTAGACGCTTTAGCTGAAGATCTTAAAGTGCGTAAAGCTGTAGACTTCTTAGTAGACAACGCTGCATAATAAAATAACAAGGCGCGATTTTAATCGTGCCTTGTTTTATAAATATAGAAATATATTTATAAAACTTTTCGATGAAGAAGGAAAAGTTCCTTTGCAAGTCGAATATACATATTTCAAAAGTTTTAAATTTTTTTATTTGTACATAACTAGTCATATTATTTGTATTTCTCGCCACGTAGTGACATAATATGTATTTACATACGATACATTTATCGTGTACATACGAAGGCAAGAGATTAGCACTTTGTAAGGGGTGTGAAAATATGTTTAAATTTAATGATGAAAAAGGTCAATTAAAATGTTCTTTCTGTGGTAAAACACAAACGCAAGTTCGAAAGCTAGTTGCAGGTCCAGGTGTTTACATTTGTGACGAGTGTATCGAGCTTTGTACTGAAATTGTACAAGAGGAGCTTGCGAAGGACGAAGAAGTAGAATTCAAAGATGTACCGAAACCGGTAGAAATTCGTGAAATCTTAGATGAGTATGTCATCGGACAAGATAACGCGAAAAAAGCACTGGCGGTAGCGGTATATAACCATTACAAACGCATTAATTCTAACAGCAAAATTGATGATGTAGAATTAGCGAAGAGTAATATTTCACTTATTGGGCCAACTGGTAGTGGTAAAACATTATTGGCACAAACATTAGCGCGTATTTTAAATGTTCCATTTGCGATCGCTGACGCAACATCTTTAACAGAAGCTGGATATGTAGGGGAAGATGTAGAAAACATCTTACTAAAATTAATCCAAGCAGCTGATTATGATGTAGAGAAAGCGGAAAAAGGAATCATTTATATTGATGAGATTGATAAAGTGGCACGTAAGTCCGAAAATCCATCAATTACACGTGATGTATCTGGTGAAGGCGTACAGCAGGCACTTCTGAAAATTTTAGAAGGTACTGTAGCAAGCGTTCCACCTCAAGGTGGTCGTAAGCACCCGCATCAAGAGTTTATTCAAATTGATACAACGAACATCCTATTCATTTGTGGTGGAGCGTTTGATGGCATCGAGCCTATTATTAAACGTCGCCTTGGTGAGAAAGTAATTGGATTTGGTGCTGAGAAGAAAAATGCTGATGTAAATGAGAAGCATGTTTTATCTCACGTTTTACCAGAGGATCTTTTAAGATTCGGTTTAATTCCGGAGTTTATCGGTCGTCTTCCAGTTATTGCGAACCTAGAGCCGCTTGATGAAGATGCTCTTGTAGATATTTTAACTAAACCGAAAAATGCACTTGTTAAGCAATTCCAAAAATTATTGGAGCTTGACGATGTTGAGTTAGAGTTTGAAGAAGGTGCACTAGTTGAGATTGCGAAAAAAGCAATTGAACGTAAAACAGGTGCTCGTGGACTTCGTTCTATTATTGAAGGCTTGATGCTTGATGTAATGTTCGAACTTCCATCTCGCAAAGATATCGAGAAGTGTATTCTTACGAAAGAAACAGTAGCTGATAATGAACCGCCGAAATTGGTGTTACAAGACGGTACTGTACTTGATACAAAAACATCTGCATAATGCGAAGAAGAAACAGCAATTTTTATAATTGCTGTTTTTCTTTATGTTTAGCACTATTCCTCCCAGGAAATACTAAAAGGTAAAACATAGCGGGAGGAAATGAATTATGAGCTGGACAAATATATTTTTACTTGTTCAACTTGTTTTTGGCGTAATTGTCGGATTGTATTTTTGGCACTTACTTCGAAATCAGCGAACACAAAAAGTTTCAATTGATCGAGAATCGAAAAAAGAATTAGAGCAGCTTCGTAAAATGCGTGAGGTTTCTTTAACAGAGCCACTTGCGGAAAAGGTACGTCCTACATCCTTTGTAGACATTGTAGGGCAAGAAGACGGGATTAAGTCGTTAAAAGCGGCTCTTTGTGGTCCTAATCCGCAACATGTGATCATATACGGTCCGCCAGGTGTCGGAAAGACAGCGGCAGCACGCCTTGTATTAGAAGAAGCGAAACGAAATCCGAAATCCCCATTTCGTACAAATGCAACATTTATCGAACTTGATGCAACGACAGCTAGGTTTGATGAGCGTGGTATTGCGGATCCATTAATTGGTTCAGTGCATGATCCGATTTATCAAGGAGCAGGTGCAATGGGGCAAGCGGGTATCCCACAGCCGAAAAAAGGGGCTGTAACAGATGCTCATGGTGGTATTTTGTTCATCGATGAGATTGGTGAATTACATCCAATTCAAATGAATAAAATGCTAAAGGTGTTAGAAGATCGGAAAGTATTTTTGGAAAGTGCGTACTATAGTGAAGAAAATTCGATGATTCCAACGTATATACATGATATTTTTCAAAAAGGTTTACCTGCAGATTTTCGCTTAGTTGGTGCAACGACGCGTTCGCCAGAGGAAATTCCTCCTGCAATTAGGTCGCGTTGTTTAGAAGTGTTCTTCCGTGAGTTAGATACAGAAGAAATTCAAAAAGTAGCGAAAAATGCAGCTGATAAAGTGGAAATGCAAGTAGGTGAGAAAGGTATCGAAATGATTGGAATGTATGCAAGAAATGGACGAGAAGCAATTAATCTCGTGCAAATTTCTACTGGTATGGCGATAAATGAAGAGCGACCTTTCATTAAAGATGAAGATATTGAATGGGTTGTTCATTCTAGTCAGCTTACACCAAAGTACGAAAAACGTATTTATCCAATTCCAAGAATCGGTCTTGTGAACGGGCTTGCTGTATATGGGCCGAATACAGGTGCGTTATTAGAAATTGAGGTAACAGCTATTCCTGCGAAAGATAAAGGGTCAGTAAATGTCACTGGAATTGTAGAAGAGGAAAGTATTGGTAACCAAACGAAATCGATTCGTCGAAAAAGTATGGCGAAAGGTTCTGTTGATAATGTGTTAACAGTACTTCGTTCTCTAGATGTGTTGCCAGAAGGTTATGATATACATATTAATTTTCCTGGTGGTATCCCGATTGATGGACCTTCAGCAGGTATTGCTATGGCAACAGGTGTCTATTCAGCAGTGCATCGTACGTATGTGAATAATGAAGTGGCGATGACAGGTGAGATAAGTATCCACGGAGAAGTGAAGCCTATTGGTGGTGTGTACGCAAAAATAAAAGCTGCGAAAAAAGCGGGAGCTAAGAAAGTCATCATTCCGGCTGAAAACATGCAACCATTTTTGTACACAATAAAGGGAATTGAGATCATTCCTGTTCGCAAATTAAAAGAAGTATTTGAATTAACATTTATGCAGGAAAATATGCATCGTGAGCTTGATGTGCATACTTCTTTGGACGAAACAGATGCACAATCAATGTGAGAATATATAATAATAAAATTTGCCAGACTTCGTTTAAGTTTGTATGCTTAAGCGGAGTCTTTTTTCTTTTCGTGAGGCACAAAAAAACAGGAGATTTACAATTGCGAAGAATCTCTGCAATTGCATCTAGATGTATTGTAATATAAAATAGTTGAACAGGAGTTTAATTTATTATGGAGGTGCTATGTCTAGTATGAATACGAATGAAAGAATTGTGCCCCTCCTACCATTAAGAGGCATTCTCGTATATCCAACGATGGTTCTGCATCTTGATGTAGGACGTGATAAATCGATACAAGCACTAGAGCAGGCGGCAATGGATGAAAATATCATCTTTTTAGCAATGCAAAAAGAAATGAATATCGACGATCCGAAAGAAGATGACATATATAGTGTAGGTACAGTGGCGAAAGTGAAGCAAATGTTAAAATTGCCGAACGGTACGCTTCGTGTCCTTGTAGAAGGTTTACATAGAGCAGAAGTAGTAGAGTTTATCGAAGAAGAAAATGTGGTACAAGTTTCTATTAGAACAGTAACTGAAGAAGTAGAAGATGATTTAGAAGAGAAGGCTCTTATGCGTACGTTACTGGAGCATTTCGAACAATATATTAAAGTTTCGAAAAAAGTTTCAAATGAAACATTTGCAACGGTAGCTGATATAGAAGAACCCGGAAGACTAGCTGATTTAATTGCTTCTCACTTACCGATTAAAACGAAGCAGAAACAAGAGATTTTAGAGATTGTATCTGTGAAAGAACGACTACATACACTTATTTCAATTATTCAAGATGAACAAGAGTTACTTAGCCTAGAAAAGAAAATTGGACAAAAAGTGAAACGTTCAATGGAGCGCACGCAAAAAGAATATTTCTTACGTGAGCAAATGAAGGCGATTCAAACTGAACTTGGTGATAAAGAAGGCAAGGGCGGGGAAGTTGAAGAACTTCGTGAGAAAATTGAACAGTCGGGAATGCCTGAAGAAACAATGAAGGCTGCACTGAAAGAATTAGATCGTTATGAAAAGTTACCTGTAAGTTCTGCTGAGAGTGGTGTCATTCGTAATTATATTGATTGGTTATTAGCTCTCCCATGGACAACAGCAACAGAGGATATGATTGACCTCGCTCATTCGGAAGAAATTTTAAATAAAGATCATTACGGTCTTGAAAAAGTGAAAGAGCGAGTACTTGAGTATTTAGCTGTACAGAAGTTAACGAATTCATTAAAAGGACCAATTCTTTGTCTAGTAGGACCTCCTGGGGTTGGGAAAACTTCGTTAGCACGTTCTATTGCAACATCGTTAAATCGTAATTTTGTACGTGTTTCTCTTGGTGGTGTGCGTGATGAATCTGAAATTCGTGGTCACCGTCGTACATATGTAGGTGCGATGCCAGGACGTATTATTCAAGGTATGAAAAAGGCGAAAACAGTTAATCCAGTCTTCTTATTAGATGAGATTGATAAAATGTCTAACGATTTCAGGGGAGACCCATCAGCGGCGTTACTTGAAGTGTTAGATCCGGAACAAAATCATAACTTCAGTGATCATTACATTGAAGAGCCATATGATTTATCGAAAGTTATGTTCGTTGCAACTGCTAATACACTTGCAAGTGTTCCAGGCCCATTGCTTGACCGTATGGAAATCATTTCGATTGCTGGTTATACAGAACTTGAAAAGGTGCACATTGCTCGTGAGCATTTATTGCCGAAACAATTAAAAGAGCACGGTTTGCGAAAAGGTAATTTGCAAGTGCGTGATGAAGCGCTTCTTGAAATTATTCGTTATTATACACGCGAGGCTGGTGTTCGTACGTTAGAGCGTCAAATTGCAAAAGTTTGTCGTAAAGCAGCAAAAATTATCGTTACAGCAGAACGCAAGCGCATTGTTGTAACAGATAAAAATATTGTTGATTTACTTGGTAAGCATATATTCCGTTATGGTCAAGCTGAAAAAACAGACCAAGTTGGTATGGCAACAGGTTTAGCTTACACAGCAGCGGGCGGCGATACACTTGCAATTGAAGTGTCTGTAGCGCCAGGAAAAGGGAAATTAATTTTAACAGGGAAACTTGGGGATGTTATGAAAGAATCCGCACAAGCAGCGTTTAGCTATATTCGTTCTCGTGCAGAAGAGCTGCAGATCGATCCGAATTTCCATGAGAAAAACGATATTCATATTCATGTTCCAGAAGGAGCAGTTCCAAAAGATGGACCGTCAGCAGGTATTACGATGGCAACGGCACTTATTTCTGCACTAACAGGTATTCCTGTAAGTAAAGAAGTAGGTATGACAGGTGAAATTACACTTCGTGGTCGTGTATTACCAATTGGTGGTTTAAAAGAAAAAACATTAAGTGCTCACCGCGCAGGCTTAACAAAAATTATTTTACCGGCGGAAAATGAGAAAGATTTAGATGATATTCCAGAGAGCGTAAAAGAAAACCTTACGTTTGTGCTTGCATCTCATTTAGACGAAGTATTGGAGCACGCATTAGTAGGAGTGAAACAATGAAAGTAACAAAAGCAGATATTGTAATTAGTGCCGTTAAACCGGAACAATATCCAGACAGTGATTTACCAGAAATTGCTTTGGCAGGTCGTTCTAATGTCGGGAAGTCTTCCTTTATTAATAAAATTTTAAATCGTAAAAAGTTAGTACGTATTTCTTCTAAACCAGGAAAAACGCAAACGCTGAACTTTTTCTTAATCAATGAAATGATGCATTTTGTTGACGTTCCAGGTTATGGATATGCGAAAGTATCTAAAACGGAGCGCGCGGCATGGGGCAAAATGATTGAAACATACTTTACAACACGTGAGCAATTAGACGCAGCTGTATTAGTAGTTGATTTACGTCACCAACCAACAAAAGATGACGTGATGATGTATGATTTCTTAAAGCATTATGAAATCCCAACAATTATTATTGCAACGAAAGCCGATAAAATTCCGAAAGGGAAATGGCAAAAGCATTTAAAAGTTGTAAAAGAAACGCTTGCTGTTGAAATTGGCGATGAAATCGTTCTATTCTCTTCTGAAACAGGACTTGGAAAAGAAGAAGCGTGGAAGGCAATTCATAAAATGACAAAAACAAAAAACGCGTGACGAATGTCGCGCGTTTTTTTATTTACTAAACTTTTAGCGTGCGTTTAATGTAACTTCAATATTTCCTCTTGTTGCTTTAGAGTAAGGACATACACCGTGAGCGGCTTCTACAAGTTCTTGTACTTCGGCATGAGAAACACCAGCAACATGTACGTCAAGTACAGCAGATAGTCCGAAACCACCATCTGTATCTTTACCGATAGAAACGTGTGCAGTCACTTCTGTACTTTCCACTTTCACACGTTTTGTACGAATTACAAGTTGCAATGCGCTATCAAAGCAAGCTGCATAACCAGCTGCAAATAATTGTTCTGGATTTGTTGCCTCTCCACCTGCGCCGCCTAGTGCTTTTGGCATTTTTACATCAAGATTTAATATGCCATCATCTGAAACTACCTTACCGTTTCTTCCACCTGTTGCTGTTACTGAAGCGGTATATAATTTATCCATGTTTACTCCCCTTTTCTATCATTAATTGTTTTCATTGTTTCAATTAGTTTATTTAATTGGATTAGTAAAGAACGATATTCTTGCTCTGTAATTCCTAAGTTGGTAGCCATTGTTTTTGGTAATGAACAAGCTTTTTCTTTTAAATCTTTACCTTGTTCCGTTAATTTAATACAAACTTTTCGCTCGTCTTCTTTTGAACGAATACGTTGTATAAGGTTTAAGGATTCCATGCGTTTTAACATAGGTGTTAACGTACCAGAGTCTAAAAATAGACGCTCTCCAATTTCTTTTACTGTTAGTCCGTCTTGTTCCCATAGTACGAGTAAAGTAATGTACTGGGGATACGTAATGCCCATTTCCTCTAAATAAGGTCGGTAAAAACGGGTAACCTCTCTAGAACAAGCATAAATAGAAAAACAAAGTTGGTTATCTAGATGCAAAGAATCTTCTCTCATGAATAACTCCTTTCTTTTTAGTTGTGCGCAATTTAATTTTGTAAAATCAATATAACGAAAAATAAATACAATGTCAAATACATTGCATTGAGAAAGTAGGTGCTATGTTTTGGAACAATCATACATATTTTCCTTCATGATGAAAGAAGATAGAGAAGATGATGTTATAATTAATATGGAATAGTTTCCATCACTTGATTATGAGGACTTTTTTTGGTAACGTACAAATAGAGTTGTTATTTTATAATCATTATAAAGTAGAAAGTTCTTTATTAATCTTACTGAA
The DNA here is from genome assembly GCF_018332515.1 of Bacillus hominis. Classification (GTDB taxonomy): domain Bacteria; phylum Bacillota; class Bacilli; order Bacillales; family Bacillaceae_G; genus Bacillus_A; species Bacillus_A hominis. The sequence continues at coordinate 14,185 of NZ_BOQD01000026.1, read as the reverse complement.
GCTCCTTTATTACATATGGAGAATAAATAAAAAATAATCAGTTGTTCACACGATTGTCAGATTCATAAGAGGAAAGTTGTATTATGATAGTAGATAAAGTGATAAAACGGGTGAAGGGGGACATGCTGCGTGCATATTCTTGTTGTTAGTGTAAATTATCGAACAGCCCCTGTAGAATTTCGTGAGAAACTCACATTTCAGGCAGCAGAGCTAGAGCAAGCAATGACCACATTACAAAATCAAAAGAGCGTGCTAGAAAATGTCATTGTATCAACTTGTAATCGCACTGAAATTTACGCTGTTGTCGATCAATTACACACGGGACGGTATTACATTAAGAAGTTTTTAGCTGATTGGTTTCAGCTTGAAATAGAAGAAGTCGCACCATACTTGTCTATTTTTGAACAAGATGGCGCAATAGATCATTTATTCCGCGTAACGTGCGGTTTAGATTCTATGGTTGTTGGAGAGACGCAAATTTTAGGTCAAATAAAAGATAGCTTTTTAGAAGCACAACAAGTAAAAGCGACAGGTACAATTTTTAATGAGTTGTTTAAGCAAGTGGTTACGTTAGCAAAACGTGCGCACTCAGAAACAACGATTGGTGAAAGTGCGATGTCTGTTAGTTATGCTGCTGTTGAGCTTGGAAAGAAAATATTTGGCGATTTAACAGATTGTCATGTACTTATTCTTGGTGCCGGTAAGATGGGTGAACTTGCACTGCAAAACTTATACGGAAGTGGAGCTCGTAAAGTAACAGTTATGAATAGGACGCTTACAAAAGCGGAAGTGATGGCTGAGAAATATATGGGACATGCAAAGCCTTTAAGTGAATTGCAATGTGCATTATTAGAAGCGGATATTTTAATTAGTTCAACGGGTGCATCAGAATATGTCATTACGAAAGAGATGATGACGAAAGTGGAGAGAATGCGCTCTGGTCGTCCGTTATTTATGGTTGATATTGCAGTACCGCGTGATATTGATCCTGCGATTGATGAATTAGAAGGCTCTTTCTTATATGATATCGACGATTTGCAAGGTGTAGTGGAAGCAAACCGTGCTGAACGTTTAAAAGAAGCAGAGAAAATTCAATTTATGATTGAAGAGGAAATGGTTTTATTTAAAACTTGGTTAAGTACGCTTGGTGTTGTACCGTTAATATCGGCTCTTCGTGATAAAGCGCTAGCAATTCAAAGTGATACGATGGAAAGCCTTGAGCGAAAAATACCAAACCTTAGTGATCGTGAGAAAAAAGTAATTAGTAAACATACGAAAAGTATTATTAATCAATTGTTAAAAGACCCAATTTTAGTAGCGAAGGAAATAGCTGCTGAAGAGGGGGCGACGGAAAAACTAGCTTTATTTGCGAAGATTTTTGATTTGGAAATGGAAGAAGTAGAGAGTCGTGCGGAAGAAGTAAAACATAAAAGAGCGTGGACACCATCCGTTCCATCTTTATAATTTGGAAGGATGATCGGATGAGTTTTTTTAATAACAGTATTATTTATCATATTGCAATTATTTTATATGCTTGTAGCATTAGTTTATATTTTATAGATTATTTCCAAAGTAACCGAAAGGCGAACCGATTTGCTTTTTGGTTACTTTCGATTGTATGGGTTCTGCAGTCTATTTTTATGTTGCTTAGGGCTACGGATTCAGAAACGAATCCTATTTTAACTTTATTATCAGGGATTTATTTTTATGTTTGGTTATTGATTACGATGTCATTAGTCATTAACCGATTTATGCGCATTGACTTTTTAGTCTTTTTTACAAATGTTGTAGCATTTGGCGTAAGCGCTTTTTCTATTTTTACACCGCTCGGAAAGATGTCGCCAGTACTTGCGGAGCAATTAGTTTCAGAGCTTGTATACGTGCATGTCGGTATGGCGATTATTTCTTATGCGACGTTTACTGTATCGTTTATTTTTTCTATTATGTATTTATTGCAATATCGGCTACTAAAAAAGAAAAAGTGGAATGCGAGATTAAGAAGATTAGGTAATTTGCCGAAGCTTGAATCTATGTCTTACGGATTAAATTTATTTTCTGTTCCGTTTTTCTTATTAGCAATTATATTAGGTTGCATATGGGGATATACAAAATTGGATAATTTCCATTGGTATGATACGAAAGTAATCGGGTCTTTTGTCGTTCTATTTGTATATTGTACGGGCTTGTATTTACGAGCGGCAGATGTGTTGCAAGGGAAGAAAATTGTGCTGTGGAATATCGGGGCATTTCTCGTAATACTAATTAACATTTTTCTATTAAGCAGTTTATCCAATTTCCACTTTTGGTATTTATAATGAGGAGAGAGAATTATGCGCAAAATTATTGTAGGTTCACGAAAGAGTAAACTAGCATTAACACAAACGAATTGGTTTATCGATCAGTTAAAAGCGCTCGGCTTACCATATGAATTTGAAGTGAAAGAAATCGTCACAAAAGGTGATGTTATTTTAGATGTTACTCTTTCAAAAGTAGGTGGAAAAGGTTTATTTGTAAAGGAAATTGAACACGCGTTACTTACGAAAGAAATTGATATGGCTGTACATAGTATGAAAGATATGCCAGCTGTACTTCCGGATGGATTAACGATTGGTTGTACACCAAAGCGTGTGGATCCTCGTGATGCGTTTATTTCTAAAAACGGAGAATCGTTTAAAGATTTAGCAGAAGGTGCGATTTTAGGAACGAGTAGTTTGAGACGTAGTGCACAACTACTAGCTGCGAGACCAGATTTACAAGTGAAATGGATTCGTGGGAATATCGATACACGCTTACGTAAGTTAAAAGATGAAGATTACGATGCGATTATTTTAGCGACAGCTGGATTACAGAGAATGGGCTGGGACGGGGAAGTTATTACAGAACATTTAGATGAAACGTTATGTGTACCAGCCGTAGGACAAGGTGCATTAGCGATTGAATGTCGTGAGGATGATAAGGATTTACTGGAATTGTTAGCACATATTAATGATGCAGTAACAGAAAGAACAGTGGCTGCTGAACGAGTATTTCTTCATAAACTTGAAGGTGGATGCCAAGTTCCAATCGCTGGATATGCAACTCTTAAAGAAAATGATGCAATCGAATTAACAGCTCTTGTCGGTTCTATGGACGGTTCTGTTTTATTGAAAGAGACAGTATTAGGTACTGATCCGGAGCAAGTTGGATTAGAGGCTGCGGACCGTTTAATTAAACAAGGAGCAAAAGAGCTCATTCTTGCTGCAAATAAGGAGCAACAATAAATATGGATGCTCTCGCTGGCAAAACAGTATTGATTACACGTGCCCAGCATCAAGCGAAACAAATGAGTGTAGCAGTGAAAGAAAGGAGCGGAATTCCATTGGAAATTCCGCTTTTGCGTATGGAGGGCACATCTCCGGAACAAATTCAATATAAAGCAGGACAACTGCATTTGTATGACTGGGTTATTTTTACGAGTAAAAATGGTGTAGCCTTTTTTCTAGATGGTTTGAGAAAGAAAATACCTTTAACTATTAAAATCGCTGCGGTAGGCGTGAAAACAAAATTAGAGTTAGAAAAAAGAGGCTATAAAGTTCATTTCGTTCCGACCTCATTTGTTGCAGAAGTATTTGCTGAAGAGTTTCTAAAAGAGTTAAGTGGAAACGAGCGTATTTTGTTTCCGAAAGGGAATTTAGCAAGAGATGTAATCCCAGTAAAGCTAAGAGAGTTTGGTGTTTTTTTAGATGAGCTAATCGTATATGGTACGAAAGCGAATGTAGAGAAAAAGCAAGAGCTTATAACAGCATTGAAATTAGGGAAAGTAAATATTATTACATTTACGAGCCCTTCAACTGTTGATAGTTTTGTTTATTTACTCGAGGGTACAAACTGGAGAGAATGGGCAAAAAAATGTACAATTGCTTGTATAGGACCGGTAACAGCAAAAGAGGCAAGGCGTTATTTCTCAAATATTATCGTACCGGAAGAATATACAATAGAATCGTTAATACAATGCATTTGTGAATCTACTTTACATGCATAATCAAAATAAAAGAATGGGGATAGAAATCTATGAATTCTTTACAATTTAATCGTCATCGTCGTCTAAGACAAAGTGGGGGCATGCGAGCACTTGTGCGTGAAACATTTTTACATACAGAAGATTTTATTTACCCTATTTTTGTATTAGAAGGAGAAAATACTCGTAATGAAGTTCCTTCTATGCCAGGCGTATATCAAATGTCTTTAGATTTATTGCAAGCTGAAATGCAAGAGATCGTTGATTTAGGTATTCGTTCTGTTATTGTATTTGGTTTACCTGCTGAAAAGGACGAAGTTGGATCATCGGCATATTGTGAGCATGGAATTGTACAGCGTGCAATTAAGCAAATTAAAGATGAGTTCTCAGAGCTAGTAGTAGTTGCAGATACATGTTTATGTCAATTCACAAGCCATGGTCATTGCGGTGTTATTGAAGATGGCGTTATTTTAAATGATGAGTCTCTTGCAGTTCTTGCAAAAACAGCTGTAAGTCAAGCGAAAGCAGGGGCAGACATTATTGCACCATCTAACATGATGGATGGATTCGTAACAGCAATTCGCCATGCATTAGATGAAAATGGTTTCGCGCACGTACCAGTTATGTCGTACGCTGTGAAATATTCATCAGCATTTTATGGACCATTCCGTGATGCTGCGCACGGTGCACCACAATTTGGAGACCGTAAAACATATCAAATGGACCCAGCAAACCGTATGGAAGCATTCCGTGAAGCAGAATCAGATGTAATGGAAGGGGCAGATTTCTTAATTGTAAAGCCAGCTCTTTCTTACTTAGATATCGTTCGTGATGTGAAAAATAACTTTAATTTACCAGTCGTTGCTTATAACGTAAGTGGTGAATATTCGATGATTAAAGCGGCAGCGCAAAATGGTTGGATTAATGAAAAAGAAGTTGTACTTGAAAAATTAATTAGCATGAAACGCGCAGGAGCTGACTTGATTATTACGTATCATGCAAAAGATGCAGCAAGATGGTTACGAGAAGGAGGCGCTAAATAATGAAAAAGTTTGATAAGTCGATTGCGGCGTTTGAAGAGGCGCAAAATTTAATGCCGGGCGGCGTAAACAGCCCTGTTCGTGCCTTTAAATCTGTCGGTATGAATCCATTGTTTATGGAGCGTGGAAAAGGCTCTAAAGTATATGATATCGATGGAAATGAATACATCGATTACGTATTATCGTGGGGACCTTTAATTCATGGTCATGCGAACGACCGTGTTGTTGAGGCTTTAAAAGCTGTTGCTGAAAAAGGAACAAGCTTCGGTGCACCAACAGAAATTGAAAATAAATTAGCGCAGCTTGTTATTGAGCGCGTACCATCAATTGAGATTGTACGTATGGTTAACTCTGGAACAGAAGCGACAATGAGTGCACTTCGTTTAGCACGAGGTTATACAGGACGTAACAAAATTTTGAAATTCATTGGTTGTTACCATGGTCATGGCGATTCGTTATTAATTAAAGCAGGTTCTGGTGTGGCGACGCTAGGTTTACCAGATAGCCCTGGTGTACCAGAAGGTGTAGCACAAAATACGATTACAGTAGCGTATAACGATTTAGAAAGTGTAAAATATGCTTTCGAACAATTCGGTGATGACATCGCTTGTATAATTGTAGAACCAGTGGCAGGGAATATGGGTGTTGTTCCTCCACAACCAGGGTTTTTAGAAGGACTTCGTGAAGTGACAGAGCAAAACGGTGCACTACTTATTTTTGATGAAGTAATGACAGGATTCCGTGTTGCTTATAATTGTGGACAAGGTTACTACGGCGTAACTCCTGACTTAACTTGTTTAGGTAAAGTAATCGGTGGTGGCTTGCCGGTAGGAGCATACGGTGGTAAGGCAGAGATTATGCGTCAAGTTGCACCAAGCGGACCGATTTACCAAGCTGGAACATTATCGGGTAATCCACTTGCAATGACAGCAGGTTATGAAACGTTAGTGCAGTTAACGCCAGAATCATATGTGGAATTTGAGCGTAAAGCAGAAATGTTAGAGGCTGGACTACGTAAGGCAGCTGAAAAGCATAATATCCCGCATCACATTAATCGTGCAGGTTCTATGATTGGTATTTTCTTTACAGATGAGCAGGTTATTAATTATGATGCAGCAAAATCTTCAAACTTAGAATTCTTTGCAGCTTACTATCGTGAAATGGTAGAACAAGGTGTATTTTTACCACCTTCTCAATTTGAAGGCTTATTCTTATCAACAGCACATAGTGATACAGATATTGAGGCGACAATTGCGGCGGCTGAAATTGCAATGTCAAAATTAAAAGCATAATTTCTTAGAGAAAATCGCTTTCCATTAGGGGAGCGATTTTTTTTATTCATAAAGTAGCCTTAGGGAACATAAATCTGTAATGACATATAGTTTGGGAGGGGGAAAAGAAGTGGCAACAGATCATTCGTTACGATTTTCGTTAAAAGAATCTGTTTGGTTCCAAAAGGGACAGGAAGTCGAAGAACTTTTGTCAATTTCGTTAGATCCAGACGTTGAGATAGAGGAGCTCGATCATGAAGTTATCGTGAGAGGGCAATTAGATTTAACGGGAGAGTACGTTGCAAGGCAAGATGATTCAGCTTATTCATTAAGAGAGCTATCACCAGCAAAGGCAATTGATTATGTAGAAACAAGGGAAGACGGGGTTAATGAACTTGTCCATTCCTTTCCGCTCGAAATATCAATTCCAAGAAATCGAGTGAAAGTAATTGAAGAATTATATGTATCAATCGAGGAGTTTGATTATGAATTAAAGGAAAATGGTTGCTTACAATTGTTAGCGGATCTATCTATTACAGGTTTATGTGACGAGGAAAGAACCGAGGATGAAGAGGAAGAAACGGCATATGCCGAGTTAGAGGATGTTTCAGCTGAAGAGGATGAGAATAGACCTGCGCCGCATGAAGAAGTACCAGCCTATAAAGAATCAGATGGATGGGAAGATTATGCATTTGAACCGTTTCAGCTAGAAGAAAGAAAAGAGCAAGAAATAGAAGAAGAGGAATTAGAAGAACATGAATTTGCGGGGCGTGAAGAGGAGAAAGAAACGACGCCACAATTTGAATTGTTCGGGCGAAAAAATTTCAAGAAAGAAAAAGCGAAAAAGCAGGAAGAGCCAGAGGAAGAGGCATATTCACAGCGAGATGAAAATGCACTTTATTTAACGAAATTATTTACGAAAGAACCAGAAGAAGAATTTACGAAGTTAAGAATGTACTTCGTACAAGAAGGAGATACAATTGAAGCTGTTGCAGAACGTTATGAAACGACTGTACAAAACTTATATCGTGTAAATCAATCAGAAGATATATATTTAACTACAGGGCAAATTATATATATTCCTGTTTCAAAAGCAAAGGCGAAATAAGTGAGTGAGTTTTTTCACTCACCGCTTTTCTTTTCCTAGAAGCTATGTTTTGAATAAGAAAGGGTTATTCGTATGGATATTGAATTACGAAATCGCTATGAACCCATTGTGAAGCAATATAGATTGGACACTCAGCATATGGAAGAGCACGGAAGTGTAATGAAAATTTATACGAATCAAGGTCCGTATGCGTTAAAGAAAATACAAGATAGAAAATTAGAGCGGAATAATTTTTTGCACCATATTCAATATTTGAAGGAGAAAGGTTTTTCGAATTATGTACCCATCTATCATGCGACGGACGGGAATTATGTTTTAAGTGATGGGACGTATAGTTATTATTTAATGCCTTGGTTAGAACGTGCGGAAGGAAATGGCGAAGATAATGATCAATACCATAAGATGTTTCAAACGCTCGGGACGTTGCATCAAAAAACGGTGAAAGAGGAGACGTATACAGAAGAAGATTTAGAAAAACATTATACGAATATATCCGACCGTTGGGAAAATGATGGTGAGATGTTAGAAGAGTTTCTTGTAGAATCTGAAGCGAAGTGGTATATGTCTCCGTTTGAATTACAATATTGTACGTATTATCACCATGTTATGAGAGCGCGTGAGTTCGCAACGAAGCAATTAAGTGAATGGCATGATGCAATGAAAGAAAAGGAAACAACACGTACTACTTTCGTTCATGGGAATGTATCGCTTAATCACTTTTTATTTGATTATGAACGAAACGGTTATTTTATTAGTTTAGAAAAGTCTCAGTTTGCTACACCGGTACAGGATATCGTCAGCTTTTATTCAAGGTCTTTAAACACATATCCAATTGCACGGAGTGATCGCTTTGAATGGTATCAAATGTATCAAAAAAATTTCCCGTTTACGAAAGAGGAGCAGCTTCTTATGTTTGCGTATATGACGTACCCGTCGCATTTTATTCGGCAAATTCAGTCGTATACGAAAAGAAGAAAGAGTCGTAATGAGGAAAATGAGCTCCGCGGGGTGAAAAGCCTGCAACAATCGCATTGGCTCGTTAGCAATACAGAATATTTCCTTACGCAATTACAAGCTGCCCAGCAAGGGAACGGATAAAGTGAAACTTTAATCAGTGGGGGTCTTACTGCCCGGCAAATAGCGGGATAAAGAAGATAAGTAGGGAGAACCCTGCTTATCTTTTTTTATTAGTTCCATAAAGAGATAAAAGCCGTAGTTTCAAATTTATCTTGACGAATAAGGTTTCGTTTTTTACACTATTGTATATAATAATTAACAATCATATAAATGCATTGAAGGGGAAGAGTATGACATGAAACGTCTTCAGAGAGGAGAATCATTAGCTGGGAGATTCTCTAGATAGTTATGTTAGAAGGTAGCCCTGGAGCATCTTTTCTGAACGGAATAGTTCTCATTAGGAAAAGACGGATTTGTCCGTTATCAAATTAAGAGTATAAGCAAATTCTGAATTTGTTTGTAAATAAAGGTGGTACCGCGATGTCCCTCGTCCTTTTTTGGATGAGGGGCATTTTTTATTTTAAGGAGGGAAAATAATGTCAAACACGGAAAAGAATTTACCAACTAAATATGATCATATGTCCGTTGAAGAAGGCCTTTACCAATGGTGGCTTGAAGGCAAATATTTCGAAGCAACAGGAGACGAGAAGAAACAACCGTATACAATTGTAATTCCACCTCCGAACGTAACTGGTAAGTTACACTTAGGTCATGCTTGGGATACGACGCTTCAAGATATTTTAACTCGTACAAAGCGTATGCAAGGTTACGATGTATTATGGCTTCCAGGAATGGACCATGCTGGTATCGCAACGCAAGCGAAAGTAGAAGGAAAACTTCGTGAAGAAGGTATTTCACGTTACGATCTTGGCCGTGAGAAATTCCTTGAAAAAGCTTGGGAATGGAAAGAAGAATACGCTTCTCACATTCGTCAACAATGGGGGAAAGTTGGTTTAGGACTAGACTATTCTCGTGAACGCTTCACATTAGACGAAGGTTTATCTAACGCTGTTAATAAAGTATTCGTTCAATTATATGAAAAAGGCTTAATTTACCGTGGTGAGTATATCATCAACTGGGATCCAGCAACACGCACAGCTCTTTCTGATATTGAAGTAATTCATAAAGAAGTTCAAGGTGCATTTTACCATATGAACTATCCGTTAACAGACGGTTCTGGTCACATTCGCCTTGCAACTACGCGTCCAGAAACAATGCTTGGTGATACAGCGGTAGCAGTTCATCCAGAAGATGATCGCTACAAACATTTAATCGGAAAAACAGTTACACTTCCAATCGTAGGTCGAGAGATTCCGATTATTGCTGATGAATACGTAGAAAAAGACTTCGGAACAGGCGTTGTAAAAATTACACCAGCTCATGACCCGAATGACTTTGAAGTAGGTAACCGTCATGACTTACCACGTATTTTAGTAATGAACGAAGATGGAACGATGAACGAAAAAGCTGGTAAGTATAACGGTATGGATCGTTTCGAATGTCGTAAAGAGTTAGTGAAAGACTTACAAGAAGCTGGCGTATTAGTAGAAATCGAGCCTCATATGCACTCAGTAGGTCATAGCGAGCGTAGCGGTGCAGTTGTTGAGCCTTACTTATCAACACAATGGTTCGTAAAAATGGCTCCACTTGCAGAAAAAGCGGTAGAACTTCAACAAAAAGAAGAAGAAAAAGTAACGTTCGTACCAGATCGTTTTGAAAACACATACTTACGTTGGATGGAAAACATTCATGACTGGTGTATTTCTCGTCAATTATGGTGGGGACACCGTATTCCGGCTTGGTACCATAAAGAAACTGGTGAAGTATACGTAGGCACGGAAGCGCCAGCGGATATTGAAAACTGGAATCAAGATAACGACGTACTTGATACGTGGTTTAGTTCAGCACTATGGCCGTTCTCAACACTTGGCTGGCCGAATGAAGAGGCAGCAGACTTTAAAAAGTTCTATTCAACAGATGCTTTAGTAACTGGTTATGACATTATCTTCTTCTGGGTATCTCGTATGATTTTCCAAGGTTTAGAGTTTACAGGAGAGCGTCCATTTAAAGATGTATTAATTCACGGTTTAGTTCGTGATGAGCAAGGACGTAAAATGAGTAAATCTCTTGGTAACGGTATTGATCCGATGGATGTTATCGAGAAGTACGGTGCAGATGCAATGCGTTACTTCTTATCAACAGGAAGTGCACCAGGCCAAGATTTACGTTTCAGCATGGAAAAAGTAGAATCTACTTGGAACTTCATTAATAAAATTTGGAACGCATCACGTTTCGTATTAATGAACATGGATGACATGAAGTATGAAGAAATCGATTTAACTGGTGAAAAATCAGTTGCAGATAAGTGGATTTTAACTCGCTTAAACGAAACAATCGAAAGTGTAACACGTAACATGGATAAATATGAGTTCGGTGAAGCTGGTCGTTCATTATACAACTTCATTTGGGATGATTTCTGTGACTGGTACATTGAGATGGCGAAACTGCCACTATACGGTGAAGATGAAGCAGCTAAGAAAACAACTCGTTCTATTTTAGCTTACGTATTAGACCAAACAATGCGTCTATTACACCCATTCATGCCATTTGTAACAGAGAAAATTTGGCAGCATTTACCTCATGAAGGCGAGTCTATTACAGTAGCGGCATGGCCAACAGTTCGTGAAGATTTACAAGATAAAGAAGCGGCAGCAGAAATGCACCTTCTAGTTGATATCATTCGTTCTGTTCGTAACATCCGTGCGGAAGTAAATACACCAATGAGCAAAAAAGTTCAAATGCAAATTAAAGCAAAAGACGAGACAGTACTAGCTCAGCTTACGAAAAACAGTTCTTACATTGAGCGTTTCTGTAACCCAAGTGAGCTAACAATTAAGATTGATTTACAAGCGCCAGAAAAAGCGATGACTGCAATCGTATCAGGTGCAGAGTTATTCTTACCATTAGCTGATCTTATCAATCTTGATGAAGAGAAAGCGCGTCTTGAAAAAGAACTTGAGAAGTTCGATAAAGAAGTAGAACGTGTACAGAAGAAACTTTCAAACCAAGGATTCGTAGCGAAAGCTCCTGCAGAAGTTATTGACGGAGAGCGTGCGAAAGAGCAAGATTATCTAGAAAAACGCGAAGCAGTTCGCCAACGTCTAGCAGATCTTGAGAAATAAAATATTTTTTAGAGACTCACTATATTGGTGAGTCTCTTTTCTTTGCGTATAATAGAATGATGAAGGTTTTTTGAAAGGGGAAAAGCATACGTGATACATACATACGAAGAAGCGATAGGATGGATTCATAGCCGATTGAAATTTGGGATAAAACCAGGGCTAGAAAGAATGCAATGGATGTTAGAAGAACTCGGAAATCCAGAGCGTCATATAAAATGTGTTCATCTTGCCGGCACAAATGGAAAAGGTTCAACTTTAACATATATGCGCTACATGCTAGAAGGCGCGAAATATAAAGTAGGAACGTTTACTTCTCCTTATATCGAAACATTTAATGAGCGTATTAGTGTAAACGGAACGCCAATTGCAGATGAAGAGATTACTGAACTTGTAAAGATGGTAAAGCCAATCGTTGAAAAATTAGATGAAACTGATCTAGGGGAAGCGACTGAGTTTGAAATTATTACTGTTATGGCAATTTGTTATTTCGGTAAAGTCAATTTCTGTGATGTTGTTTTATTTGAAACAGGACTTGGAGGACGTTTTGACTCTACGAATGTTATTCATCCTGTTCTTACAATTATTACGAATATTGGTCACGATCATATGCATATTTTAGGGGATACACTAGGAGAAATCGCATACGAAAAGGCAGGGATTATTAAGTCAGGTGTTCCGGTAGTTACTGGTGTGCAAGATGAGGGAGCGTTGCAAGTCATTCAAAAGGTTGCGAAGGAAAATAATGCAAACTTATACGAGATCGGCAAGCATTTTACAGCGTTACATAAACAGTCTAACGAAGATGGAGAACAGTTTGATTTTACTTGTCCTTTCGCCGCATTTGAAGATATGCAAATCACAATGAAAGGTATTCACCAAGTGGGAAATGCAGCATTAGCACTTATGGCAGTGATGTATCTGAAAACATATGTATCATTTTTAATTGAGGAAGAAGAAATAAGAACTGGGTTACATGAAGCATATTGGATTGGACGATTTGAAAAGTTGCAAAGTAATCCAGATATTATTATAGATGGTGCTCATAATCCAGAAGGTATTGAAAGTCTTGTGAAAACGGTGGAGGCACATTATAAAGATAAAAATGTAATAGTTTTATTTACTGCCCTTGGTGATAAACAATTGCATAACATGGTAGGTCAATTAGAAACTATTGCTGATGAAATTATTTTTACAACATTCGCCTTCGATCGTGCTATTTCTGCTGACAAACTTGCATCGTATTCACAGAAAGAATCAAAATTAGTTTTTGAAAATTGGAAAGAGGCAATTGATACAAAGGTTGAAATGATAGGAGAAAATGATGTCTTTATCATAACGGGTTCTCTTTATTTCATTTCTGAAGTTCGAAAATATATTCGCGAAAAAAACTAGATAGTCTTTGCTATCTAGTTTTTTGTTCTACAAATGAAGTCAAATGCATACATATAAGATAATTATATAGGATAATTTGGCGAATTCCTCTGACAAATATCTCGTTTTTTTGTGAAATGAATATGATATGATCCGGACAACGATAAGAGGTGAGGTGTGAGTGTATGGACAAGCAATCACGAACGATCTCAGTGAAAGTGAATGGAACAGAGGCGAAGTATGAGGAAAAGAAGAAAGATGAATTTGACTGGATGGTAGTAGAAAGTGAGAGACCGAAAAACGTCGTTCCGTTTCAAAAAGCGAAATCAGTGTCTCTGGAAAAATACCGAAAGAAGTGGAGTAATACAATAATTGCAATCGTTGCAACTGCGATTATTATTGGTACGGCGTTGGGAATGGGAATGCTTCATGTCACTGGACAAGGGACGACAGGGGGAAGCGAAGTAACAGCTTCGAAGCAGACTCCGAATGAAGAATCAAAGGTGGGTGGAACGGCAGAACAAACACCAGCACCAAAAGAGGAAAACAAAAAAGCGCAGGTAGGAACGTCATTAGATCCGATGAAATTCTTTTTTGTTCAAGGAGGGATTTATTCTTCTGAAGAAAAGGGACAGGCCGCTCTTGAAGAGTGGAAAGGTAATGGAGGAATTGCAGCTTTGAAACCGAGCGGTGATAAGTATGCATTAGTTGTTGGTATTACGAGCGATGAACAGGCTGTTAATCAATTAATAGATCAATATAAGCAAGATGGTGTTTCAGTTTTGAAAAAAAATTGGGATATTACGGATAAAGCATTGCTCAAAAATGATAAAGAAGTAGGAATGTTTTTAGTGAAAGTACAGCCATTATATACTCATTTAGCAAAGTATGTGTCCAGCGTACAAACTAGTGGGAAAAGTAATCCAAAAGATGTAGAGGCGATTGAAAAAGAGTGGAAAGCTATTGAAAAGGAAGGAAAGAGTATGAAGCGTGAAGATGCGAAGAAGCTTTATACGTATACGTCAGTAGCGGTGCAAACGATTAAGGAGGGAAAGAGTGATAAGGAATCTGTAGCTAAATTAAATCAAGTTATTGTTGATGGATTACTTTCGTACGAAAAAATGGTTTCACAAAAAGTAAAATAATAAGATAATAAGATGAAGGGGAAAGAAGTACATATACTTCTTTCTTTTCTTTTG
>NZ_BOQD01000025.1 GCF_018332515.1 Bacillus hominis | reverse complement strand
GGGGGAAGAAAGATGAAGAAGTTATTATCAATATCGTTTGCACTTATTTTAATTGTAAGTATGTTCAGCGCATGTAGTAATGGGGAAGAAAAGGCTACTGGAAAAAATAAAAAAGTACTTGTTATGGGGACTTCAGCAGATTATAAACCATATGAATACGTGGAAGCTTCAAAAAGTGATGAAATTATCGGTTTTGATATTGATGTTGCTAAATATATCGGAAAAGAACTTGGCTATGAAGTGAAAGTGAAAGATATGGATTTTGGTGGTTTATTAGCATCTCTTAGCTCAGGAAAAGTTGATTTCGTAATGGCAGGTATGACGCCAACTGCAGATCGTAAAAATAATGTTGATTTCACAGATATTTATTTTGTTGCGAAAAACATGGTCGTTTCTAAAAAGGATTCTAATATTAAATCTGTAGAGGATTTAAAAGGGAAAAAAGTAGGGGTACAAACAGGATCTATTCAAGAAGAAAAGGCTGCAGAATTTAAAAAACAAGTAGATTTCAAAGTTGAGGGACGTGACCGTATACCAGAAATCGTACAAGAAATTAAAGCTGGTCGTTTTGATGCTGCAATTATAGAAGACACAGTTGCTAAAAATTATTTAGAGAAAATGAAAGATTTACAAGGAATTGAAATTAAAGAAGCGCCAGAAGAAGTTGGAGCAGCAATTGCCCTTCCGAAAAACAGTGATAAAACAGCAGAATTTAATAAAGTAATTAAAAAAATGCAAGAAAATGGAGAAATGGATAAATTAGTGAAGAAATGGTTTGGCAGCGAAAAATAAGCTGCCTTTCACTTTTCTGTGAGGGGAATGAAAAGAATGAACTTAGATTTTTCGGCGATTACGCCTTCGATACCGTATATATTAAAGGGCTTAGAAGTTACATTGAAAATTGTAGCTGCATCAGCTGTGGTAGGATTTATTTTAGGGATGTTATTAGCGCTTTGTAAAATTGCTAGAATACGAGCATTAAATATTGCAGCAGATATTTATACATCAATATTTCGTGGTACACCACTTGTATTGCAATTAATGATTATTTATTTCGGTGTTCCGCAAATGATTGGGTATGAGATACCAGCCTTTTTAGCAGCTGTACTAGCATTTAGTTTAAATTCAGGTGCATATATGTCAGAAGTAATTCGTGCCGGCATTCAAGCGGTTGATAAAGGACAAACAGAAGCGGCTATGGCTTTAGGGGTTCCTTACGGAAAAATGATGAAAAATATTATTTTTCCTCAAGCTTTAAAAAATATATTACCAGCACTTGTAAACGAGTTTGCGACTCTTACGAAAGAATCGGCTGTAGTAACTGTAATTGGAGCGACAGATTTAATGCGTCGTGCGTACATTGTAGGCGGTGAAACGTTTAAATATCTTGAGCCATTACTATTTGTTGGACTGATTTATTATATGCTAGTCATTATTCTTACATTAGTCGGGAAAGCCATTGAAGGGAGAATGAAAAAAAGTGATTAAAATTGAAAACCTTCATAAGTCATTTGGGAAAAATGAAGTATTAAAAGGAATTACGACAACGCTTGAAAAAGGAGAAGTTGTTGCAATTATCGGGCCGTCGGGATCAGGAAAATCAACATTTTTACGTTGTATGAATATGTTAGAAGCACCGACAAATGGTCACATTTGGATTGGAACGGAAGAAGTAACGAACCCGAAAACGAATATAATGCATGTTCGTGAAAATGTCGGAATGGTATTTCAGCATTTTCACCTATTTCCTCATATGACGGTATTAGAAAATATTACGTATGCTCCTATTAATGTAAAAGGAGTAACGAAGCAAGAAGCGGAAAAGAAAGCAGAGAAACTTTTAGAAAAAGTAGGATTATTAGATAAAAAAGATACGTATCCGAATCGCCTTTCAGGAGGACAAAAGCAACGTGTAGCAATTGCAAGAGCGTTAGCGATGGAACCGGAAGTTATGTTATTTGATGAACCAACATCTGCGCTAGATCCAGAAATGGTGAAAGAAGTATTAGAAGTTATGAAATCATTAGTTACGACAGGAATGACGATGGCAATCGTTACACATGAAATGGGATTTGCAAAAGAAGTGGCAGATCGTGTTCTTTTCTTAGACGGAGGAAAACTTGTAGAAGATAGTCCACCAGCAGAATTTTTTGCAGCACCAAAAAGTGAACGTGCGCAACAATTTTTACAAAAGATATTGTAATATGAAAAGGTTATGTGAATAATAAGTAGAAAAGGGTGACATTGTGTCATCCTTTTTTTATACTAACTTTAAATACATTTATACATATAGGAGTAATGATATGTTTAAAATTGGATATCGTACAGTCAAAACAGCGCTTGGAACAGGGGCAGCGGTTTTTCTTGCTCAGTTATTAGGATTAGAATTTTATAGTTCAGCGGGTATTTTAGTTATATTATGTGTACAAAATACGAAGCGTAAATCGCTTCAAGTATCGTTACATCGTTTTTTAGCTTGTGTATTATCGATGGTGTTTGCGTTTTGTATTTTTGAAACGATTGGCTATACACCACTTGCGATTAGCGTATTACTGCTTACCTTTATTCCGACTGCGGTTATGTGTAAAATTCAAGAGGGTATCGTCACGAGTTCAGTTATCGTTATGCATCTGTATTCATTAAAGCAAATTACATGGACTATAGTTGGTAATGAAATTGCTATATTGACGATAGGAATTAGTGTGGCTCTATTAGTGAACATGTATATGCCAAGCAGTGAAAATAAGCTAAGAGAGTATCAGGATACAATAGAAAGTAATTTTAAAACGATTTTGTTTGAAATGGTTGTTTATTTACGAAATAGAGAAAGTAGTTGGAGCGGGGCAGAACTCATCGAAACCGAGAACATGCTAAATGAAGCAAGAGATTTATCGTTTAAGAAACTTGAGAATGCATTTATGCGAGAGGATGACTATTACTATCGTTATTTTAATATGCGCATGCAACAATTCGAAATTTTAGAGCGAATGATACCATTAGCAGCGTCATTATCTTGGACGTATGAACAAGCTGATATGATTGCAGACGTAATTGAAAATATAGGGAATTCTATTCGTCCTGAAAGTACAGGGGTCATTTCGTTAAGACAACTTCAAGAAATGCGAGAAGTATTTAGAGAAATGCCTCTACCAGTCTCGCGAGAAGAATTTGAAATACGTGCAAAACTCGTTCAACTTGTTTATGAGATGGAGCAATATTTACTCATTAAAAGTCGTTTTAAGGGAAAGGATAATATAAAAGAACTTATTTAGAAGGTAGGAATTATATATGCCGTATCTTCTTTCTTTATTATTATGTTTTTCTTTATCGCCGATTTGGCCTCTTGGTGATAATCCACGTGCTGGAGATCCTTTTATAATTGTAAATAAAGCGACGAATAAACTAGCGTATATTGACGATGGAAAGATTCAAAAGGTTTTTCCGGTAGCTACGGGGAAAACGAATGAATTAACCCCAGAAGGAACTTTTGATATTGTAATGAAAGCGAAGGATCCGTATTATATTGCAAAGGATATTCCGGGGGGATCGCCAAAAAATCCACTTGGATCAAGGTGGATGGGATTTAATGCAAGAGGTACTGATGGGAGTAAATATGGAATACACGGGACAAACCAACCCAGTTCAATTGGAAAGTATATTTCACAAGGATGTATAAGAATGAAGAAAAACGATGTGGAATATTTATTTGATCGTATTCCAATTGGAACGAAAGTATCGATTGTGAAATCGAAAAAAACATTTCAGCAATTGGCGAAGGAAAAAGGGGCCATAGTATTTGGAAAAGTCAACGAAACGGTTGGCTTTTTTCTTTTCTATAAGTTGTCTTGACATGTGTACATAACCATGCGTTAATGAGAATATATAAAGATAATTAAGTAAAGGGGTTGCTCATATGTATTTGAATCCAAAAATTTCTTACATGCAGTTTTGCATTGGTTTTCTATTTGTCATTACATTCATATTAGCAACTTTTAATATATGTTCTTACGTTGTAGCGATTGTATTTATGGCATTACTCAATCTTACTTTTGTTATTGGGGCATTTCAGCAGAAACAATATACAAGCTTTGTAATAGCACTTGTAATGGCTTTTTCCTTTAGTATTGTAGCAATTGTAATATATATAAAATAAAATGTTCATTACAAGATAGACTATCTCGATTTCGAGATGGTCTATTTTGTATGTGTAAGCAGTAAAAAAAGGACGAGTAAATCGTCCTTTTTACCAAAACATACTTGCGCCAGTAAGTAGTGTTGTTACAAGCATAGAAATTAGCATTATATAAACCATAATTTTTTGAGCTTTTTTATGCATCGTTAAACCTCCTTGCAAATCAGTACAAATTTTATCCCGCTATTTGCAGGTAGTAAGAGTCTCACCTCAAAATTCGGCGAATGCGGGGAAGTTAGGTAGGAGATCAACTATCCCTAAGCGCCCGATTGGTTCAACTAATTAAAGTTTCACTTTATTGTAACGAGAAATGGATTTGTGGACAAGGGGAGATAAATGACAAATTTCGAGAAATCTGTGTAAAGTATAACAGGAAATTTGTGTGTGTGTAGAGAATATATTAAAAGATAGAGTACTAGTTTTTTGTTATGCAGGCATGAAGGATGGAGATACGATGATGAAAATATACGAAACAGATCGTTTACATTTAAGAGAAATTGATGAGTCGTATGCGGAAAAAGTTCTTCAATATTACGACAAAAATCGTGAATTTTTAAAAGCGTGGGAAGAGTATAGACCGGAGGATTTTTTCACGTTAGATTATCAAAAGAAAAAGTTACAAAAGGATAGAAAAGAGTTCGCGGAAGGTAAGATCATCAGGCTTTGGATTTTTAAAAAGGGTGATGATACAAAAATTATTGGATGTATTTCATTTAATCTAATTGTTCGCGGAATTTATCAATCTTGTGTACTTGGATATAAATTAGATAAGGAAGAATTGAATAAAGGTTACACAACAGAAGCGCTTAGAAAAGCAATTCAAGTTACCTTTGAAGAATTTCATTTACATCGTATAGAAGCACCAATTATGCCACGAAATTTAGCATCTATACAAGTAGTGACGAAGATAGGATTTCAATATGAAGGTGTATCTAGGAAGATGTTAATGGTAAATGGCATCTGGGAAGATCATATGCGCTGGGTATTGTTAAACGAGTAATAGGAGGCAGATGGGTATCTAGATGTGTTAACCATCTGTTTTTTGTCTTGTATTTCGAAACTTTTGCGAAATTCTGTTATAATTAATGTTGTTACATACATAATGGTAGTGCAGGAGGCGCAGTCTTATGATTAATCAAGAACGTTTAGTAAATGAATTTATGGAGTTAGTACAAGTGGATTCTGAAACAAAATTTGAAGCAGAAATTTGCAAAGTGTTAACAGAGAAATTTACTGCTTTAGGTGTAGAAGTATTTGAGGATGACACGATGGGTGTGACTGGTCATGGTGCAGGTAACTTAATCTGTACTTTACCAGCAACAAAAGACGGTGTTGATACAATTTATTTCACTTCTCATATGGATACAGTAGTTCCTGGTAATGGAATTAAGCCTTCTATTAAAGATGGATATATCGTATCAGATGGTACTACAATTTTAGGAGCCGATGACAAAGCTGGATTAGCATCTATGTTTGAAGCAATTCGTGTCTTAAAAGAGAAAAATATTCCTCATGGTAAAATTGAATTTATTATTACAGTTGGAGAAGAATCTGGTCTTGTTGGTGCAAAAGCGTTAGACCGTGAGCGTATTACAGCAAAATATGGTTATGCATTAGATAGTGATGGAAAAGTTGGTGAAATTGTAGTTGCAGCGCCAACACAAGCGAAAGTGAATGCGATTATTCGCGGGAAAACAGCTCACGCTGGCGTAGCACCAGAAAAAGGTGTATCTGCAATTACTATCGCAGCAAAAGCAATCGCAAAGATGCCGCTTGGTCGTATCGATTCTGAAACAACTGCAAATATTGGACGTTTTGAAGGTGGTACACAAACAAATATCGTTTGCGATCATGTTCAAATCTTTGCAGAAGCTCGCTCTTTAATAAATGAGAAAATGGAAGCTCAAGTTGCAAAAATGAAAGAAGCATTTGAAACAACTGCAAAAGAAATGGGTGGTCATGCAGACGTTGAAGTAAACGTTATGTATCCAGGATTTAAGTTTGCTGCTGGCGATCACGTTGTAGAAGTTGCGAAACGTGCAGCTGAAAACATCGGTCGTACGCCTTCTCTTCACCAAAGTGGTGGCGGAAGTGATGCAAACGTAATCGCAGGACATGGTATCCCAACAGTTAACTTAGCAGTTGGTTATGAAGAAATTCATACAACAAATGAAAAAATTCCTGTTGAAGAATTAGCGAAAACAGCAGAATTAGTTGTAGCTATTATTGAAGAAGTAGCGAAGTAAGTAATAAAGTAAAAAAGACGTGTGAACCAATTATGGTTTACACGTCTTTTTTTATTTTGATTCAATTGCTTTCACAAGGCGGATAAGCCAATATAGGAAAATCCATGGCAGTATATAGGTTGTTACAATACCTAGTAAACGAGGGAGAAGTCCAGCTGTATTAATATTAAAAATGGGGAGTAGTAAGTAATTAATTAAGATGATTAATATAATAATGAGAAAGGTATAGTTAAGTTTACTATTTGATTTCATAATAAGTCACTCCTTTTACAATAATATCCATCTTCTGTATTAAGTATAGCAAAAATAAGGATAAAAAGAATAAGTGATTATTATATTGTACATGAATTTGATATAATGAAGGAACAAACGTTCTTTGAAAGGGGTGAGTATTATGCGAGAAATGTATCCGAAAAATGGACGTGTTATTTTACATGTAGATATGAATTGTTTTTTCGCATCTGTTGAAATTGCTCATGATTCATCATTACAAGGAAAGCCATTAGCGGTTGCTGGAAATGAAAAAGAGAGAAAAGGAATTATTATAACGTGTAGTTATGAGGCGAGAGAATATGGAATACGTACGACGATGCCTCTTTGGGAAGCGAAAAGGTTATGCCCACAATTAGTTGTAAGGCGTCCTAATTTCACATTATATCGCGAAGCATCATTTCAAATGTTTCAAATCCTTTCCCGTTTTACAGAAAAAATACAACCAGTTTCTATAGATGAAGGGTATTTAGATATTACAGATTGCTATGCGCTCGGTTCGCCTCCTGAAATAGCGAAGATGATTCAACAAGCGTTACTAACAGAGTTACAGCTTCCATGTAGCATCGGAATCGCTCCAAATCTTTTCCTAGCAAAGACAGCTTCAGATATGAAAAAACCTCTTGGTATTACAGTACTTCGAAAACGTGATATCCCAGAAATTATTTGGCCACGATCAGTTGCAGAGATGCACGGAATTGGAGAGAAAACAGCTGAAAAACTAAAAGACATTCATATACATACAATTGAACAGTTAGCAAAAGGAGACGAGCATATCATTCGTGCTAAAATTGGAAAGCACGGTGTTGATTTACAAAAACGTGCAAAAGGTATGGATGACAGGGAAGTTGATCCGAATCAAATGGGACAACATAAAAGCGTTGGAAATTCGATGACTTTCTCAAAGGATATGGATGAAGAAAAAGAATTACTTGATATGTTAGAAAGATTATCGAAATCAGTAAGCAAAAGGTTACAAAAACGAACTCTCGTTAGTTATAACATTCAAATTATGATTAAATACCATGATCGTCGCACAGTAACACGGAGTAAACAATTGAAAAATGCAATTTGGGAAGAACGGGTTATTTTCCAAGCGGCATCCCGTTTATGGAAGCAACACTGGGATGGTGATTCTGTTCGTCTGTTAGGTGTTACGGCTACTGAATTAGAGTGGAAGACAGAATCGGTAAAACAGTTAGATTTGTTTTCATTTGAAGAAGATGCGAAAGAAGAGCCGTTACTTGCTGTTATTGATCAAATTAATGATAAGTACGGAACACCTATTTTACAGCGAGGTAGTCAATTATTACGTAAGCAAGAGAAGTCGTTTCAGCAAAAATTAGAAAATAAGTTTATGTAGAAGGTGTCATGAAATAGTAAATATCATGACACCTTTCATATTTAACTCGCTTCTAAATCTAATGAAGTTTTCCAACCGGCAGCAGTAACGCCAGATTCTAATAACATTCTACTTACTATCTTTTCAATTAAGACAGCTGCATTTGTTTTGCAATGTAATGTAGCTTGTATACATACTTTTTGATTAGGAGTAACATCTTCACTATACAATTCTTTTAAACCGAGACCTTCTGAACTTACCATGTGCATGAGTAAGAAACGAATATGTGCTTCATTTTCTTCTGAACAAGTAAGAGAAAGGAAGTAGTTTGTTTGTTCAGGTGATTCTTCTTTTGATTTTTTATTCATAAAGAGAGCGATCGGGCGAAGGAGTATATTTGCTAGTAAAACGCCGGCTGCACCTAGCATAGCCGCAACGAGGAAGCCAGCACCTGTAAGAGTACCAACGGCAGCTGCACACCATAAAGTTGCTGCTGTATTTAACCCTCTAATACTAAAACCGTCACGAATAATAACACCGCCTCCTAAAAAGCCAATACCACTAACAACTTGAGCGGCGATGCGTGATGGACTAGCATCATGATCAAGCATGACGGATAATAAAACAAATATACAGGCGCCAAGTGATACGAGAGCATTTGTCCGCAAACCAGCCATCCGGTGTCTCCATTGTCTTTCCATTCCGATGCAAGCTCCTACAATAATTGCTATAAATAACCTTAATATGATGTCATACCATATCATCATGGTCACCTCCATACATATAAGTACATGTTATATTTTTAAGAATGAGTGAGAAATACCCACCCATTCTCATTTTTATCCCGCATTAACGGGCAGTAAGACCCCCAGCTCAAAATTCAGCGAAAGCAAAGAAGTTAGGTGGGGGTCGGGCTGCCCGTAAAAGCCTGATTGGTGAAGGCTAATAATCAGTGGGGGATGAACAAAACCCCCACTGATTAAAGTTTCACTTTACAACCAGCTATGAAATTTTTTAATATAAAGTTTTTTCAGGAATTGTGTTAAGAAAGCATAACCTAATAATATTCCTACTAACCAAGGGAAGTAGCTTAGTGGTAATGCTTGTAAACCAATTGCTGCACCAAGTGGTGAGAATGGAATATAAATTCCGATTGCCATAATACAAGCGGTTAATAAAAGAACTGGTATTGATGCTGTACTTTGAATGAACGGAATCTTCTGTGTTCTGATCATATGGACAATTAATGTTTGAGTTAGTAACCCAACGACAAACCAACCAGATTGGAATAGTGATTGTTCTCCAGGTGTATTTGCACCGAATACATTCCACATGACAACGAATGTGATAATATCGAATATGGAGCTAATTGGACCGATGCAAATAATGAAGTTACGCAAGTTTGCAGTATCCCATTTTCTAGGCTTTTCTAAAAATTCCTTATCCATTTTATCCCATGGAATTGAAAGCTGTGAAATATCATAAAGTAAGTTTTGAATTAATAGATGAATTGCAAGCATGGGTAAGAATGGAATGAAAGCACTTGCCACTAATACACTAAATACATTTCCGAAGTTAGAGCTAGCTGTCATTTTTATATATTTTAAAATATTGCCGAAAGTAGTGCGTCCTTCTAAAATACCTGCTTCTAATATAGTTAAACTTTTTTCAAGTAGAATAATATCGGAAGATTCTTTTGCAATGTCAGTAGCAGTATCAACAGATATTCCAACATCAGCATCACGTAGTGCAACGGCATCGTTAATACCATCCCCCATATAACCTACAGTATGACCATTACCTTGCAATACGCGAATGATGCGGGACTTTTGCATTGGATTTAGTTTTGCGAACACTGTTGTTTCTTCTGCCAGTTTCGCTAATGCTTTATCTGGTAAAGAATCAATTTCGTAACCGAGGACAGGCTCACCTATATTTAATCCCACCTCTTTACAAACTTTTCTTGTAACAATTTCGTTATCGCCCGTTAAAATTTTCACTTGTACGCCGTGTTTATGCAATGCTTGAATTGCAGAAGCAGCAGATGGTTTAGGCGGATCTAAAAAGCCGATATATCCAGTAAGGATCATAGCGGATTCATCTTGTACTGCATAAGCTTTATGATAAGGTTTGTTATCTTTCTTGTATGCTACAGCAATGACACGCATTCCTTCACTGTTTAAAGTTTCGCTAAGATGTTTTACATTTGCTCTCATTTCTTCAGTAAGAGGGACAATTTGCCCATCCACTTCAGTGTAATTACAAATTGATAAAATTTCTTCTACGGCACCTTTACAAACCATTGTCTGTTCACCTGAAATATCTTTCACGATAACAGACATGCGACGACGAGCGAAATCGAATGGAATTTCATCTAGCTTTTGAAAAGTTGATGGATCAAACTTATGGTTTTCCTCTGTATGTTCAATGACAGCTTTATCTATTAAATTTTTTAATCCAGTTTGATAGAAGCTATTTAAATAGGCAAATTGTAAGACGCGATTGCATTCATTTCCATTAGGATCTAAATGACGAACAAGGACGACTTTATCTTCTGTTAAAGTTCCAGTTTTATCCGTGCAAAGGATGTTCATAGCACCTAAGTTTTGAATAGAGTTTAGCTGTTTTACAATTACCTTTTCTTTAGACATGTTCACGGCACCTTTAGCTAAATTAGCAGTTACAATCATTGGTAACATTTCAGGTGTAAGACCAACTGCAACGGCAATAGCAAAGAAGAAGGCTTCTTGCCAATCTCCTTTTGTGAATCCATTAATGAGAAGGACAATGGGTGCCATAATAAGCATGAATGTGATTAAGAGCCAACTTACTTTGTTTACGCCTTTATCAAAGCTTGTTTCTGCACGTTTTCCGATAACCTTTTTTGCTAAAGAGCCGAAATACGTATCCGTACTAGTTGAAACAACAACAGCTTTTGCGCTACCGCTAACAATATTTGTACCCATAAAGCAAAGGTTTTCCATATCGAGCGGATTGTAATTTTTTTTCATGTTTTTCGGTAATATGTGTTTATTTTCCGTATGGTAGCAGTTCTCGTATTTTTCTACAGGAAGTGCTTCCCCTGTTAAAGAAGATTGATTAACAAATAAATCTTTTGCGGATAAAATACGCACATCAGCTGGCACGATATCACCAGCTGAAAGTGAAATAATATCGCCAGGTACAAGTTCTTCAATTGGAATTTCCATTGTATGATTACGATTTAAATTCGTTACGTTTTTTGTTTCGTGTACAAATCCATCTATTCTAAAGACACTCGCAGTTGTTCGAACCATAGCCTTTAACTTATCCGCCGCTTTCTGAGAGCGGAATTCTTGTAAAAAGCGAATCGTTGCACTTAGCAGTACCATTACAGATACAACAATTGTTCCTTGTATGTCATCTGTGAAAAAAGAGAGTGCTCCAAGAGCCAATAAAACAAAAATAAATGGATTTTTAAATGCCAGCAGAAATTGAATATACCACGGCAATGCTTTATTATGAGCAATTTCGTTCGGACCGTATAAAGAAAGTCTACGAGACGCTTCTTGTTTAGAGAGTCCATCTTGTGTTGTTTCTAAGAGTTTTAATGCAGAGTTTACATCCTGTGTTGCAACTTCCACTAATAATTCGTTATTTGCTTTCATGCTATCTTGATCGTAAGCATGCTTCGTTTCTTGTCTTTGTAAATTTAACATTGGTAGTTCCTCCTTTGTCATGAAGGAGGAAACAATCTGTTACTCGACTATTTAAAATTAGGAGGAACAGCTTCTTTCCTACCTACATGATGAAATATTAACGTAAAACATATGGGTATCTGGGCCGAATCATCACTTGCCACTGTTCCTCACCTCCGTACAATTTAATAGTTTCTGAATATGCTATGTTTGTTTCATAGTAAGGTGCATAAAGACGTAAAAAGACCTTTACTCACAACGAGTAAAGGTCTGAATTCGCAGTCAAAAAGAGTCAACAACAAAGACTGTTAGTAAACATATATAAAAACAGTTTTTGTGTATGACAAAACATACGCACCTCTCCCTCGTTGAGTTTTAGCACTGTATAGCATAGGTACTGAAACCAGCTACGTTAAAAAAGGCCTTCATTCCGACCTTTCCTGTTGACCCATTGGCGTCTCTCGACATTTTTGGGCAGCAGCGTTTCTCTATACAGGAGCCTCACCTAACAGAGACCATATTCAATTACATGTTGAATGTAGCACTGAAATTTTGTAATGTCAATATCTTTTTAATCTATTTTTTTGAAAAATTAAATAGATTTATGATGGCTATATAGTAGGAAATAAGGGATGTTTTTTGTAAATAAGGTGGGAAAATAAATGTTTTAATGGATATAAATAAAAAAGCACTGTAACCAGTGCTTTTTTATGTTAAATTATGAGATTGTAGGATTTTCAAAAATAACAATTTCTGAGCTACTAGTTGTTGAAACGCGTTGTGCGTAATATGTTAAAGCTGAAGAAATATATGTTGGTAACGTCTCATTTGTATGTGATGTTGTATATTCATGAATTAATTCTTTTAAAGTCGTCCATTCTAGTTGTGCTGGGTGATCAGAAACGAAAGAACTTACCCAGCGATCAAATGAAGATGAAAAATCAGTTTGTAAACGAAATACTTCTTTCATAATAAAACGCTCCTTTAAATGTGGTACAATCATTTTAACATAAAATGCGAACGATGGATAAAATTTTTAAGTATAACGTTCGTGTTATATAGTTGTCTAGATGATTGGTTATATAAATTCAATTTGCCATTTGAAATAACATTCCGTAAGATGAAAGATAGATTATATAAAGAGCTGGAGGAAAGAAAGTGGAATTTGTATTTTTAGGAACTGGTGCAGGTGTTCCTTCAAAAGGAAGGAATGTTTCAGCAATTGCTTTGCAATTGTTAGAAGAACGAGGACAGACTTGGTTATTTGACTGTGGTGAAGCGACGCAACATCAAATATTACATACGTCTGTACGTCCGCGCCGTATTGAAAAAATATTTATTACGCATTTACATGGCGATCATATTTTTGGATTACCTGGTTTATTGGGCAGCCGTTCGTTTCAAGGTGGAATAACACCGTTAACAGTGTACGGGCCAAAAGGAATTAAACAATTTATTGAAGTAGCATTATCGGTAAGTACGACACATGTCAAATATCCACTTGAAGTTGTTGAGATAGAGGAAGAAGGCACCGTGTTTGAAGATAATGAGTTCTATGTGGAAACGAAAAGACTTTCACATGGCATTGAATGTTTTGGATATCGTATTGTAGAGAAAGATATACAAGGAGCACTTTTAGTCGATAAGTTGCTGGGAATGGGTGTGAAACCGGGTCCAATCTTTAAGCGTTTAAAAGATGGAGAAGTAGTTGAATTAAAGAATGGTACGATACTAAATGGAAAAGATTTTATCGGTCCGCCTCAAAAGGGAAGAATTATTACCATTTTAGGTGATACACGATATTGCGAAGCAAGTAGAGAGCTAGCACAAGATGCTGATGTACTTGTTCATGAGGCAACTTTTGCGGCAGAAGACGAACAACAAGCGTATGATTATTTCCATTCCACATCTAAGCAAGCTGCGAGTATTGCACTTCAAGCAAATGCGAAACGATTAATATTGACTCATATTAGTTCTCGTTATCAAGGAGATACATATAAGGAATTATTGGAAGAAGCAAGGGAGTTATTTTCTAATACGGAAATAGCAACGGATTTGAAATCATTTCCAGTATAAAAATAATAATTTCGTGAAAAAATGGTGACATCGGTTTACCATTTTTTTATTTCTAAAAAAAATTTAAAATAAAACTGTTATCATTTCATACTTATACTTGGATAATACAGAAATTTATAATGGTTTGAGTATATAAGGTGAAAATACATTATAACGATTATGTAGAAAAACTGTTATATAAGAAGATGTACGTACAAGTAATACAAAGGGGAAAAGAAGAATTTTATTCAGAAATTTTAAAATTCAATAAAAGTAAGCGTTTTATAAAAAACGAGCTATAATGAGGGCACATTATAATTTACATCATACGTGTTAGCCATTTTTTGTAACAAACGAAATTGACTAAACAGTGAGAGAGCAACATGGAGATTATTAAAGGAAAGATATTACTATTATTTGTACTATATCTTTTTCCACTCTTTAGTTTTAAAGCGCAAACGGTATGAAAGCGATAGGATCTTTAGCAAGTGTAGCTGTTGCAAGTTTCTTAGTAGAAGTTTTTCAATTATACGTTGGTGGAGATTTAATTGGTATACCATTCTTTAAAAGAAGTCGAAAAATCAGTAGGTAGTCTAAGCAGAGTAGTGGGGGCAACTTTAGTTACATTAGTAATGGGTGTACCACCTTTTTATGCTATGCTTGTAGGGGCTTCTGTGTTAAACTTTGGATTGCTACCAGGATTTATTGCTGGTATTTTATATCATTTTAAATGAAAGTAATGCTATATTTCTTACGCACTATGGTATCTGGTATTATTTCAGGATATATTGGTTCACTTTTATTCAAAAACTATCCAATTCGTACAGCGGAGCAAATTCGTGGTACGGCTGGAAAAGCAACAGATGCGGTAGCTTAATAGAATAGTAGAAAATAATTTTCATAGAGGTTTAGGGGGAGTTATAATGAAGTATCGCTCGGTATTTGATATTATTGGTCCAGTTATGATTGGTCCATCAAGTTCACATACAGCAGGGGCAGCAAGAATGGGGCAAGTTGCTCGCCAGCTGTTTCGTCATGAACCAGAGAGAGTTAGCATTTCATTATACGGATCATTTGCAAAAACGTATCGTGGGCACGGTACGGATGTAGCGTTAATCGGTGGAATACTTGGATTTGAAACGGATGATTTACGTATTCCAAGCGCGTTAGACATTGCAAAAGAACGCGGAATTGAAGTGGAATTCATTGAAGAAGATGCAAATGCTCCGCATCCGAATACAGCGAAAATTCGTCTGTATAAAGGTGAAGAGGAAATCGAAGTTGTTGCATGTTCTATTGGTGGTGGTAAGATCGAGGTTGTAGAGTTAAACGGCTTTGATCTGCAATTATCAGGAACGAGTCCAGCACTTCTTATTGTAAATAACGATCGCTTTGGTGCTATTGCAGCAGTAGCTTCAATCCTTGCGAAACATGAGATTAACATTAGTACAATGAGTGTTTCTCGTAAAGAAAAAGGAAGAAGAGCACTTATGGTCATCGAAACAGATGAATTGTTAGCAGATGAAGTGATTAAAGAGATAAATGAGCAACAAAATATTTGTCAAGTAACCATTATGGATTAATTGCAGGGGGGACACACCATGTTTCGGAACGCAGCGGAACTAGTGGCGCAAGCTAAAGAACAAAATGTAAAAATTGCAGAAATTATGATTCAATGTGAAATGGCAACAAGAAGTATTTCACGTGAAGAAGTAATTGCTGGTATGGAAAAGAACTTAGTCGTGATGGAACAAGCAGTAGAACGCGGTATTCGCGGCGTGAAATCACCGACTGGTTTAACTGGCGGTGATGCTGTAAAAGTTCAAACGTATATGAATAGCGGAAAAGGGTTATCTGGAGATACGATTTTGGATGCTGTGAGTAAAGCGGTCGCAACAAATGAAGTAAACGCGGCGATGGGAATCATTTGTGCAACACCAACAGCAGGTTCTGCTGGAACAGTGCCAGGCGTACTGTTTGCACTGAAAGGAAAATTACAGCCGACACGTGAAGAGATGATTGAATTTTTATTTACAGCAGGAGCTTTCGGTATGGTTGTTGCGAATAATGCTTGTATTTCTGGTGCTGCAGGAGGATGTCAAGCTGAAGTAGGTTCAGCAAGTGGGATGGCAGCCGCAGCCGCAGTTGAGATGGCTGGTGGAACACCAGATCAAGCAGCTACAGCGATGGCGATTTCATTAAAGAATATGCTTGGTTTAGTATGTGATCCTGTTGCAGGGCTTGTAGAAGTACCTTGTGTAAAACGTAATGCAGCAGGAGCTGCGAATGCCATGATTTCAGCTGATTTATCATTAGCTGGTGTAACTAGTACAATTCCATGTGATGAAGTCATTGAGGCAATGTTTAGAATTGGACAAACGATGCCAGTAGCACTTCGTGAAACAGCAGAAGGTGGACTTGCAGCAACACCAACAGGTCGTCGTCTGCAAGAAGAGATTTTTGGTAAGAGTAATAACTAAAAGCATATCATATGATTAAAATAAAAAACGGAGCTC
>NZ_BOQD01000024.1 GCF_018332515.1 Bacillus hominis | reverse complement strand
TCGGTTCGACCCCGACCATCGGTATCGGCGATGTAAAAAAACTCTAACAGAAATGTTAGAGTTTTTTTTGTTAAATTATATTATGTGATTTTTAAATTCGTAATAAACTTAGGAATTCATGTATAATATAACTTGTCGAAAGAACAAAATGATAGTGATTTATATTATGTCTGTAATATGAATCAAACATGAACTTTTTTATATTTCTTTTAAAAATGTGTTGAATACACATTATATTTCATATTAATATTTTTATGTAGATTTAAAACGGGAAAGAGAGTGGAAAGTATGGGCCGTAAATGGAACAATATTAAAGACAAAAAAGCATCAAAAGATGCAAATACAAGCCGTATATACGCGAAATTTGGACGTGAAATTTATGTGGCAGCAAAACAAGGCGAGCCAGATCCAGAATCAAACCAAACGTTAAGAGTTGTATTAGAGCGTGCGAAAACATACAACGTGCCAAGAACAATTATTGACCGCGCGATTGAAAAGGCAAAAGGCGGTTCAGAAGAAAACTATGACGAGCTTCGTTATGAAGGTTTTGGACCAAACGGATCTATGGTAATTGTAGATACACTGACTAATAACGTCAACCGTACTGCAGCCGATGTACGAGCTGCATTTAGTAAAAACAGTGGTAACATGGGTGTAAATGGTTCTGTAGCCTACATGTTTGATGCAACAGCTGTTATCGGTCTTGAAGGTAAAACATCGGATGAAGTTCTTGAAATCTTAATGGAAGCAGATGTAGATGCACGTGACATTCTAGAAGAAGAAGATTCTGTTATCGTTTATGCTGAACCTGATCAGTTCCATTCAGTACAATCTGCACTTAAAGATGCTGGTGTTGAAGAATTTACAGTTGCAGAATTAACAATGCTTGCACAAAGTGATGTAGAACTTCCTGAAGATGCTCAAGTACAATTTGAAAAAATGGTTGATGCATTAGAAGATTTAGAAGATGTACAGCAAGTTTACCACAACGTAGACTTAGGGGAATAATATAAGACAGAAGATCCTTTCCTTTAATGGACAGGGTCTTTTTTTTACGAAGTTAATTAAGATGATGAATTATTAAAGGTGTATTGCTGTAGAGAGGGAATATGGTTATAGGGTGTATATGAAGTAATCGTATTTCTAGGAGGTCTTAATGTGGAACATAAAACACCAAAGCATATTGTTGCCGTAGCAGGTTATTTAACAAATGAAAAGAATGAGGTGCTTTTAACGAAAGTGCACTGGCGAGCTGATACGTGGGAAATGCCTGGAGGACAGGTAGAAGAAGGGGAAGCGCTCGATCAAGCTGTTTGCAGAGAAATAATGGAGGAAACAGGATTAACTGTGAAGCCTATCGGGGTTACAGGGATTTATTATAATGCTTCTATGCATATTGTAGCTGTTGTTTTTAAAGTCGCATATGTTAGTGGTGAAATAAAAATTCAACCTGAAGAAATACAAGAAGCTAAATTTGTTGCTTTAAATGAAGAGAACATCGATGAGTATATAACGCGTCCTCATATGAAATCAAGGACGCTTGATGCGATGAAAGCAACGAATTTCATTCCATACGAAACATGGGAAGTTCAGCCATATAATCTTATAGGAAGATTGTAAAGTTTTGGTTAGTTATTTGGGGGCATCTCAAATTGCTAACCTTTTCTTTATGTATACTGTTTCAGAAAAAGGTCACAATAATAAAATGTAGGCTAATATTTAGTGGAGGAAGCAGGGTTACCACCTAACTTCCTAGCTTTAGCTCAGTTTTGAGGGAGAAGTCTTACTGCCCACAAATAACGAGATAATCCGAAAGGCTAGTATTGATTTAGGGAACGTTAGTTCTGTATAATAATGATATATCGTATATAATTAGATTGCTAGATGTTTAAAAGTATAAAAGTATAAACTGATATAATAAAAGAATAAAGTGAAATTAAGGAGAGTCCTACTTCCTATAAATAGTGTGATAAATAAATGTATATTCAACATTTCATATGAATAGTAGATAAAAAAGGACTGTGATACAATACATTCTTACACCTTACAATGTTGTAAGGTAGGTGTAAGAGAAATCGATGGGATATTCTTTTACAACAAGGTATTCTTAAGTTAAGAGTTATATATGCTGTGTGGAAAAGAGGTGTTCAAGATGAAAGAACGAGTATTATCCAGAGTGAATTATCATCAAAAAGTTGCATTAAATCCATTAACTAAATTTCTTTATAAAGCCATTATATTATTATTATTGTTAAGTTTTGCATTATTATTCGTTGGAAATGTAATGATTGAGCGAAGTGATATTAGTAAATTACATGTACCCGCTAAGTTAGAGGTGCCAGAATCATTAACACACGCATTTATTGCAACGGAAGATAAAAGGTTTTATCATCATAACGGTTTAGACTATATAGCAATTATCAGGGCGTCTATTGAAAATATAAAAGCTGGTGGTGTTGTGCAAGGAGGAAGCACGATTACACAGCAGCTATCTAAAAATGCTTTTTTATCTAATGAACGTACATTTTCTCGTAAGTGGAAAGAAATTTTTTATACGAAAAAGATTGAACGTACATTTACAAAGGATGAGATTTTTAAATTATATGTGAGTAATATTTACTACGGAGAAGGAGCATGGGGAATTGAAAAAGCAGCAAACCTTTACTTCGGTAAAAAGGTGGATCAATTAACACTGGCTGAAAGTGCAATGATGGCTGCTGTAGTAAAAGCACCAGCTTATTACTCACCTGCACAAAATTATGATAAAGCAGTTGAGAGACGGAATGTAGTTTTAAGGCTAATGGAGAAAGAAGGGTATATAAATCATGATGAATATGTGCAAGCAGTTAGTGAGAAATTAGTAATTCGTCATGATATAAAAACAGAGCAATCCATGTTAAAAAATGCCCGTGAAAAAGCAGTAAGTTAAGAGAAGTTCCTATATAGGGACTTCTTTTTTTGAATAAATTGTGACAAATCGTGACACAATATCGTCACAAATGTTGTATTTTTGTAATTTATGTGAGCGTGTTCATTGCGTGACGTATATAAGTGTTGATATTATGTGTATTGTGTACAATGCTGTATACAGAATATGAATTTAAAGAGGAATGTATATGAAATCAAATAAACTCATGGTTCTTGGTGTAGTTTTTTCTATCGCAGTATTGATTGTAATCGGAACAATTGCGTATAGCATCATAAATGACAAAAAAGATAAAGGGGATGAGATGTTTGCTTATTCTACGCAACAATCTTTAGGGAAAGATGATGCCCCAGTTAAGGTAGTTGAATTTGGAGACTTCAAATGCCCAGCTTGTCGTACTTGGGATGCAACGGTATTACCACGATTAAAAGAAGAGTATATCGATAAAGGTAAAGTGCAGTTATATTTTATTAACTTCCCGTTTATCGGAAAAGATTCTGATTTAGGTGCAGCTGCTGGTGAAGCAATTTATAAACAAGATAAAGATTCATTCTGGATTTTCTATGATGAGATTTATCAAAATCAAAAGAAAGATACGGAAGAATGGATTACAGAAGAATTACTTCTTAATATTGTGAAAGAAAAACTTCCGAAAATTAATGTAGAACAATTTAAAAAAGATTTACACAGTAAAGAAATGAAAGATCAAGTACGTAAAGATTCAGATCGTGCTCAAAAATTAAAAGTTCAAGGTGCTCCTTCAGTATATGTAAATGGGAATCTTGCAAACCCTGATTTCGATAGTATGAAGAAGGCGATTGATAAAGAATTGAAAAAGTGATGAGTTATCTCATCACTTTTTCGACTTTTTTCGATAAAATTCTTGCTTCGTATTTTTTTACATGCTATACTACTTTACATAAGTTATTTCAATATCTTATATTTATTTCATATTTGCGGGTGTAGTTTAGTGGTAAAACAAGAGCCTTCCAAGCTCTGGTCGAGAGTTCGATTCTCTTCACCCGCTCCAAATTTTATTTAATGTTTTTCTAATAAATTGTGATCAACGCAGTGTTTCGTTTCTAAGATAAACGAGGCATTGCGTTTTTTAGTGTTTGAAAATCATAAATGTATGCGAAAATAGAAGTAAGGAATAGTATTCCAACAGTGAATTACGAACCAATATAGTCGTTACATAAGGGATGGATTCATCGGAGGAGGCGATTAAGAATGGATTTTGAACAATTAAAACAAGATGTAATTGCGTATAGTAAAACGATTGGTATAGATAAAATAGGTTTTGCCAGTGCTTCACCATTTGAGGAATTAAAGCAGCGTCTAATCCAGCAACAACAATTGAATTATCAGTCTGGATTCGAAGAGCCTGATATAGAGAAGAGAACGAATCCGCAGCTGCTGTTACCTGGTGCGAAATCAATTATTGCGATTGCTTTAGCATACCCTTCAAAATTAAAAAATGCACCATTAAGTAAGCGTGGAGAGCGCCGCGGGATTTTTTGTCGTGCTTCTTGGGGCCAAGATTATCACCTTGTTTTACGAGATCGTTTGCAAAAGTTAGAGGCGTATTTAATCGAAAAGCTTCCGGATATAGAAGTGAAATCAATGGTTGATACAGGTGAGCTAAGTGATCGAGCTGTTTCAGAGCGTGCCGGTATTGGATGGAGTGGTAAGAACTGCGCTATTATTACGCCGGAATTTGGTTCGTACGTATACTTAGGAGAAATGGTTACGAATGTTCCATTCCCTCCTGATCGGCCAATAGAAGATCAATGTGGAAGTTGTACGAAATGTATTGATATTTGTCCTACAGGTGCTTTAGTACAAGGCGGCCAGTTAGACTCAAAGAAGTGTATTGCATTTTTAACGCAGACAAAAGGATTTTTGCCTGAAGAATATCGCGATAAAATAGGGAATCGTATATATGGATGTGATACGTGTCAGACTGTTTGTCCGAAAAATAAAGGAATGGATTTTCATAACCACCCTGAAATGGAGCCTGATCCTGAGTTAGTTAAACCGTTATTAACACCACTTTTAACAATTAGTAATCGTGATTTTAAAGAGAAATATGGAATTATGTCGGGTTCATGGAGAGGTAAAAAGCCATTGCAACGAAATGCTATTTTAGCCCTTGCACATTTTAAAGAAACAGCAGCAATTCCTGATTTAATCGGTGTTATGAAAGATGACCCAAGGCCAGTACTTCGCGGAACAGCAGCATGGGCACTTGGGAAAATTGGCGGAGATGGAGTGGGTGAAGCAATTGAAAAAGCGATGGAACGTGAGAAAGATGAAGAGGTTCTTCATGAAATGAATCGTGGACTTGAATTGTTAGCGCAGAAAAAAGAGTAGACAATATTTCCCTTTTTCATATTGTAATATGGGAGGGAGACTGAATGGTTGTAAAAGTGAGTATTGAAAAGCAAGTGCAACAGTTTTTAGCATATATAACAGAGAAACGAACAGATATGGATGGTATTGCTGAAGATTTATTGCAAATAGCAAAGAGAAAGAAACAATTGTTTCAAAGACGTAGTGCACATATAGTGAAAGCAACTGCGGATATTTCTTTCATAAGACAATTAAATAGTAGTGAGCATCAAGAAATCGATTATCAAGTACACTTGAAATATTTAATTAAGCATAAAGAATTATTTTATATCGAAGAAGAACAATTAAAACGACGAATTTATTTGAAAAATAGTCGTATAATAGATCATTATGCTCTTGAAGTGTCAGAAGAAATAGGAATAGGTGAAACGTTAGAACGAGAAGTCACGAAAGAAAAATACGGTTCATATCAATATAATCGTTTAGAGGCAGTGAAATATGCAGAGCGTTGGTGGGATGATCGCAATCCTGCATATCGTAATTTTCCTGATAATTGTACGAATTATATTTCGCAATGTCTTCACACTGGGGAAGTACCAATGAACGGGTATCCTAATATTCGTAAAGGATGGTGGCAAAGGGAAAACCAGTGGAGTTGGAGTTGGGCTGTAGCACACTCTTTTTATTGGTATTTATCAGGTGCTACAGCTGGTCTTCGAGCAGAAGCGGTAGAAAAGCCAGAAGATCTTATTCTTGGCGATGTAATTGTTTATGATTTCGAGGATGATGGTAGGTGGAATCATACGACGATTGTAGTAGCGAAAGACGCAGATGGTATGCCGCTTGTAAATGCACATTCAGCGAATAGCCGTAGACGATATTGGAACTATGAAGACTCTAGTAAATATACACCACAAATGAAATATAAATTCTTTCATATTATTAATGGGTAGAGATTTTTCGTTCAAGTGGTATAATACGTAGTAGATAAAAAATAGAGGTGAATATCGCGTGGGAGTACATGTTGTTTTATATCAACCAGAAATTCCAGCAAATACAGGAAATATTGCACGTACTTGTGCAGCAACTGGAACAGAATTACATTTGATTAGACCGCTTGGATTTTCAACGGATGACAAAATGTTAAAGCGTGCAGGATTAGATTATTGGCAGCACGTAAAAGTTACGTATTATGATTCAATCGAAGAATTTTATGAGAAAAATAAAGATGGTGAATTCTTCTATTTAACAAAGTATGGCGAGAAAGCTCATACAGCATTTGATTATAGTAAACGTGAGAAGGATTACTATTTCGTATTTGGAAGAGAAACAAATGGATTACCAGCTAATGTAATTGAAGAAAACTTTGATCATTGTTTACGTATTCCAATGACGGATAAAGTACGTTCATTAAATTTATCTAATACAGCAGCAATTTTAGTTTATGAAGCGTTCCGTCAACAAAATTATCCAGGATTAGATTTAGAAATCGTTTATTAAAAGTCGCCATTTGGCGACTTTTTTATTTTTTTAAAAAAATATGTAATCATACATTTTAAAAAAGGTACATATTCATATAGAATGAGATATATGAATGAAAATAGATAAGACGGGTTGAGATAAATATGAAGGAACAATATAATAATCAAAATACCTTTTTAAGTATGATAGATATGGATTTAATAAGAAAAGGATTATTACACGCTACTCAAGATTTAGTATTTATTGTGAAAGTTACTGATGATGAGGTTTTTACATATATTTATGTAAATAAAATAGGAATGAATTACGCGAAGCTAAGCGAAGAATGTTACGGAAAAACGTTTACTGAAGTATTACCAGTAGACAAAGCAAATATTTTACAGAATCAATATACAAAAGTAATAAAAAAAGCGAGATCACATACTTTTTGTGATGTAATTAGCTTGCCCACGGGTAAGCTACATTATGAATCTTCACTTAACCCTGTATACGACGAAGAAGGAGTATGTCAGTTTATTATTTGTATTACAAGGGATATTACTGCTCAGGTTGAGGAGAAGGCAGAAATAGAGAAAAAACAAATGTTATTTAAGTCATTACTAGAATATAATAATGACTCCATTATATCTATAGATTCTATAGGTAGAATTACATATGTAAATCCGGCAACGTATGAAATATTTGGATACCGCCATGAAGAATTGAATAATAGATTTATTTTTAAATTTATTATTAAAGAATATGAAGAAGACTTTCAAATGATATTTGAAGAAGCTTTACAGGGAAGGGCAAAACAAATTGTTTCAAAGAAATATGTTCATAAAGAAGGGTACGAGCTATATATTTCTTTGAGGACTATTCCTATTATTGTGAACAGTGAAATTGTCGGGGTGTATATTGTTACGAGGGATGTTACAAGGCAAGTCTTAAATGA
Organism: Bacillus hominis; assembly: GCF_018332515.1. Taxonomy (GTDB): domain Bacteria; phylum Bacillota; class Bacilli; order Bacillales; family Bacillaceae_G; genus Bacillus_A; species Bacillus_A hominis. The sequence goes on along the minus strand of NZ_BOQD01000024.1, from coordinate 7,953 downwards.
GATGAAGACAGAATACTTAGCTTATTATGACCAGTTAACAGGTTTAATGAATAGAATTTCATGTACAAATAAGCTAAATGAGTTTTTAAATGAGAAAAAAGAGTTTGCACTTGTTTTTATGGATTTGGATGAATTTCATCTTATTAATGATACATTTGGTTATAAAGAAGGAGATAAAGTATTACAAAAAGTTACAGAATGTTTGAGCAATCTACAAATAGAAGGTATGCACTTATTTAGAGAGCACGATGATCAATTTGTTATGTTAATAGAAAATATAACGAAAGAATGTGTAGAGAAGGTTGCAAAAAACATATTAGAAAGGATTAGTGAACATTTTGTAATAGAAGAAGAGGACGTGTATTTAAGTGCGTCAATTGGAATTGTAATGGCTCCAACAGATGGAGCAGATGAAAAAATACTTTTTCAAAGAGTTGATGCTGCTTTAGAAAAAGCAAAGGAAAAAGGAAAAGGTCATTATTATTTTTATTGTAGTGGATTAGATTGCGAACGTGAACAAAGGTTTATAATAGAAAACCAGTTACATCGTGCTATAGAGAAAAATGAATTTTTCTTATATTACCAGCCGCAATTTAATATTGATACGAAAAAAATAGCCAGTATGGAATCTTTAATAAGATGGGAAAATAAGGAACTTGGGTTTGTCCCACCTAATCAATTTATTCCACTGGCAGAAAGAACTGGATTTATTATTAAGCTTGATGAATGGGTAGTAAATCAAGTGTGTCAGCAAATACGCGAATGGTTGAATAAAGGATATGAAGTTGTCCCGATTGCAGTTAATATTTCTGCTAGACATTTTCGTTCTATTACATTAATAGAGATGATTACACGGGCTTTAAATAAGTACAATGTACCAGCTCATTTATTAGCGATAGAGGTTACAGAAGGGGCCCTTATACATAAAGACATATCGAAGAGAGTGTTGCTCCAATTAAAAGAACAAAATTTAAAGATCCATTTAGACGATTTTGGGACGGGATATTCATCTTTAAGTTATTTGAAAACATATCCAATTGATACTTTAAAAATTGATCGTTCCTTTATGGAAGGTATAAATAAAGATGAACGCGATACAAATATTACGGCTGTGATTATTCTTTTAGCTCGTACTTTAGGGTTAAATATAATTGCAGAAGGGGTAGAAAAAGCGGAACAAATACAGTTTTTGAAGGAAAAGAATGTGAAACTTGCACAAGGTTATTATTATAGCCGACCTTTATCAAGATATGATGTGGAAAATGTGTATTACAAATGATTGATAAAGAAAAAAGTGATGTGCTAAAAAGCACATCACTTTTTATGTGTACCTGGTTTATCATTGTAACCAGATGTAAAAATAGCTGTAAGAAATGTGAGTGATACACCTAAAATTAATAATAATTTCATACTAATATCCTCCCTACTTTTTTCGGTTTACGAATCTTAATTATTACTCGAAATGTATGTAAGGTTCTTAGAAGAAAAGAATTTATTTTAAACGAATAGCGGTGTAAAAACTTTAATACCTTTATTATACAGAATTTTCTTTGAATTTTGGAGAGAATTTTATAGCCTATAATATATTTCGTTTTGATTTAAAGAATGTTTAAGGACATCCTAGCATACCTTTTATAATAATCCGATTGAACAAGGAGATGGGGGAGGAGCTATAATGGATATTCTAAAAAAGATTGAACAGCATCGAGCAGCAGAAGAACGTTTACAATGGGAAGGTACGTTTGCGGAGTATTTGGAGCTTGTGAAAGAAAGACCATGGGTGGCTCAAACAGCACACTCTCGCATTTACAATATGATAAAAGATGCTGGAATTGAAGAAGTTGATGGTAGAAGAAAGTATAACTTCTTTAGTAATCAGCTATTTGGATTAGAGGATGCTTTAGAACGCCTTGTAGAAGAATATTTTCATCCATCTGCAAAACGATTAGATGTTAGAAAACGTATTTTATTATTAATGGGTCCTGTTAGTGGTGGTAAATCAACTTTAGTTACGATGTTGAAGCGAGGATTAGAAACATATTCCCGTACAGATCGTGGAGCAGTTTTTGCAATAAAGGGCTGCCCAATGCATGAAGATCCGCTTCATTTAATACCGCATCATTTACGGAATGATTTCTTTGATGAGTATGGAGTAAGAATTGAAGGGAATTTATCACCATTAAATGTTATGCGTTTAGAGCAAGAATACGGGTCAAGAATTGAGGATGTAGTTGTAGAGCGTATTTTCTTCTCTGAAGATCGCCGTACAGGAATTGGTACATTTAGTCCTTCTGATCCAAAATCACAAGATATTGCCGATTTAACAGGTAGTCTAGACTTTTCTACAATTGCAGAATACGGTTCGGAATCAGATCCCCGTGCATATCGATTTGATGGAGAATTAAATAAGGCGAACCGCGGCATGATGGAATTCCAAGAGATGTTAAAATGTGATGAGAAATTTTTATGGCATTTACTATCGCTTACACAAGAAGGGAATTTTAAAGCAGGAAGATTTGCGCTTATTTCAGCAGATGAATTAATTGTAGCGCATACAAATGAAACAGAGTATCGTTCCTTCATAGCAAATAAGAAAAATGAAGCATTGCATTCACGAATTATTGTAATGCCGGTTCCATATAATTTACGGGTTAGTGAAGAAGAACATATTTATGAAAAAATGATTCGTGAAAGTGATGTGTCCAATGTTCATATTGCACCGCATACACTTCGCGTTGCAGCAATGTTCACTATTTTAACTCGTTTAAAAGACCCGAAGCGTCCGGATATTGATTTAATTAAAAAGATGCGTTTATATGATGGAGAAACGGTAGAAGGGTATAATACGATTGATGTAGAGGAGCTGCAACGCGAATATCAAGATGAAGGTATGAAGGGTATTGATCCTCGTTATGTCATTAACCGAATTTCTTCTACAATTATTCGAAAAGAGGTACCATCTATTAATGCACTAGATGTACTGAGATCGTTAAAAGACGGATTGGATCAGCACCCGTCAATTAGTAGTGAAGACCGAGAGCGCTATATGAATTTTATCTCATTAGCGAGAAAAGAATACGATGAAATTGCTAAGAAAGAAGTACAAAAAGCGTTTGTTTATTCATACGAAGAATCAGCTAAGACACTTATGGATAATTACTTAGATAACGTCGAAGCGTACTGCAATAAATCAAAATTACGTGATCTGTTAACGGGTGAAGAAATGAGCCCAGATGAAAAACTTATGCGTTCGATTGAAGAGCAAATTGGAATTTCAGAAAATGCTAAAAAGGCATTCCGTGAAGAAATTTTAATTCGCATTTCTGCTTATGCACGTAAAGGGAAGCGCTTTGATTATAATTCACACGAGCGTCTTCGTGAAGCGATTCAGAAAAAACTATTTGCTGATTTAAAAGATATAGTGAAAATTACAACATCAACGAAAACACCAGACGAAAATCAGCTTAAGAAAATCAATGATGTCGTTGCACGTTTAATTGATGAGCATGGCTATAATTCTTCATCTGCGAATGAATTGTTACGATATGTAGGTAGTTTGTTAAATCGATAGTTTGATAATAAAACGCTGTCTCTTGTTCTTGGGACGGCGTTTTGTTATCTATTTATATTTGTAAAAAATGTCATAGCTTGTCCGAATATAATAAATTAAGATGCGATTTTATGAATTTATTGTCAATTATTTTTACAATATGCATATGATAGAGTAACCAACCATTCATACAAAAAAGCCAACACAATACAATATGTTGCAAAACGAAAATGTGTGCAACAATGCATTGTGTTTCTTTCTTATCAACGGCGGAATGTTTCTTTCTATTATGTGAGTGGCAAAATTTTGTTTAAGATGCTCGGAGTATTGTATGAGAAATGCTATATATGTTTATGGGATGATTTTCGATGAACAGTTATTCTTTTAATATTCTAGTTACGCACACTAGAAAACAAAAGTATAGATTGCTGTTCATAAGAGAAAACAAATACAGTAAGGAGGGAAAGGCATGGGCGAAGAAAATCAACCAAACTATACAATTTCACAGGAAAACTGGTCCCTCCATCGCAAAGGATATGACGACCAACAACGCCATCAAGAAAAAGTACAAGAGGCAATTAAAAATAATTTACCAGATCTTGTAACAGAAGAAAATATTGTTATGTCTAATGGTAGGGATGTTGTGAAAATACCGATTCGTTCTTTAGATGAATATAAGATTAGATACAATTATGATAAAAACAAACATGTTGGGCAAGGGAACGGTGACAGCAAAGTTGGCGATGTCGTTGCGAGAGATGGATCAGGTGGTCAAAAGCAGAAAGGACCAGGAAAAGGGCAAGGGGCAGGAGATGCAGCTGGAGAAGATTATTATGAAGCAGAAGTCTCAATTTTAGAATTGGAGCAAGCGTTTTTCAAAGAGTTAGAGTTGCCTAATTTAAAGAGAAAAGAAATGGATGAAAACCGGATTGAACACATTGAATTTAATGATATTAGAAAAACAGGATTATGGGGAAATATTGATAAGAAACGAACGATGATATCTGCATATAAACGAAATGCAATGCGTGGTAAAGCATCTTTTCATCCAATTCACCAAGAAGATTTAAAGTTCCGTACTTGGAATGAAGTGTTAAAGCCAGATTCAAAAGCTGTTGTATTAGCGATGATGGATACGAGTGGATCGATGGGGATATGGGAGAAGTATATGGCACGTAGCTTCTTTTTCTGGATGACACGATTTTTACGTACAAAGTATGAAACAGTTGATATTGAATTTATTGCTCACCATACAGAAGCGAAAGTCGTTACCGAAGAAGAGTTTTTCTCAAAAGGAGAAAGTGGGGGAACGATATGTTCTTCTGTATATAAAAAAGCACTTGAACTAATCGATAATAAATATTCACCAGACCGCTATAATATTTACCCATTTCATTTTTCAGATGGTGATAATTTAACTTCGGATAATGCTAGGTGTGTAAAACTTGTTGAAGAACTGATGAAGAAGTGTAATATGTTTGGGTATGGGGAAGTGAACCAGTATAACCGCCACAGTACACTCATGTCAGCATATAAAAATATTAAAGATGAGAATTTCAGATATTATATTTTAAAGCAAAAAGCAGATGTATTCCATGCGATGAAAAGCTTCTTTAAAGAAGAATCAGGTGAAAAGATGGCATAATCCCTTTTAAAGGGGTTATTTTTTTGTGAAGTTTTTGCGAAATATTTATATTGTTAGTTGACATTGAAAATGAAAATCATTATCATTTATTCGAGAAATGATTACATTTTGATTTATATACTTTGGAGGAGATGTAAAGTTGAAGAAAAATAAAAGAAAACATATAAATGCGATGTTAGTGGCGGCAGCTTTAGCGCTACCGTTTGCTGTGTATTCGACGCCAGCTTTAGCGGCGGTAGCAATTGAGGCGAATAAAACTGGACAAGCTTTATCAGATGGTACATATAACGCTGTTATTAAAGCGTATAAAGATAAAACGAATGAAGAGTCCATGGCAACTGTTTATATAAAGGATCCGAAATTAATAATTGAGAACGGAAAGAAAATTGTAACGGCAACGTTAAGTGATAGTGATTTCTTTCAATACTTGAAAACAGAGGATATTCATACTCCTGGTGTGTTTCATGATGTGAAAGTAATATCAGAAGATAAAAAGAAAAATGGAACGAAAGTGATTCAATTTGAAGTAGGGGAATTAGGAAAAAGGTATAATATGCAAATGCACATTTATATTCCGACAATGTCTTATGACAATAAGTATCAAGTACAGTTTGAAGTAAATATATTAAATTTAGAAAACAATGTTCCAAAAGAACAAAAGGAAAATAAAGAAGAACAAAAAGAAGAAACAAAAAATATAGTAGTGGATAAAAAGTTACAACAATACATTAATAAAAATACTTTAGGTCGACAGGATATAAATACACCAATAACGAAAGCCGATGCACTACAAATTAAAGAATTAGAGGTATATGTCGGGAAGGGGATTAATAATTTAGCTGGTTTAGAGCATATGGTAAATTTGGAGAAATTCAGATTGCATGAGTCTGAAGTGAGTGATTTATCTCCAATTGCTAATTTGAATAATTTGAAGTTTTTAGATCTTTACTCTAATCAAATTGAAAATATTGAACCAATTGCTGGGCTGAATAAAATTAAAAATCTCTCTTTAAGAGATAATCAAATTACTGATTTGAAGCCATTAAGTAAATTGAACAAAGTTAGAGTATTAGATTTAATTGGCAATAAGATTGAAGATATTACACCGCTATTTACAATGGCGTCTCTAGGTAATTTGTATGTGGCTAATAATAATATTAGTGATTTAACAGGAATGGAACAGTTAAATAAAGTAAAGGAACTATCGATTGGAAATAATAACATTACTAATCTTGAATCTATTAGTAAAATGGAGAGCCTTACTAAGCTTGCAGTGAGTGATGCAGAAATTACAGATATTACACCGCTAGCTAAAATGAAAAACTTACAATCACTTGATTTAGAAGAAAATTATATTTCGGATGTTTCATCACTTAGTGGGCTAACTAATTTATACGAACTTAATTTAAGTGCAAATGAAATTTCTGATGTAAGACCTATTCAAGAGTTTGGAAAGCGTTTTGTCGTTCAAGTTCACAGACAAAAAATCTTTTTGAATGAAGGCGTAGTAAATGAAGATAGTAAAATTCCTATATATGATTTAAATGGCGAATCTCTTCAAAGTATTAAATGGATCAGCGAGGGGGGGACACAAAATAATGGTTTTGTAAAATGGGACAGCCCTGGAGAAAAATCATATGAGTTTAATTTAGAAACAGGTTCTTCAGAGAATAAATTACGTTTTAATGGAACTGTTATTCAAAAAATAGTTGAAAATCAAGAGGGGACGAATGTTGTTCAAGACAAGGAATTACAACGATATATTAATAAAAATAATTTGAATAGAACGGATTTAGAAGCACCGATTACGAAAGAGGATTTATTAAAGATTAAAACATTTAAGATAACTAATGGGCAGGGTAACGGTATAAAAGATGTCTCTGGCATAGAGTTTATGTCGAATTTAGAAAGTTTAGAGTTAGAAAACTTAGAGTTGAAAAATATAGCATTTATCTCGAATTTGAGAAGTTTGAAATCTGTAAGTTTAGCACATAATCAAATCGAAAATATCGAACCATTTTCTAAACTAGAGAAGTTAGAGAAATTAAATATAAGCAATAATAATGTGAAAAATATTGAACCATTATTTAAAGTCAATTCATTGAAAAAATTAACGGCCTCAAATAATAAAATTAATAACGATACTATACAAGGAATACAACAATTAAAAAACCTATCCGTATTAATATTAAATGATAATGAAATTAGTAGTGTAGAAGCAATTAGTGAAATAAGTATGTTGAATGAACTAGAACTAATAGGGAATCAAGTAGTGGATATTGAACCATTAAGTAAATTGAAAAATTTACAATGGTTAAATTTATCAGATAATCGGATTAAGGATATATCAATCTTTGCTTCGATGTTAGATTTAATTAGCTTAAAACTTCCTGGAAATGAGATTCAGGATATAAGACCGATTATACAATTGTCTCAATGGTCAACAATCGATATTAGAAGGCAAAAAATATTTTTAGATGACGCACAAGTAAATCAAAAAGTGAAAATCCCTGTATATGATGTGGAGGGGGAACCGCTTGAGAATATTACATTAAAAAGTGAGAGTGGCACATTTAATGAGGACGAGGGTACAATCGTATGGAGTACTCCAGGAGAAAAGAAATACGATTTTGTTTTTGATGGAACGGAGTATTACGGGCTTGGTATATGGTTTAGTGGTGAAGTTATACAGAATATAGTAGAGAAACTGGAAGCAAAAGAAGAAGTAAAAGAAGAAGTAAAAGAAGTTGAAGAAGCA
>NZ_BOQD01000023.1 GCF_018332515.1 Bacillus hominis | reverse complement strand
ACTGGGGCTCAAGGACCAGTAGGTTCTACTGGCGCTCAAGGACCTCAAGGCAATACTGGTGCTCAAGGACCAGCTGGCGCTACTGGCGCTCAGGGACCTCAAGGCAATACTGGCGCTCAAGGACCAGCTGGCACTACTGGCGCTGGCTTCCCAGTAGCAACAATTGTTGTAACAAACAACATTCAACAAACTGTACTCCAATTTAACAACTTCATTTTTCATAAAGTATTTAACGCAAATAATATTATCTTCAACGGCACAGATACAGTTACTGTTATCAACGCTGGTATTTATGTGATTAGCGTATCCATCTCTACAACTGCACCAGGATGTGCTCCGCTCGGAGTAGGAATTTCAATAAATGGAGCAGTCGCAACTGACAACTTCTCTTCAAATCTAATAGGCGACTCACTTTCATTTACTTCAATCGAAACGTTAGCAGCTGGTACAAATATTTCTGTCAAATCTACCCTTAGCGAAATTACAATTCCCGAAACAGGCAACACTAACATCCGACTTACTGTATTTAGAATCGCTTAAATTTCACTATTTATTGTTTATGACAAATAAAAAAAGAGCGAGAAACTCGCTCTTTTTTTGTTATGTACAATAATTCATTACTACTCTAATTCAATCGAAACATTTTTTTGTGGCACAAATGTAGAAATTGCATGTTTATAAATAAGCTGTTGCTTACCTTCTGTTTCCAGCAGGACTGTAAAATTATCAAATCCTTTAATTAATCCACGAAGCTGAAAACCATTTAATAAGTACAGCGTAACGAACGTATTCTCTTTACGGAGTTGATTTAAAAACTGATCTTGAATATTGATTGATTGCTTCATGTCGAATCCTCCTCTTTTTCTCTACTTACTATTATTCGACTTTAGTTGTAGCTTTCCTTCTATGTATCGTAAAATTTCTGACGTTTTTTCACCATCAGTAACATCGAACCACGCGACATCCATCTTATTACGGAACCACGTTAATTGACGTTTTGCATAACGGCGTGAATTCGTCTTTAATTGTGATACCGCTTCTTCTAAAGATACACGATTCTCAAAATAATCATATATCTCTTTATAACCAATCGCTTGAATAGATTGACAATCTCGCACTCCTCTTTCATGTAGACCTTTTACTTCTTCTAATAAACCTTGTTCAATCATTAGGTTAACACGTAAGTTAATGCGATCGTATAGCATTTCTCGATCCATTGTCAAGCCAATTAATGAAACATCGTACAGTAACTCATTTTCTTGTTTTTCGAGCTGGTTACTCATTTTTTCACCCGTCGTGTGAAAAATTTCTAACGCCCGAATAACACGCCTTACATTATTGGCATGAATACGCTCCGCACTTTCTGGATCTACTTCTTGCAACTTTTTATGTACATATTCCACACCGCGTTCTAATGCTAACTTTTCCATCTGTTCTCGGTATGTAGCGTCCCCAGCCTCATCTGTAAACTGGTAATCGAACAGAACAGATTGTATATAGAGACCGGTTCCACCAACAATAATTGGTAATTTCCCGCGCTCTGTAATTTCTCGAATGCACTTACGGACACGTTCTTGAAATTCCGCCACAGAAAATGAATCTTCCGGATCTTTTATATCAATCATATAATGCGGAATTCCGTCCATCTCATCTGTCGTCACCTTTGCAGTCCCGATATCCATCGTACGATAAATTTGCATGGAATCACCACTAATAATCTCACCATTCAACGCTTTTGCAAGATCGATACTTAATTTCGTCTTTCCGACAGCAGTTGGTCCAATGATGACAGCAACTTTTTCGCGTTGCACTTCTCCCATATAACTCAACTCTCTTTATGTATTATACTCCATCTAACATTATACCCAATCTTACCAATTTTAATGGTATGATTGCAAGTTCTTTCAATTCAGTACATGAAATTATACATAAAAAAAGAGCATAGCTTGTCCAATTCTGCATATACATGATAAAAATAGCTCGGAGAGGGTGCAATGACTATGAAACAAGCGACTATCGATTTTCCATTATTAATAAAAGACCTTATTTTAGCTACCGCTACAAAAGAACAAAATTGTTCACAAGAAGAATTATACTTCGCACTAAATTGTTTACTACGTTCCTTTCATTCTACTCTTCAAGAAACAGCGTTACATCCAGAAAATAAAAATACAGAGTATATGCAAACTCAATTTTGCACGGCGTATAAAATTATTACAGGTAAAACAATTTACCCTTTTCAATAATTCTTATATAAAAAAGCGGCCGCTTAGACATTTTCAAGCAGCCGTTTTTTATTTTAATAAATTATTTTATAACTTTCACTTTAACTGATTTACGACCCCAACTATCAGCAGTGCTATCTGAACCAACTAAAACATCAATACGGTTTCCTTTAATCGCGCCACCAGTATCTCCAGCAATTGCTTCTCCATATCCTTCCACCCATACTTTTGATCCAAGAGGAATTACTTTCGGATCAACAGCAATAACTTTCATATTTGGATTCGCCGTTAAATCATGCCCCATCGCAGTTAACACACGACCACCATATGTACCATTTTCACTCGGATTAGCTGTGTAAGCTGTCGCTTCTACTGTTATTTCACGACCACCAGCAGGTGCACTTGTTTCAGTAGATTTCGCCACTGGTTTAGCTACCGGCTTCGCTTGAGCTACTGGTTTACTTGATTCTCCACTTTTAACAGATTCTTTTCCTTTAACTGCCGTATCATTTTTAGCCGAAGTTTTCTCCTTAGTTGGCGCTTCATCTTGAACTGGAACTTCTTTTCTTTCAATAACAGGTGCTGTACCTGTTAAAAATGGTACGTGAACATACGCCGCTTTCCCACCATATTCGAATTGTAACCATTCGTTTTGTACTTGATTTGTCGTTTCAATCAAGTCATCTTTTTTAAGCGTGCCAAGAATTTCTGAATCAGTATTCGCTCCAGCACGAACGTTTAATACGTTTGCTGTTACATAATAAGTACTTTTCGTAAACTCAGCACTTATAAACGCTTCTTTGCCATCTAATTTAATTTTGGACCATCCGTTTTCTGTATTTATAACATCTAATTTATTTCCACTTAACATTTTACCTACAAGCTTTGATTCTACATTTGGGTTTTCTCTAACGTTTAATACATCTGTTGTTACAATCGTTTCTGCTTTAGCAGAACCTGCAAAAATCCCAAGACCAAAAACTGCTGCTGTTGCTATACCTAATAATTTTTTCATGAATAGCCTCCATTTGCTTTGTTTTCGTGTTCTCATTATAGCAACAGTTTTTTTCAAAATTTCGAAAATCACACAATTACAAAGCATTCGTAATATACGATTAATGAGTTGTAACATAAATTTCCATATTATTGGAGTGCATTTCCAATAGAATCTCCAATAGTTTTCATATATTTTCCACATACAAGCACTAGATTCTTTTTCCAAAAAAAATTACAGTATTACTTTTTTGTTACAAAAAATTCACATTTCATTACATCTTTTACCAAAAAACATCATTCTCCAATTATTAACCTACTTTTTTGTAATAAAAAAGAGCAGCTAATAGCAGCTGCTCCTGTTTCATTCGTTATTTAACTTTCTTTTTCCAAATCCCCATCATAAGAGCCGAAACAACTGTCCCAATTAATATAGAGAAAATATATAGCAATGGTTTATTCACTAATGCGATAACAAACAACCCACCATGCGGTGCCGGTAATGTAATTTGGAATAACATAGATAACGCACCTGCAATACTTGAACCAACAACACAACTTACAATGACTCGAACCGGATCTGCAGCTGCAAATGGAATCGCACCTTCTGTAATAAACGACGCTCCCATAATATAATTTGTTAAACCAGATTTACGTTCCGCTTCTGTAAACTTTGATTTAAAGAATGTAGTTGCAAATGCAATCGCAAGTGGCGGTACCATACCCCCAGCCATAACTGCTGAGTGCACTCCAAAATTCTGTGCTTCTATTGCAGCAATACCAAACGTAAATGCCGCTTTATTAATTGGACCACCCATATCAATTGCCATCATACCACCTAAAATAAGACCTAGTAATATAGCATTCGTACCGTTTAAACCATTTAACCACCCTGTCAACATTTCATTTAATGCTACTACAGGCGGAATTACTACTTTTTGCATTACAACTCCTGTAATCAATAATCCAAAGACTGGATATAACAAAACAGGTTTAATTCCTTCTAATTGTACTGGTAGTCCTGAAAATAATCTTTTCAACCCTAAAACAACATATCCAGCTAAGAAACCAGCAATTAATCCACCCAAAAATCCAGCATTCGCATTCGCCGCTAAAAATCCACCTACAACACCGGGCATAAAACCAGGACGATCAGCAATAGAACTTGCAATAAATCCAGCTAAAATTGGTACAAGGAATAAAAACGCACCTGTTTTTCCTCCCCCAATTGACATGAACAATTCAGCTAAAGGACCTTCCGCCTTTATACCACCAAACGAAAACGCTAGCGCTATTAAAATCCCGCCACCAACAACGAATGGAAGCATATTACTTACACCGCTCATTAAATGCTTATAAATTCCTAACCCTTTTTCTTTCTCAATACTTTCTGCCTTCCCATTCTCTTTGACAGTTTTAAAGATTGGTGCATCTTGTTTTACAGCTCTATTAAGAAGGATTTCAGTTTTTCTAATCCCATCAGCAACTGGCACTTGAATGACATGTTTACCAGCAAAACGATTCATTTCTACTTGTTTATCTGCCGCAACAATAATAGCTGTTGCACGTTCAATATCTTCTTTCGTTAAACCGTTCTTTACACCCGTTGATCCGTTCGTTTCAACTTTAATCGCAATCCCTAACTCTGCCGCTTTCGCCTTCAAACTATCAGCAGCCATATATGTGTGAGCGATTCCAGTTGGACAAGCTGTAACAGCTAATACGTACGGTTCATTTCCTTCTGGCTTCGCAACTTCAATTTCAGCTTTTTCTTTTTCATTCTCTTTTTCATCAAATAAGTGAAGAAGTTCATCTTCATCCTTCGCTTCTAATAATTGCTTGCGAAACCCTTCATCCATTAATAAGGTAGAAAGACGGGACAATGTTTCTAAATGAGTATTATTCGCCCCTTCACTCGCAGCAATCATAAAGAATAAATGTGCAGACTGTCCGTCCAGCGATTCGTAGTTGATACCGCTTACACTTCTACCAAAACAAATCGCTGGTTGCTTAACAGCTTTCGTCTTCGCATGAGGTATTGCAATACCTTCACCAATTCCAGTTGTACTTTGTGATTCCCGCTTTAAAATAGCTTCTTTAAATTCAGCTTTACTATTTAAACGATTTGCCCCGCTTAACTTCTCAACTAATTCATCTATGACAGCTTCTTTATTTGAAGCTGTCAAATTCATAATGACTGTATCCCTTTTTAATAGTTCTGTAATTTTCATATGTTGCTTCCCCCTATCGCTTAACTACCATTACTTGCGACAATAATTCTTCTACTTTTTCCTTTTCACATAAATCTGCTGAAAATGCTGTTGCACTCCCTGTTGCAACACCATATTGAAATGCTTTTTCAATATCTTTTGTCTGTTCATATTTACCTACAAATCCAGCAACGAGGGAATCTCCTGCCCCAACCGAATTAATAACGACACCTTTCGGAACAGTTGCTTCATATATACCGTCTGCTGTAAATAATAAAGCTCCATCTCCTGCCATTGAAACGATGACATGTCCTACACCTTGTTCAATTAACTTTCTTCCATACGGTAAAATGTCTTCTACTGTTGAAAGCTGTACTCCGAACAACTCACTAAGTTCATGATGATTCGGTTTTATTAAAAATGGTTTATTTTTAATTACATGCTGTAGCGCACTACCACTTGCATCTACTACTACACGAATACCTTTTTCTGCTCCAAACGCTGCGATTGATTCATAAAAGGTGGTCGAAATAGAAGCTGGTACACTTCCAGCTAATACAACACAATCTCCGGGTTGCATACTTGCAATTTGTCTCATTAATTGCTCGAATTGCTCATTTGTCACAATAGGACCTTGCCCATTTAATTCTGTTTCTTCTTGCCCTTTTATTTTCACATTAATTCGAGAATCTCCATCTACTTGGACGAAGTTTGTTGTTACACCTTCATCATGTAATACATCTTTAATAAATTGACCAGTAAATCCACCAGTAAATCCAAGCGCTACATTTTCAACACCTAAACGATGTAGAACACGAGAAACATTAATCCCTTTTCCCCCAGGAAACTTCATATCTTTCTCTGCTCGATTTACTGTTCCTAAATTGAAAGAATTAACTTGCACTACATAATCAATAGATGGGTTTAAAGTAACTGTATAGATCATTGTTTATCAGCCTCAATCACATTTGTTTGTCTTCTATATTTTTCTAAATCAATTTCTAAATGGTTTGTAATAATACTTGCATCTTCAACATTTGCAATTTTTGCAAATGCAACTTCTGAAAACTTACTTTCATCAATTAAGAAATATCCTTCATTTGCTAATGTTAATGCCATTTGCTTCAAGAGCGCCTCCTCTGGATCTGGCGTTGTAAAACCAAGCTGTTCATGTACACCATTCGCTCCTAAAAAACATTTATCAAAACGATATTTCTGCATACTTTCCTGCGCCATAGCACCGATTAAAGCTTTCGTCCTACTCTTCATCATCCCGCCTAGTAAATATGCACGAATATTATTTTCGACTAAAGCTTCAATATGCATAAGCCCATTTGTTACGACAGTAACATCTTTATTTATTAAAAATGGAATCATTTCAAATGTTGTACTTCCTGCATCTAAATAAATGCAATCACCTTGTTCAACAACGCCAGCCGCATACTTGGCAATTTGTTGTTTTATATGAATGTTTTTGGATGATTTTTCAACCATCGTTGGTTCCTGTCCTTTTCCTGTTAAAACAGAAGCACCACCATGAACTCTTTTTAATAACCTTTGTTTTTCCAATTGCGCTAAATCACGACGAATTGTCGATTCAGAGCTTTCTGTTCTTTCGACTAATTGCTGTAATTTAACAACCTTCTGTTCCTTTACAAGTTGCAATATCATTTGATGACGTTCAGGAGTTAACATTTTCTTCACCTCTTCTTTGATTACAGTATAATGAAAACGATCACAAAAATCAACCATAAACAGTCAATAACAATCATAAACAGTCAAAAACATTTATAAATAACAAAAAGAAACCTATTTGATACAACAATCAAATAGGTTTCTTCTCTCTATTCACTTATAAAGAAGCTTTATATATATTTAGAACATCCTCTTTATTTAATATTTTAAAGTTACCAAATTCACCATAAGCCATTGCTTTATCCGCCATTAAGTCAATTTCATTTTCCCCAATACCGTAATCAGCCAGTCTTACTGGTGCTTCAATTGAAGTCCAGAATTGACGTAGTGCCTCAATTCCTTCTAGCGCAATTTCTTTATCCGCTTTCCCTTCCGTTTCTATATTGAACACACGCACAGCAAATTGTTTAAAACGATTCACATTTTCATCTAGAACATGTTTCATCCAATTTGGGAATAAAATTGCTAAACCGCCCCCATGCGGTATATCATGGACAGCGGAAACTGCATGCTCAATATTATGAGTTGCCCAGTCTCCTTTTACTCCCATCGCTAAAATTCCATTTAACGCCATCGTGCCGCAATATAAAATTGTTTCCCTATGCTCATAATTTTCTAGATCATTTAACAGCTTAGGAGCTGTTTCAATTACTGTTCTTAAAACAGACTCACAATAACGATCTTGTAGTTCTGTATTTGTTCCATGGTGGAAATATTGTTCTAATACGTGCGACATAATATCTACCATACCGTAAATTGTTTGATCTTTCGGTACAGATGCAGTATGAACTGGATCTAAGATCGAAAACTGCGGGAAAGTAACTGGACTGCCCCATCCATACTTTTCATTCGTTTCCCAGTTTGTAATTACAGATCCTGCATTCATTTCAGAGCCCGTCGCGGCAAGAGTAAGAACAGTACCAAATGGTAACGCCTCACTAGCAAATGCTTTCTTCGTTACAATGTCCCATACATCTCCATCGTACTTACTACCAGCTGCAATTGCTTTCGTACAGTCGATTACACTTCCTCCACCAACCGCTAAAATAAATTCAACATCATTATCTTTACAAATTTGAATCCCTTTCTTTACAGTTGATAAACGAGGATTCGGTTCAACACCTGTCAATTCAAATACTTCCGCATTTATATCTTTTAAAATAGAAATTACATTATCATAAATACCGTTTCTTTTAATACTTCCTCCTCCATATACGAGAAGAACTTTTTTACCAAACTGTGGAATTTCAATTTTTAACTGCTCTAATTGTCCTTTACCGAAAATAAGTTTCGTTGGATTACGAAATACAAAATTTTGCATATACCTTTACCATCCCTTTCATATAAAAAGCAACTATACTTTTATATACCATATTTTTTTCATATCACAAAAATATTTGCTTAACAAAAAAATCCCAGCCTAAAGGCTGGGATTTTTTATTGATAATAAGGTGAGATCATTAAGTAAACAATAACACCAGATAAGCTTACATATAACCAAATCGGCATCGTCCAACGTACAATTTTACGGTGACGTGTTAATTGATTCGTAAAACCAAATACAAGTGCGAACAATGCAAGTGGTACGATAATCGCTGCAAGGATAATATGTGTAATTAAAATGAAGAAATACACATATTTAATGAAACCTTCTCCGCCAAAATGCGTTGCTGGTGCCAAGTAATGATACGATAAATATGACACACAAAATAATAAAGTCGTTGTAAATGCTGCAAGAATAAAACCACGGTGCATTTTTACATTCTTTTTAATAATAGAGAATAAAGCTGCTAATAAAAATACAAACGTAAAACTATTAAAAATTGCATTTAACATTGGTAAGATAGTTACATCAAAATGTAATTCTCCTTCATAGCCAACAGGTCCAAAGAACAAAAATAAAATAATCGCGTTTACAATTACAGAAAGCGTTATCACAATAGGAGCATAGCTTTTCTGATTTGTTGATTGATCCACCAAATTGGTCACTCCTCTTCTTTCAAATATGTATAATTAACCTCACTATTTTAACATATTATTCACGGTGTAAATGTGACAATAGTTTGACACAGTAAGACAGAGCAAAGAAAAAACCCTTCTTAACAATACTTCTTAAGAAGGATTTTATCGCTTTATTATTCAAATAGCAATGCGATTAGTTTTTGTTAAAAAACGTACTGCTATATGCTTGAAAAATTTCAGACACTTGATATCCCATTAATGTAATTGCTGTTAATGAAAAGAAACCAATCATAAGAAATCGAAACCACATATAAATCTCCTCCTTGTATTTAGCTTAAAAAGCGTTGGCTACATAACAAGTTGGATGGCATTCTTCTTCATCACTTTCCTTCTTCTTCACAATCGCCGTTATAAAACGAATCATAAAGAATATAACAAAAGGAAATTGTTCGTAATTTACATTGGCATAGTTTTGCAACGGCTCACGTTGCAAATCCGACGGGGATGAGAAGGAATAGAACATACCTTGCTCTTCCATGTATACAATTACAATTTTCATGCAAAATAATATCCCAAGAAACGAAACAATGTCTTGCCATTCTGTCGTATATAACAGGTTATACAGCTCTAATACGTACTCTTCCATCATCATCCCCCCTTCCTTTTTTACCATTCTGCTCTCCTTCATATAAAAAGTCAAGAAAAAAGTTTATTTCCACTATGACAATAGTAATTATTTATTTCTTTACTTATATATGAATCTTTTCTAGCAATGATTGGATATAACTTCCTTTGAAAACAAGAAATTAGAATCGAACAAATTCTTCATTTCTATTTTTATTTCTATTAATTGGGATGCAAAAAAACTTTGGATTCTCAAATGATTATAGAGCATATGTTGATGCTATTCCCTCGCAAAAATAATAAAAAACAACAATGGGTTACTTTGCATAACCTACTGTTGTTTTTTATTTATGTAAATTACTTTGTCACATCCACATCTAAATTATGAAGAGATTCTTTTTCATCTCTTAAAAAACTATTTACAAGAGTTAAAAATAATTTACCACCAACTAACATTGCCCGTTCATCAAAATCAAATTGAGGATGATGATGTGGATATGTTGCACCTACTTCTTCATTACCTGCACCTGTAAAGAAAAATGCTCCTGGAACATTTTCTAAATAATACGCAAAATCTTCACCACCCATAATCGGTGGCACTTCGATGACTCTGTCTCTTCCAAGATCACGTTCCGCAATCGCCATAAAATAACTCGTTTCATCTAAATGGTTTATTAATATTGGATAACCCCGTTTATATTGAATATTAACTTCAGCATGAAGAGACTGACAAATCCCCTCAACAACTCGTTTAAATTCCTTCTCCATAAATTCTCTCACTTCAGGGTCTAACGTCCGAATTGTTCCTGTAAATGTAGCAGTATCCGCAATAATATTATCCGCTTGACCAGCATGGAATGTACCAACTGTTAATACAGCAGATTGTAACGGATCTACTTTTCTACTAACTAATAGTTGCAACTGATTAATAACTTGCGTCGCAACGATAATGGCATCTACAGTATGATGCGGCATACCTCCGTGACCGCCTCGCCCTTGAATCTTCACTTCAAAAGTATCCGCTGCTGCCATCATCGCTCCAGCCTTCGCACCAACAATTCCTAATGGCATTTGAGAAGATAAATGTGTACCAAAAACAACATCTACTCCTTCTAAACAACCGTCCTCAATCATAGCAATTGCCCCGCCAGGTTCTTTCTCTTCTGCATGTTGATGTATAAGTACTATTTTTCCAGAAAGCTGGTCTCGGTTATCACTTAATACTTTTGCAACTCCTAAAAGTGTTGCTGTATGTCCATCATGCCCACAAGCATGCATTACCCCAGGAACCTTTGATTTATATGAGACTTGTTTTTCATCTTGAATAGGTAGCGCATCAAAATCAGCACGTAACGCTATCGTCTTCCCAGGTCTTCCACCTTCAATTACGCCAATTATACCTCTTCCACCTACATCTGTTTTCACATCAATATGAAAACTTTTTAAGATTTCAGCTATTTTTTTCGGTGTTTCTATTTCTTGAAACGATAGCTCTGGGTATTGATGAAAATCTCTTCGCCACGAAACCATTTGGTTATATAAACTTTCCAATTCTTTATGCCATGTTTCTATCATAGAAATTCCCCTTTCTTTTAACACTTTAAATAAAAGGTACATAATATTCTGATTTAAATCAACAAAAAAGAACTTTCTATTAAAAGTTCTCTTCTTTTCAAACATGTTAACACCCTATTCTAATTACTATTTTGCTTCAATACAAAAACTGAAAGTTCCGGTACACTCCAAAATCTTACAGGCATTCGAGTCGTCCCAATACCGCGATTTACATATAAATGTAACGTCTTACTCTTCCCTTCTAATTCATACATTCCTTCAACATACTTCTCAGCTAATTTCGTGGTAATTAAAGGGCCTACAAAGGGAAACTGAACTTGTCCTCCATGACTATGTCCTGACATTTGAAAATCAACTGGATAACGAGCTACTTTGTCTACAACATCAGGCTCATGTACTAATAGCATATTGAAATCTTGTTGTTTTAAGTTTTTTAAAGTCGAGTCTATTTGCGGTTTCCCTAATAAGAAATCATCCAAACCTGATATTGTAATATACTTGCCATTTTCCACTTTAATTTTCTGCACTTCATTTACTAAAACAGAAAAACCAGCTTCCTCCATGTACTTTTTGTAAAATAAACTACCGCCCCCACCTCTATCATGATTCCCAAACACAGCATATTTCCCTAGGGGAGCATGAATTTTCTGCAAAATCCCTTTCGCTTCTTCTCTTTCCCCATTATAAGATCCAAACTTATCTATTAAATCTCCTGAAAAAACTACTATATCTGGATGTAAATCATTCATCTTCTCCACCAAATTTTCTAGTTGTTTCAATGTAAACTCTGGCCCTAAATGTACATCTGAGAATTGCAATATCTTTTTATTATTAAACTCTTTAGGAATCGTAGGAGCTTCTATTTCATTCCACGTGACCGATACCAATCTTCGTTCTATTTCTGTTGCATAGAAATACAAGCTTACTGGAATAATTAATATACTTATTAAACTAATAATAAATTTCTTTAAGATTGATTTTTTTGGATTTTTCTTTACATGATGCGTATTCACGTTTTCACCTCTAGATGTAGTTTAAAACCTTTTTGTTACATCGGTGTGACAGCATGAAAAAATGTTAAATTTCATCGGCGCTATATTCGTTGCTTATTTTTTCGGCCATATTCTCAGATTAACGGAGGGGGCTTTTTTAGCGAAAACAGTGTCTATTGCACAAGCTAAACTACAAGATACGCCACTACAAGCATTCATTTCTGCAATTGGCTCGTTTGTTTAGCTGTTTGGCTCAGTATGGGAAGTAAAGAATTTAGCGGAAAGATTATCGGTATTTGGTTCCCAGTTATGACTTTTGTTGCGATTGGATTTCAGCACGTTGTAGCCAATATGTTTGTCATCCCGGCTGCAATTTTTGCCGGTCATTTAACTTGGATTGAATATTTTCCGAACTTCATTTTTTTCTTTGGAAATTTAGTAGGAGGTATGTTATTTGTAGCACTACCTTATTTCATATCTTATAATAAGAAACTACCTTCCCATAAAGAGAAGACCGAAATAGATAACAAATCTATATCCGCTTAAATTGAATGTCTACAAAATGGTCCTAAAAAATATTACAAATTTCATTTTTTTCGTGAATATATCTACGTACACTTGTTCTCGAATGTTTTATACGTTATAATAACAACTTAAATAGCATTATTTACATATGAGGTGAAAAACATGAATAAAACAGAATTAATTAAAAGCGTAGCACAAAATGCTGAGATTTCTCAAAAGGAAGCTACTGTAGTTTTACAAACTGTAGTAGAATCAATCACTAACACTTTAGCTGCTGGTGAAAAAGTACAACTTATCGGATTCGGTACATTCGAAGTTCGCGAAAGAGCTGCTCGTACAGGCCGTAACCCACAAACTGGTGAAGAAATGCAAATCGCAGCTTCTAAAGTACCTGCTTTCAAAGCTGGTAAAGAACTAAAAGAAGCTGTAAAATAATGAAAAAATAGCCTTC
>NZ_BOQD01000022.1 GCF_018332515.1 Bacillus hominis | reverse complement strand
TAATAATCAGTGGAGGATGAAGAAAACCTCCACTGATTAAAGTTTCACTTTACAAAAATACCATTCAGCGATTTTAGTTAAAATAAATATTGCTGATTTTCACAAATTATAAATTGAGAGTTTGAAATTGTATTCATAGTGAGAGGATTTGAATTTGAAATGATAGATAATTTTTGGCGTGATTTACCACGACCATTTTTCGTACTTGCACCAATGGAAGATGTAACGGACGTTGTTTTTCGTCACGTAGTAAGTGAAGCTGGTAGCCCAGACGTATTCTTCACAGAGTTCACAAACTCGGATAGCTATTGTCATCCAGAAGGTATGAAAAGTGTACGTGGCCGTTTAATCTTTACAGAAGATGAACAACCGATCGTGGCGCATATTTGGGGAGATAATCCTGAATATTTCCGTCAAATGAGTATTGGTATGGCAGAGTTAGGATTTAAAGGTATTGATATTAACATGGGTTGCCCTGTACCGAACGTAGCATCAAGAGGAAAAGGTAGTGGCCTTATTCTACGTCCAGACGTTGCGGCAGAACTTATTCAAGCAGCAAAAGCGGGCGGACTACCTGTCAGCGTAAAAACACGACTGGGCTTTAAAGAATTAAGCGAATGGGAAGATTGGTTAACGCATATTTTCAAACAAGATATCGCAAACCTTTCTATTCACTTACGTACAAGAGAAGAAATGAGCCAAGTGGATGCGCACTGGGAGCTAATTCCAGAAATTAAAAAATTACGTGACCGTATCGCACCAAATACGCTAATAACAATAAACGGAGACATTCCTGACCGTAAAACTGGGCTGGAACTTGCTGAAAAATACGGTATTGATGGCGTAATGATCGGACGAGGTATCTTTAAAAATCCATTTGCTTTCGAAAAAGAGCCAAGAGAGCATAGCAGTAAAGAACACCTAGATCTTTTAAGACTACAACTTGATCTTCAAGATCAATATGCAGAAGTATTACCACGCTCTATCACAGGATTACATCGCTTCTTCAAAATTTATGTAAAAGGCTTCCCAGGAGCTGCTGAATTAAGAAATCAATTGATGAGTACGAAATCAACGAATGAAGTACGTGCATTGCTTGATAAGTTTGAGGCGAGTGTTAATGTGGTAGAAGGTAGTGAAACAGTGTAACTTTTGAAAGTTACACTGTTTCATTTTAATTAAGGTAAACCGTATCATAAGTAAGTGAGGTATTCTATGTAAAAAAGGGTAAGAAAAGAATACAGGAGAAAAGTGAAAATGGTAGGTTGGTCTTGATTTTCAATGATAGTATCATGTTTATTTTATTATGCCTATAATTGGAGGCCATGTGAATGTTAAGTGATCAGGCGAGATATTCTAGGCTCGCGAATATAACAAAAATAATAAATACAAAATTAGAACTACGTGAAGTGTTACAGCGTGTAACAATGGCGATATCAGAGGAGATTGTTAGGTGCAACGCTGTTGGAATTTATTTACCCCAGGAAGATGGAACATTTAGAGGGTTTGCAGGAAAACCAGAGACCATAAATGGCGTAACGCTCGATACTCAAGTAATTGATCCTGAAATAGACTTACTGGCAAAAGAAGTTATTGAAACCAAAAAAACCATCTATATCCCTGATACCTCAAAGGATCATCGGCCGGATCCGAGACCAGTTGATGCGTTCAAAATTAAGTCCTTATTAGCCCTGCCTATCTCATTTGGACAAGAGTTATTCGGTCTGGTTTTTTTATTTGATTATGGAACCCCAATGAACTTAACAGATTCAGAAATTCAAAGTGTTGAAGCTTATGTAAATATGGCTGCGGTCGCAATTCAAAACGCAAATAATTTAACACAAAAGGAAAACCTTATTGCCGAGAAGCAGCTGTTACTAAATGTTACCCGTGATTTATCAATGTGTTCCTCGATACAGGAGAGTTTTGATAAATGTTTTTTTTACTTAGGACAGATTTTAGAGAGTAAAAACGTGGCTGCCCACCTTTTAGACCCGTTAGACAAAACAACGATTAAAACAACGAAGTTAAGCAAGGACTGTGATTGGACAGAAGCGGATTGGATGGAGAAACGCTATGAAGCCAAAATCCAAGAGGTTATTCAAACAAAAAATATAGATAGTAAGGGTCTACTGATGATTCCATTGGTTTCAATGGGAGAAGTATTAGGGGTAATCGTCGTTGGTAAAGAGGGAAAAGCTCACAATTACGATGATTCCCAAATTCAATTGGCAAAATCTATCGTTGATGCCACAGCTCCTACATTTTCAAACTTGTTATATATGGATCAACTTGAAAGCATGGTGGAAGGGCGAACGAGAGAACTAGCTGTTGCTAATGAAAAAGTTACAAGTGTGATTGAAAGTATTACGGATGGATTCTTTACTTTGAATAATAAATGGGAATTTACGTACGTAAATAAGCATCAATATTTTCCACAAAGAAAAACAGCAAAAGATGTATTAGGCAAGAATATACGGGAGGTTTTCCCGAGTAGCGTTGACACAGTTATGTATAAGGAATTTCATCGTGCGATGTCAGAGCGAACTACAGTTCATTTCGAATTCTTTTCTATCTCTGATGAATATTGGCACGAAGTTATTGCATACCCGTATGATGATGGTATTTGTTGTATTTTTAAAAACATAACGGAAAAAAAGCAATATGAGCAGGAATTGAAAAGGTTATCCAACATAGATTTAATAGGGCAAATGGCAGCAGGTATCAGCCATGAGATTAGAAATCCAATGACAACAGTACGAGGATTTTTACAGTTATTAAAAGAAGAGAATATCTATGAAAAACATAATACGTACTTTAATTTAATGATTGAAGAACTTGACCGTGCCAATTCTATTATTACTGAATTTCTCTCAATGGGTAATACAAGGAAATCGGATTTGCAGATGTTAGATTTAAATTCAATTATCCACGATATTATTCCTTTAATAAAGATTGATACGTATAATCAAAATAAATATATTCAAGTCGATACAAATGAAATTCCGGAATTACTTTTAAATCGTAATGAGATACGGCAATTATTAATAAACCTATACCGTAATGGCTTAGAAGCGATGAGCACAGGGAAAGTTCTAACCATTAGCACCTACAAGGAAGGTCAAAATTGTGTGGTGCTTGCAGTGCAGGATCAAGGAAAAGGTATCAGGCCTGAAGTATTAGAGAAACTGGGTACTCCATTTTACACGACCAAAGATAATGGAACTGGATTGGGGTTAGGCGTATGTTATGCCATTGCTGCCCGTCATAATGCAAAAATAGAAATTCAAACAGGATCGGAAGGTACTACCTTTTTTGTTAAATTTAATTATAAAAATAATGAACAATAACCTCATTTAGATTAGTTACGGTGAACCATACCACAAATAAAAAGCAAAACCTAAGTAAACATAATCAATATATTTCACCTGAATTTTGCGTAACATTCATGTTTGAGTTGCCCACTAAATTAGAGTTGCATAAAAAGAAATGGACTAACCTATATCAGGTTAGTCCATTTTCAAGTGTGTTAATTAATAGTAAATCCCCATCCGTAATTTCGCACGATTATCCCGTTCTTTTTGCTTTATTAATATCATCGTCAAAGGAAGGAGCGTTGCTGTTTTAAAATCATCTCTAAAAGCATTAATCCACCTAAGACTACAAAAACAACCTCTAAAATGTTAAAGTAGTAACTTAACGACATTAATTTACACATGCTAAAAGCATTACTATAATCAACATCTCAGGAGGAAAAACAATGGCAATGAGCAACAACGATATATTAAAAAGAGTAAGATATGCTTTAGATATAAGAGATATAGATATGGTGGAAATCTTTAAACTTGGCGGGATGGAAGTAACGAAAGAAGATGTAGTTGATATGCTTACAAAAATAAAGAGAGCTCCTCAGCATGAACCTGAAGATGCGGATGTAATCGAAGATGAGTACGTAAAAACATGCGATATGATGATGTTAGAGGCATTTTTAAATGGATTCATTACTTTAAAAAGAGGAAAGCAAGATCCGAAACCAGGGCAACCGGCACCTGTACAGAGCAAGGAGAGTGCCAATAACCTTCTTCTAAAGAAAATGAAAATTGCACTATCTTTAACGAGTGAAGATGTGCTTGATATATTAGACAGCGTAGGAGTTATCGTAACAAAAGGAGAATTAGGCGCTTTATTAAGAAAGAAAGGCCATAAGCATTACAAAGAGTGCGGCGATAGATACGCAAGGAATTTCATTAAGGGATTGGCTGTAAAGTATAGAGGCTAATAAATAAGCGTTGTAACATTTATGTTAAAACAGTAAATGATATAATAGGTAGGGTAGGACGTTTGTATCCTACTCTTTTTTATTTGTAAAAATAATTATGAACGAATACGTTAGGTGATGAAATGGTACATACATATTTAGGTGAGACAATTAATTTTCATATAACTTATAAGAAGAAAAAGTCCGTGCGTCTTTTTGTAGATTCGTATGGAAATGTGGAAGTGCAGGCTCCAAAAGGTACACCTGTTGAATACTTAGTCCAGTTGCTAGAGGAGAAATGGGATTGGATTCAGACAACACGTAAGGAAATGCAAGAGCGAGCGCTTGGACCCCAGGAAAAGGATTATGATCAAGGAGAGGGCTTTCTGTATTTAGGAAGTACGTATCCGATACAGATTTCTCAAGATACAAGTATTACGCAAGACAATGCAGTTTTTGAAGGGGATAAGCTACACATTTATGTGAATGAGCTTAAGGATGAAAAAATCCAGCAAGCTTTAAAGCGATTTTACTATAAGCAGTGTAAGGCGTTAGTAGAGAAGAGCATTAAAGCACATCAAAGTAACTTTAAAACAAAACCGCGTTCCATTCGTATTACAGATAGTAGTCGTACGTGGGGAACTTGTGATTCAAATCTACAACTAACATTCAATTGGAAGCTAGCGATGGCACCTCAGAGGGTAATTGACTATGTAGTTGTTCATGAAATGTGTCATATGGTTCATTTAAATCATGATCGCTCTTTTTGGCGTCTTGTCGGAAAGATAATGCCTGATTATAAGGAAATGGAAAACTGGTTAGCATTATCGAGTTGGAAGATGACGGTTTAGTAGTGATTATTATTTTAAAGAGGGGACAGAGAAATGCTAGACAGATACTTCTGTTTATATCACAATAATAGTATATAACATGAAGTAGGGGAGAGTATGAAATGAAGGGGTTAAATGCAGCTTTTGATGAAAATAATTATACGTTTATAAGAGAAACTAGCAAGGCTATAGAATTTGAGAATAGCCAAAGTAAAGAAGTAGTATATTTGTTACATAATGTCGAAATTAGCATTGTGTTAAATCCTAAAACTGTAGAAAATAATGATAGTTTAATGAATAGAAGTAGTGGTAAATACCATAATACAGCGTTAAGACAATTCCCTAAGAGAAAGAACAAAGGGAAAAGCCTTATACATTATGGATATACGTTTAAATTTCAATCAGGAAATGAATTAAGTACTTTTTTAACTGATTTAAATGGACGTTAAAATGTGTTTTTTAAGAGAGATGAAACCTAATTATTGTTAAGGTTTCATCTCTCTTGGTTTCTAAAAAGTAAAAGTTTGATTTTTACTTTTTAAATTGAACAGAATATGTTTCATGATAATTTTCCATCTTATGGCCCCGATAGCCTTCAGTAAGTAATTTTTTTTGCTCACTAAAATCACTCATCGCAACATTTTTCACATCTTTCCCATCTGTCTCCTTATTCTCACGCAACTCCTTCACAAAAACATACCGCATACTCCCGCCGTACTTCTCCTTCAGCGCAGCGATTTCCATTCCTTGCGCGAACTTATCTTTTAAACTAGGAATGTTAAAAGGTGCAACCGTGCAGCAAACGTAATCGTACTTGCCATCTTCTTTTTGTAATTCGTTCATGATGACGTTTGCTAATATTTTTTGCATGCCATTTCCTCGGCAGTTCGGATGAACGTTTGAGATTTCTTGATAGATGACGCGGTGTAGTTCGCTTTCTGGCAATCCGATATCAAGTCCTAAATGTTCGTCGTCGATAGGAGGGACGAGTAGGGCACGGAATGCGATGAGTTCGTTTTTGATAAAAGCACCAATCATCATGCCATTTCCTTCTAGAATGTATTGAAACTCTTCTAGCGAGAGTGGTTGTAAACGACTTTTATCTTCTAATGCTTCAACTACGACGTTTTGTAGTGATAAAATTTGTTCGATGTCCTCTAGTGATAGTAATGTAACGTGAAATGGTTGTTCGTTTTGTTTTAATATTCCTTCATAAAGAACCGTCATGTATTAATCCTCCTTTAGCGTACAACGTCTTGAAAGACGGTTAATTCTTGTAATGTATTTTCGTTTATTTCAATGCCGAGTCCTGGCTTTTCGTTTAAGCGAATAAATGGTACGTCGTAATGTAGGTTTCCGATGTCTTTCGTGAATTTTAATGGACCTGTAAGTTCGACACTAGTAATGATTTTTTTTGAGAAAGCGACATGGAATCCTGCGGAAGAGGCAACAGATGATTCGACCATCGATCCAACTTGGCATTCAATGCCTGCCATTTCAGCTTGATGAGCGAGTTTTACAGCTGGATATATGCCGCCGCATTTCATTAGTTTTATATTCACTTTATCAGCTGCGTCTAATTTAATAATTTGGCGCATTTCACGAGAGCCTTTTAATCCTTCATCAATCATGAGCGGAAGGTCTGTTTTAGAACGAATATGGGCCATTGCGTCAATATCGTCTGCTACTACAGGTTGTTCAATCCAGTCAATGTTTAAATGTCCTAATGAACGAAGTGCTGTTAATGTGTTTGCGCTATTTTTCCAGCCTTGGTTTACATCAACGCGGATCGCGATATCATTTCCTACGCGTTCACGTACAGCTTCAATTCGTTTTACATCTTCTTTTACATTCGTACCGACTTTCATTTTGAAAGATTGGTAACCTTTCTGAATCATAGAGGCAGCTTCTTCAGCCATATCTTCTGAATCGGCGATACTTAAGACGTGAGTGACAGGAAACTCTTCATGGTAGCGCCCGCCAATTAATTGATATACAGGTTGATTTAGTTTTTTGCCCATTATATCAAAACAAGCAATATCAATTGCAGCTTTCGCTGTTGGCACACCGTAAATTGTATTGTCCATCATGTCGTGTATTTTTTCGATATTCATTGGATTTTGCCCAATTAGAGCAGGAGCAAGTATATGTTTTAAAACATGGAAAGTACTTTCCCATGATTCACCTGTAACGTGATCATCGGCAACGCCTTCGCCGTAACCGATAATACCTTCATCTGTTTCCATTTTGACGATAATAGAAGGCATATCAGAATAAGAACCATAACTAATAACAAACGGATCTCGAAGCGGTAAACGAATTGCGTAAAGATGAATAGCTGTAATTTTCATTGAATAAAGACCCCTTCCTGTTTACAATAGTTTTGTACATTTGATATAGTTGACGTTAAATAGTCGTTAATTAATGATGAGGAGTTAGAGAAAATGATAATAAAAATTGCAGTTGTCGGTTCAAAAGAGTTTATGGAGAATCTTTTACCTATTGCTCATAAACTAGAAGAGATAGAGATTGATCCATATATTTACCTTCACCCGGCAGAATCTTCTGAAATATTAAAGCGTTTAAAACCTTGTGATGTTATCTTTTTCTCCGGTGCCCTACCTTATTATATGGCAAAAGAAATAAGAGAACAATTACGAATTCCAAGTACGTACTTACAGCAAGACGAGACAACTGTTGCATCTTCACTCCTTTCTATAATATATCATCAAAGTATTCAACCTCATAAAATTTCAATTGATTTAGTAGACCGTTCGTTTATTACAAATGTGTTCCATGATATCGGTATAAAAGAAAATCCACAAGTGTTGGATTATGAAAATATGTTATGGAGTAAAGATGAAATAAGTAGAATCATCGATTTTCACGTAGATAAATATCAAGCCGGAGAGGCTGATTTAGCTCTAACAAGTATTCATGCTGTCTACGACGAACTTCAAAAAATAGGTATTCCCTCAGAGCGTATGATAGATCCGACACAATCAATTATACATGGGTTAAAAGATGCAAAAATAAAAGCTGAGTTAGCAAAAAGCCATTCAGCTACTGTTGGTGCTTGTATGATTTCTTCTTTAGAACTACGAAAAGATTTAATTGAACAACTAGATGTTATTTCAAAAGAATTACGTGGTTCATTCAAACAAGTTGATGACATGACTTTCATTTTGTATACAACTCGTGGTGATATCGAATCGATTATAAAAACAAATATGATAGATAACGTATTTACAAGTGTAGAAGGAGTGGTATCTATTGGATTTGGTTACGGAAAAACAGTAAATGAAGCGGAACAAAATGCAAAAATCGCTCAAGGTTTCGCAAAAAATAATCCGATAGAACGCTGTTTTTATATACTAACAAGTGATAAAGAATTATTTGGTCCGTTCCCGAAAGAACAGAGAGTACAAAGTTTAAAAAACGATAATCCTGAATTAATGAAAATAGCAAAGGAAACGAAGCTTAGTCCTGCAAACTTGTCAAAAATTATTCAATTTAGTCAGTCGCATCCATCATTGAAATTTACAGCGGCCGATCTTTCTGAGTACTTACAAGTGACTCGGCGATCGACGGAAAGGCTGTTAAAGAAATTAGTTGATTATAGGTATGCCAATATTTGCGGCGAGGAAATGCCCTATCAACAAGGGCGCCCTCGCGCAATATATGAGCTGAATTTACCATTGTATTCGTTTCAAAAATTTTAAGCTTCTAGTTGAGCTTTTTGTTTTTTCAGTAGGTCTGCTTTTTCAATATCCGATAGCTTCGTAATTGTGAGACCAGTTATGCCGTAAATGATGGAGATAATAGGTACGATGAAATTCAATATAGCATAAGGAGCATATTCGAATGCGCCGACTCCAAGTGTTGCGAGTATAAATACACCACATGTATTCCAAGGTACGAAAACAGAAGTTAATGTTCCACCATCTTCTAATGCTCTGGATAAATTTTTAGAATGTAGTCCTTTTTCTGTGTACGCATTTGCATACATTCTTGAAGGAACAACAATCGAAATATATTGTTCAGAGCAAGTGAGGTTTGTTGCAAAGCAAGATGCGATAGTAGAAGCGATAAGTCCCTTTGCTGATGTCGCTAATTTTAAAATTTGATTTACAATTGAGCGAAGAATTCCAGTATGTTCTAATACTCCGCCGAAAGTCATAGCGACAATTGTCATAGAAACTGTATTCATCATCGAATCTAAGCCACCGCGGTTAAATAGTTCGTCTACTAGCTTGTTTCCAGTGTCTATGACAAATCCAGTTTGGAGTGCACCGACAGCGGCTGAGACAGAACCACCTTGAATAAAGACCTGGGATAGAAACCCTAAAATGATACCTACTAGAATAGCTGGTATAGCTGGTACTTTTTTAGCGAC
This sequence comes from Bacillus hominis, assembly GCF_018332515.1. Classification (GTDB taxonomy): domain Bacteria; phylum Bacillota; class Bacilli; order Bacillales; family Bacillaceae_G; genus Bacillus_A; species Bacillus_A hominis. The sequence continues at coordinate 18,100 of NZ_BOQD01000022.1, read as the reverse complement.
CAATACCATAACGACTACAGGTATGATTAATAGGAAGGGTGAAATAACAAAGTTTTGTTGCAATACTTGTAATGTTTGATCGATGCTTTTTGCATCAATATTGTTATCGCCGAAGCCTCTTCCTAAGAACGCATAGACGATAAGAGTAATAATTAAACCTGGGATTGTAGTAAATAACATATGACGGATATGCACGAATAAATCTGTATTTGTTAATCCTGCGGCTAAGTTCGTCGTGTCTGAAAGCGGTGACATTTTATCGCCGAAATAAGAGCCTGAAATAATGGCACCAGCAACCATTGGGGCTGGGATTCCCATACTTAGGCCAATACCCATTCCAGCAACACCAATTGTTCCCATTGTAGACCAGGAGCTACCAATCGCTAACGCAACGATAGAACAAATCACGGTAATTGAAACTAAAAATAGTGATGGAGTTAAAAGTTCTAAACCGTAATAAATCATTGTTGCGACGATTCCACCGCCAATCCAAGCACCGATCGTTAAACCTACAAGAATAATGATAACGATAGCGGGTAATGCGAGGCGAATTCCTTTATACATTGCTTCTTCAATGTCGTTCCATTTGTAACCGTAACGCCAAGCGACGATAGAAGCAACGGTTGTACCGATAATAAGTGGAACGTGAGGGCTTTGTTTTAATACAACAATTGTAACCATCATAACTGCAACTGTAATGATAATAGGGATTATTGCTACGCCAAAAGGTATTTCTTTTTTCATAAACTGCCTCCTCATTATGTATGTTTGTATTTTTTGAATTGTCGCAAAATAGACGTTTATTAAGTTATAATAACTAAAAATATATGTAAGCGTCAATAAAAAACAGAAAATAACGAATGTTCTTTCTGTATAAGGTGAGTGGAAATGAGTTATTAATAGCGCTTGAAAATAAATAATTGACTTTTTTCTTAAAATTCAATATGTTCATAAAAACATCTGTTTTTCATAAGTATAATTAACCTGAATGGTTTGTAATTTGGGAAGGAGAATGAAACGTTGAAAACATTAGAACTACAAGAGCGTTTAACGGAAATTTTTCAGCATTTACACGAAAACCCTGAAGTGAGTTGGAAAGAGTATGAAACGACAGCGTATATTACTAATTTTTTAAAAGAAGAAGGAATTTCATATAAAATATTTGATGATTGCCCAGGCGTGATTGCTGAAATAGGAAGCGGTAATCCAGTTATCGCGATTCGTGCTGATATGGATGCACTTTGGCAAGAAGTAGACGGGGAGTTTAAAGCAAACCATTCGTGTGGTCACGATGCTCATATGACAATTGTGATGGGCCTTATTTTACAACTGAAAAATATGAGATGGGATAGCGGTACTGTTAGATTTATTTTTCAGCCGGCAGAGGAAAAAGGAAATGGTTCTTTAAAGATGGTAGAGAAGGGCGCCGTGGATGATGCAGATTTCTTATTTGGTGTTCATTTAAGGCCGATTGAAGAACTGCCTTTGAAACAAGCTGCACCGTCTATTCGTCACGGAGCAGCAGGGTTTTTAGAAGGTATGATTCATGGAGATGATGCACACGGGGCACGCCCGCATCAAGGGATAAATGCAATTGATGTCATCTCGATGATTAATATTGGATTGAAAAATATATGGTTACCGCCTCAGACGTCTTATTCTGTTAAGATGACGAGATGCCAAGCTGGTGGTGATAATCTAAATATTATTCCGGGTAACGGGCATTTTAGTTTAGATGTAAGAGCAGAAAATAACATATTACTAGATGAATTGAAGCAAAAAATAGAGCAAGTAATTCAGTCAGCTGAATCAATGGGATCTAAACTTTCTTATGAGTGGATCGATCTCGCACCAGGAGCAGAAGTGTCAGAAGAAGCAGAGCGTTATATGCGCAAGGGTATTATCGAAGTGTATGGAGAAGAGAGATGTACAGGACCGCTCTATACGACAGGAAGCGATGATTTCCATTACTACACAGTGAAGAGACCACATTTAAAAGCTGTCATGCTTGGACTAGGGGCAAACTTACAACCTGGATTACACCATCCGTATATGAAGTTCGATCATAGTTGTATAATGGATGGAGTAGAAATATTGAAACAAACTGTATTGAAAGTGCTGGAAGACAGGGGCTAGAGAGCTCCTGTTTTTTTGTAGGAATTTGTCGTTAAGTCGATATATTTTCATTTGCGACAATATAATTTCACGTATCAATTAATTTTATGTGAAATGAGCATTCAATACGTGGTGTATAATAATAGTAATATTTCTTAATAGGAGCAAACGAATGAACGAACAATATTACGATGCTGTATTAAATATAAAAACTGTGGGTGAGCAAAAAGGATTTAATAAGTCTATGCATTACCACCGCTATGAACCGACACCGTATAGCGGGTTGGATGAGTTATTGAATCAATACGAAATTAAAAGTGGCGATCGAATTGTAGACTTTGGATGCGGAAAAGGACGATTAAACTTTTACATGCATCATAAGTGCGGTGCTTCAGCAGTTGGAATTGAAATGAATGAAGAGTTTTATAAAGAAGCGATAGATAATCGTGATCGTTATGCACGAAAAGTAAGAGACGGTAAAGATAAAATTCAATTTGAGTGTTGTTTAGCGCAAGAATATGAGATTGATCCGCGTGATAACCGATTTTATTTCTTTAATCCGTTTTCAGTACAAGTGTTTATGAATGTAGTTAATAACATTTTACTTTCGGTAGAAGAAGCGGAGAGAGAAGTGGATATTATTTTATACTATCCTTCGGAGGATTATATTTTCTTCTTAGAGAATCAAACTGCGTTTGAGTTGAAGAAAGAAGTTAGATTGCCAGGGGCTTATGAGAAGAATGGGAATGAGAGGTTTTTAGTTTATAGATTAGAATCTTTGTCATAATTTGTCGGTAAGACGATATATTTGAATTATCGCTGATATAATTTCATTCACGATTTATTATTCATTAAACTACAAAAGCAGGTGCCACGGCACCTGCTTTTGTATTAGTTACGGATTAAGTAATCAAATGCACCTAAAGCTGCGTTTGCACCTGAACCCATAGAGATGATGATTTGTTTGTACGGATTATTTGTACAGTCACCTGCAGCAAACACTCCTGGTACGTTTGTAGCGCCGTGCTTGTCTGTTACGATTTCACCGCGAACGCGTTCAACAGTTTCGCCTAACCAGTCTGTGTTTGGCACAAGACCGATTTGAACGAATACACCTTGTAATTCAACGTGATGAACTTCTTCAGTTTCACGATCGATGTAAGAAATACCGTTTACTTTGTCAGTACCAGTAATTTCTTTCGTTTGAACGTTTTTCAGAACAGTTACGTTTGGTAAGCTGTTAAGACGTTCTTGTAATACAGCATCAGCTTTTAATTCTGGCATGAATTCAAGAACAGTTACGTGATTAACAATACCTGCTAAGTCGATAGCTGCTTCAATACCAGAGTTACCTCCGCCAATAACCGCTACATCTTTTCCAATGAATAATGGACCGTCACAGTGTGGGCAGTATGCTACACCTTTGTTTTTGAACTCAGCTTCACCCGGTACGCCAACATTACGCCAGCGAGCACCTGTTGAAACGATTACGCTCTTACTTTTCAGAATAGCGCCGTTTTCAAGTTCCACTTCAATAAGTTCTTTTTTCTCTAAACGTTTCGCACGTTGTAGATTCATTACATCGATGTCGTATTCTTTTACGTGCTCTTCAAGGCTTGCTACTAGCTTAGGACCTTCAGTGCGTTTTACGCTGATGAAGTTCTCAATACCCATAGTATCCATTACTTGACCACCGAAGCGCTCAGCAACGATACCTGTGCGGATGCCTTTACGTGCTGCATAAATTGCTGCACTTGCACCAGCTGGGCCGCCACCAACAACAAGAACATCGTATGGATCTTTATCAGAAAGCTCTGATGCATCTGGACCGTTACCCATTTTAGCTAAAATTTCTTCAAGTGTCATACGACCGCTTCCGAAAGATTCGCCGTTTAGGTACACAGTTGGTACTGCCATGATGTCTTTACTTTCTACTTCCTCTTTGAATGCAGCGCCATCAATCATAGTATGTGTAATACCAGAGTTAAGAACGCTCATTACGTTAAGAGCTTGTACAACATCAGGACAGTTATGACAACTTAGGCTGATATAAGATTCAAAATGATATTCGCCTTGAATGTTTTTGATTTGATCGATTAGTTTTTGTTCAACTTTTGGAGCACGTCCACTAACTTGTAGTAAAGCTAACACTAATGAAGTAAATTCGTGTCCTAATGGAATACCAGCGAATACTACACCAGTGTCTTCACCAGGGCGATTTACGCTAAAGCTTGGTGTTCTCTCTAGTTCAACTTTTTCTACTGTAATCTTAGATGACATAGTAGCTAATTCGTCTACTAGAGATAACATATCTTTAGATACGTTATCTTCTCCTGCGCTAACTTTAAGTAAAATATCGTTCTCCATTAACTGAAGGTATTGGGATAGTTGTGTTTTTATATCTGCATCTAGTATCATTTTGATCGAACTCCTTAGATTTTGCCTACAAGGTCAAGGCTTGGTTTAAGTGTTGCAGAACCCTCTTGCCATTTAGCTGGGCAAACTTCACCTGGGTTGTTACGTACGTATTGAGCTGCTTTAATTTTGTTAACAAGAATGCTTGCGTCACGACCGATACCGTCAGCATTGATTTCCATAGATTGGATAACGCCGTCTGGATCGATGATGAATGTACCACGAGCAGCAAGACCTTCTTCTTCAATTAAAACGTTGAAGTTGCTAGTGATTGTGCGAGTTGGGTCACCAATCATAATGTATTCGATTTTGCCGATAGTTTCTGAGCTATCATGCCAAGCTTTGTGAGTGAAGTGAGTGTCTGTAGATACAGAGTATACTTCAACACCTAAGTCTTTTAGAGTTGCATATTGGTTTTGTAAGTCTTCAAGTTCAGTTGGACAAACGAATGTGAAGTCAGCTGGGTAGAAACAAACTACACTCCATTTTCCTTTTAAACTTTCGTCAGTAACTTGGATAAATTCTCCATTATGGTAAGCATTAGCTTTAAACGGTTTTACTTCTGTGCCGATTAATAACATATTAAATTTCCTCCTAAAGGTTGGTTTTGAGCATCAAAAAATAGTTTGCTCATAAAATATATATTTTAATTAACTATAATAATTCTAATTCGATATTAATTATCATATAGAAGTGGTTATTTTGTCAAGAGAATAAACCAACTTTATACCAATTTAATTAATATTTATTCTCAATTAAGGCTGTTAGGGAATTAAAAGGTAATTTTCATGTCGTAAATTTTCAATGAGTGTTTGAAAGAGTAGTGTGTATGTTAGAGATATGGTGTAAGTATAAGTTCTTCGGAAGGAAATATTTCTTAGAAGTTGTGGATTTGAAAAGGAACTGCTTATTTCTATTTTACAAAGAATTATGCGATAAATAAAACAAAATGAATCGGAATCTTTGTGAACAATTTTTGTCATCTCAAATATATAATTAAGAAGTATATTGCAATGATAATTAGAAACATTGACTCAAAGTACTAACAAGATATAATAAAACCTAGATATACCTTTCAAAAAGAAGAATATATATTATAGGATGAAACATTTCGTCTATTATTTTTTATAGCTTTTAGAAAACGCTTACAATTAGTATGGAGGGGAAGCCATGTCTAAGTTCACGAAGTATTTTTTAATGGAAGCTAAAGATGTGATTACATATGTGAAAGAGAAAGTGCCTAAGTTTGAACAGGCAAAGGGGTTAAAGTGTAAAGAAATAGGCGATGGCAATTTAAATTATGTGTTCCGCGTTTGGGATGAAAAGGAGAACATTTCCATCATCGTAAAGCAGGCTGGGGATACAGCACGTATTTCAGATGAGTTTAAGTTATCGACGAATCGTATTCGTATAGAATCAGATGTTTTGCGATTAGAGGGAGAGTTAGCACCTGGACTTGTGCCAAATGTATATTTGTTTGATAGTGTGATGAATTGTTGCGTGATGGAAGATTTATCAGATCACACAATATTACGCACAGCACTCATAAATCATCAAATGTTTCCGAGGCTTGCTGATGATTTAACTACTTTTATGGTAAATACTCTTCTATTAACATCAGATGTTGTAATGAATCATAAAGAGAAGAAGGAACTCGTGAAGAATTATATAAATCCTGAGTTATGTGAGATTACAGAGGATCTCGTATATTCAGAGCCATTTACAAACCATAATAAACGCAACGAATTGTTTCAATTAAATGAAGGATGGATTAGGGAGCATATTTATGGTGATAAAGAGCTTCGTATGGAAGTAGCGAAGCTTAAATTTTCTTTTATGACGAATGCGCAGGCGCTGCTTCACGGTGATTTACATACTGGTTCTGTTTTTGTAAAACGTGATTCTACAAAGGTGATTGATCCAGAGTTTGCTTTTTATGGACCTATGGGATATGACGTTGGGAATGTAATGGCGAATTTAATGTTTGCATGGGTGAATGCAGATGCAGTGATGCAATCTGGTATGGAGAAAGATACATATATGAACTGGCTAGAATCTACCATGATAGATGTAATTGATTTATTTAAGAAGAAGTTTTTAGATGCTTGGGATATTCATGTGACAGAGGTTATGGCGAAGGAAGAAGGCTTTAACCAAGTTTATTTACAATCTGTATTAGAGGATACAGCTGCAGTGACGGGTCTTGAGTTAATTCGCCGTATTGTTGGTCTAGCGAAGGTAAAGGATATTACTTGTATTGAGAAGGATGCAGCGCGTGCTAGAGCGGAGCGAATTTGTCTTCAGGCCGCGAAGAAGTTTATTTTACAAGGGAATCAATATAAAACAGGTGGCAGTTTTGTAGAAACGTTAAAACAACAAATGCATAGTGCGAAGTAAGGGGAGAAGATGATGGCAGAGCAATTAATACCAATTCAGTGGAAAGATGATGCTTTAGTGTTGTTGGATCAAACGGTATTGCCGAACGAAGTAGTCTATGAATCTTTTAAAACGGCTGAGGGTGTCTGGGATGCGATTCAAGTAATGAAAGTACGAGGAGCTCCGGCAATAGGAGTTTCAGCAGCCTATGGTGTGTATTTAGGGGTAAAGGAAGTTGCTGAAAGTTCGGTGGAAGAATTCATAGAGGAAGTAAAAAAGGTATGTGCATATTTAGCAACATCAAGACCGACGGCAGTAAATTTATTTTGGGCACTTGAAAGAATGGAAAGTGTAGCGAAAGAGAATGCTCACTTATCAATTGCGCAGTTGAAAGATAGATTATTAGAAGAAGCAAAAGAGATTCATAGAGAAGATGAAGAAATTAACCGTCAAATTGGAGAACACGCATTAACATTATTCCATGATGGCATGGGAGTATTAACGCATTGTAATGCAGGTGCGTTAGCAACGACTAAGTACGGTACCGCGACAGCTCCAATGTACTTAGCGAAAGAAAAAGGATGGGACCTTAAAATCTACGCTGACGAAACACGCCCAAGATTACAAGGTTCAACGTTAACAGCATTAGAACTGCAGCGAGCGGGAATTGATGTAACGGTCATTACAGATAATATGGCAGCAATGGTCATGTCACAAGGGAAAATTGATGCGGTAATCGTTGGATGTGACCGCGTAGCAGCAAACGGGGATGTAGCAAATAAAATTGGAACATTAGGCGTATCTATTTTAGCTAAATACTACAACATTCCATTTTATGTAGCAGCACCAACGCCGACAATTGATTTGAAAACACCGACAGGAAAAGAAATTCCAATTGAAGAAAGAGATGCTTCTGAAGTGATCAATCGTTTCGGACAATATTCTGCTCCGAAAGAAAGTAAAGTATATAATCCGGCATTTGATGTTACGCCATATGAAAATGTAACAGCGATTATTACGGAAAAAGGGATTGTGGAAGCACCGTTTACGGAGAACTTAAAAAAGCTATTTTAGTAAGTAGATATATAGTCAGTCATCATAAGCTTCATACTTAGGGGGATGTATATGTTATTACAAAACGAAAGAGAAGAAATTGTAGCGTATGGAAAGAAAATGATCTCCAGTGGTTTAACAAAGGGGACTGGGGGTAATATTAGTATTTTTAATCGTGAACAAGGGCTTGTTGCAATTAGCCCAAGCGGTTTAGATTATTATGAAACGAAGCCTGAAGATGTAGTTATATTGAATTTAGATGGTGAAGTGATGGAAGGAGAGAGAAAACCATCAAGCGAGTTAGACATGCACCTTATTTATTATAGAAATCGTGAAGATATAAATGCGCTTGTGCATACACATTCTCCTTATGCAAAGACAATCGCATCATTAGGATGGGAACTTCCTGCTGTGTCATATTTAATTGCTTTTGCAGGTCCAAATGTTCGCTGTGCACCGTATGAAACATTTGGTACGAAGCAATTAGCAGAGGCAGCGTTTGAAGGGATGATTGATCGTCGTGCAGTGTTGCTTGCGAACCATGGTTTAATGGCTGGAGCGAATAATATAAAAATGGCATTTACTATCGCAGAAGAAATTGAGTTTTGTGCGCAAATTTATTATCAAACGAAAAGTGTCGGAGAACCGAAGTTATTGCCAGAAGACGAGATGGAGAATTTGGCGAAGAAGTTTGAAGGGTATGGACAGCAGTAAAATGAAAACACCCTCAAGGAAAAATCTTGAGGGTGTTTCTCTATGCCTTCTTCAATAACAAATACATAAAGTAAGGTGCACCAATTAAAGCAACGACAATACCAGCTGGAATACCGCTAGGTTCGACGATATTTCGTCCAATTGTATCCGCTAGTAGCAATAACCATCCGCCGATTAAAACAGCGATAGGGATGAATATTTGATGCCTTGGTCCTACTAAAGATTTGGCGATGTGAGGAGCCATCAGTCCGATAAAGCTAATTCCTCCTGTTACGGAAACAGCTGCAGCTGCAAGCGCAACGGCTGCAACTAATAAGTATCTTCGTTCTTTTTCAATTTCAATACCAACTCCGATTGCTACTGGTTCGTTTAATGCTAGTATATTTAATCGATTTGCTTTATAGAAGACAAATGGGATTAATACGATTAGCCATGGAAGCATTGCTAAAACAAATGTCCAGTCATCTCCCCAAATGTTTCCGGCAATCCATTTTGCGATAAAGTCCACTTTCATACGATCAGCGGATGAAATAAGGACAATCATCGCTCCAGATAGTGCAAATGAAAAACCGATGCCGGTTAATGTTAAGCGTATTGGCTGAAGTCCTTCTGTTTTACTGTATGAAAATACGTAAATTAGAACAGCTGTTAGAAAAGCACCGATAAACCCAACGACTGGTAGTAAATAAAGAAATGAACCTACGTCTATTGGGAAGTATAGAAAGAAAACAGCAACTGCGACACCAGCACCAGAGTTAATGCCGAGAATACCTGGTTCAGCTAAATCGTTTCGGGTAATACCTTGTAATATAGCACCTGATAAAGCAAGAGCCATACCAGCTAATAATGTAATGACAATTCTAGGTAGCCTTAAAGAGTATAAAACGAATTCTTCTTTAAACGTACCTTGTCCCATAAGTGTTGGGATTAATCTGTCATAGGAGAGAGCGGCAGAACCGAGTCCCATTCCAATTACAATTGTTGTGATGATAAGTATAAGTAATGCAAGTATGATAAGGCGTTGTTTTTTTAGAATAGATTGCATCATGAGAAAGTTCTTCCTCCTTTACGTACAATGAATAGGAAGAATGGTAATCCTACAATTGCAACGATTGCAGCAACTGGTGTTTCATACGGAGCGTTAATTGTACGTCCGATTGTATCTGCGAGCAGCATAAAGGAGGCACCAGCAATCGCTGACATCGGTATAACAAAACGGTAGTCTGGTCCAACGATCGGACGAACCATATGAGGTACCATTAAGCCGATAAATGCCATGTTTCCGACAAGTGCTACGGAAGCACCTGCAAGCAAGATAATAATGATAAATAAGATTGTTTTAATGACAATAATTTTTTGACCGAGTCCAACAGCAACTTCTTCACTGAAACTAAGGACTGTCAATTTTCTCGCAAGTAAGATAGCGAGAAATATACTTAATGAAATAACGGGAATAATAATTTTCAACTGGCTCCAAGTAGTTCCAATTACTCCCCCGGCAGTCCACATTGATACATCTTGTGAAATTTTAAAGTAAATGCCGACTCCTTCTGAAATTGCGAGTAGAAATGCTGAAACTGCAGCACCGGCTAATACAATTCGAAGAGGAGAAAGGCCGCCTTTTTTCACCATACCAATTCCAAATACCATAATAGCGCCAATTGCAGCACCGATAAAGCAAGCTAGCGTTAGGTAAAGATAGCTTATAGAAGGATTGAAAGCAAGTGTTAGTGCCAGTGCAGCATTTGCACCGCCAGTTAGGCCAAGTAATCCCGGATCAGCAAGAGGGTTTCGCGTTAATCCTTGCATAATTGCACCAGAAACAGCGAGTCCAGCTCCTACAAAAATAGCGGCAACTTCACGTGGCAAACGTATTTCGCGAATAATAGATATTTTGTCTCCTTTAGCGGAGGAAGTGAGTGCTAACCATACATCTTTTATAGAAGTATCTGCAGCACCTAACACCATTGCAAACATAAAAATAAGAAAGAATGCAATGATACTCAAAATTAATTTGTATGTAAAAGCCATGGAACGTGGATTGTCGTGATCTTTTGTCATTTGTTTCACATCTTTTCTTTTCATAGAATAAAGGAAGAGGAATTCTTAAATTAAGAATTCCTCATGTTTGTATTATTGACCAAGAAAGCTCTTCTTGAAGAAGTCTAGTTGGAAATCTAAAGTAAGTGGATCATTGAAATAGAATTCCATCATGTTTGCTTCATATACACGATTATTTTTTACTGCTGGAATGTTTTTATATGATTCTGTCTCTTGGAATGAGTTATCAGTATCTTTGTTTTTACTTACGATTAAGTAATCACCAGCGAACTCAGGTAATACCTCAGTAGATAATGCATAGTAACCTTCTTTTAATGCTTTTTCTTTTACTTTTTCAGGCATTTTTAATTTCATTTCTTGGTAAAGAATTTCTGTTCCACGGCCCCAGTTTTCGCCGTATACGTAAAGCTGTTTGTTGAAGTTTTCAACAACAGAGACTGTTGCATCTTCACCAATCTTCGCTTTAATTTCTTTTCCAGCTGTTTGTGCGCGTTTCTTGAAATCATCAACCCAAATTTTTGCTTCTTTTTCTTTATTTAATAATTTACCGATTTCTAAATGCTGTGTTAAGTAATCAACTTTTCCGTAAGTGTATGTTACAGTAGGAGCGATTTTCTTTAACTTATCAACATTTTTAATATTTGATAAACCAATGATTAAATCTGGATTTAATTCTGCAATCTTTTCAACATTCTCATCTGATACTTCAGCGACATTTTTAAGTTTGCTATCGAAACGTGGGTTTTGTTTAGACCATGAATCTACCCCAACAAGATTTACACCTAATGACATTACGTTACCAGCGAATGATGATAAGACAACAACACGTTGTGGGTTTGCTGGAACTTCTACTTTACCATTTTCAGACTGGTATGTAATTGTTTCTGATTTGTTATCTTTTGCATCGCCCTTTTTGTCTGTAGAGCCATTGCTACAAGCACTCATAACAAGAACGAAAAGAACTGTTAGTGAAATAAATAACTTTTTCATCGTTTTTCTCCTTTAAATAGCTTGTATGTGTATACAATAATTTGTTTAACTTTAATTCTTTTGAAAGATTAGTGGTAATGCAAAATGTTTATTAAAAATCTTGAATGTGAGATTTTACAATATAGTATTGACCATATTAATGAAAGAAAATGTAATCCCAAAATTGCTAATTATTAACAAGTTGATAATGATTATCACTATTGATTCTTTAAATAATATAATTATATATAGGTGCATTGTCAATAGTAATTTTGATTGTAAATTTTGCGGAAACAGGTTATATTTTATTGAGAATGATAATCAATGATTAGTAGCTGAGGAGTGAGCATGAATGAATCAAGAAGAATTGTTTGATGTAACCGTGATAGGCGGAGGGCCTGCGGGACTTTATTCAGCGTTTTATAGTGGACTAAGAGAGATGAAAACGAAAATAATAGAATTTCAACCACAGTTAGGTGGTAAAATACATGTTTACCCAGAAAAAATGATTTGGGATATTGGTGGATTGTTACCGGTTACTGGTGAGAAGTTAATTGAGCAACTTGTACAGCAAGGATTAACATTTAAGCCAGAAGTTGTATTGAATACAAAAATAGAATCAATTATTCGTAATGAAGATGGTATTTTTACGTTAAAAACAAGCAATGGAGAAGAACATTTTTCAAAAACAGTTATCGTCGCAACTGGAAGTGGTATATTGAATCCACAAAAGTTATCAATTGAAGGTGCTGAGAGATTCGAAGTCTCAAATTTAAATTATACAGTTAAATCGTTAAAACGTTTCAAGGATAAAACGGTGATTATTTCAGGCGGAGGGAACTCGGCAATTGATTGGGCAAATGAATTAGAACCGATTGCGAAAAAAGTTTATTTAACATATAGAAAAGAAGAATTATCTGGTCATGAAGCACAAGTAAAACAACTTATGAACAGTTCGGCAGAATGTTTCTTTAATACATCGATTACAAAATTAATTGCTGGTGCTAACCATGAAGCGATTGAATATGTAGAATTAACAAATCATGAAACGGGAGAGGTTTCTCAGTTACCTATCGATGAAGTTATTATTAATCATGGATATGAACGTGACATTACATTATTGGAAAATAGTGAGCTAGATGTCGCAATTGTAGATAATTACTTTATTGCAGGGAATGCAAATAGTGAGTCCTCGGTAGACGGATTATATGCCGCTGGAGATATTTTAAAGCATGACGGAAAATTACATTTAATTGCAGGGGCATTCCAAGATGCTGGAAATGCTGTGAATAAAGCGAAACAATTTATTCAACCAGATGCAAGTGAATACGGAATGGTTTCTTCCCATAATGAAGTATTTAAGAAGAGAAATCGAGAGTTAATTAAGCAGATGATGAAATAATAAAGTGAAACTTTAATCAGTGGGAGGTTATCCCCCACTGATTATTAGCCTTCACCAATCGGGCTTTTACGGGCAGCCCGGCTCCCACCTAACTCCCTCGCCTTCGCTGAATTTTGAGGTGGAAGTTTTACTGCCCACAAATAGCGGGATAAAGGAACAAGTATACCCCCATTTACTTCTCTATTCGTATGGACGAGAGAGGTAAATGGGGGTTTTCCTGTTTATTATATCTTCAATCATTATCATGACACCGGTTTCATTAGTTCATGTGAAATGAACGTTTTATTTGTAATCTCTCGAGAAAACAATGAATCTAGGTTTGGCTTATGCTGTCCCTTTTGCCTGTTCATTAGGAAATGGCATATTTAGTATAGACGCAATGTATTGTTTTCCGTGTTTTCGAGCTAATGATTCTAATATTTGGCGAACGCGTTTTGTAAGATGACCTTGTTTTTTTATAGCCTCACAATATGCGTCATAGAAAACGTATTTAGCCCAAAGGAAATCATCTTGTTGGAATAAGAAATGATTTTTGTACCATTCGCCAATAGTATGATAGCAATTGCTTTCATGTACTGCTGCACTTTGTGAAAGAATACGATCGGATAAAGAATTAGATAGATGAGAAATTGTGTTTTCTGTTTCAACTCGTAATGTTTTTTCTAACATTGTAATGATGTGACGAGTAGCCATATGTTAACTCTCCTTTGTGTAAATGGGTAATACCATTCTATATTTTAAAAAATACTTACTATACTATTATACAATATATGGAATGCATCTACCTGCTTTTTAATTTGTATTTACAAAATCTTTTTTATTTGTTTACAAAAATGAAGTAAGATACAGTATATATGAAAAAATAATAAAGGAATGAACACATTGTATATAACGATAGAAGAGGCTGCGGAGTATTTGAAATTACCAAAATCGTATGTTGAAGACTTAATTCAGCAAAAGAAAGTTCGTGCACTGTTTGATGGAGAGCAATATTTAATAAACAAAGAACAGTTTAATACACATTTAGAACAAATGGAGAAATATAAGCAGTTAGTGGAAGAAATATTAAACGAACCAATTCCAGAAGATATGGATGTTAAAGACGAAGATTAAATTTATGAAAAGATCCCGTAATAAGGTATACAGGAATGTATCTTATTACGGGATCTTTGTGTATTAAGATATAAAAAATCACAAGAAATCCTAGGGTTCACTTAAGCGAAGGAAGTTTTGTAGGTATTAGTACTACATGTTAAAAGCATATTTTTTCATAGCGGGGACAAACATAGCGAACATAACCTGTACAGATACATATACTATCAGTGCAAAAGCTTATAAATTAATGGAAGGGGTTTTCTCGTGAGTTTATTTCATTGGGATTTTTTGGAAGATTTAATTGGATCTTATGTAAGAGTAAACAGAGGTGGACCAGAATCTCAAAAAGGAGCAATAGTATCAGTATGTGGGGACTACTTCGTATTACAGAATGAAAAAGGAGAGCACCATTACTACCAGCTTTGCCATCTGAAAAGCATTACAAAAAATACGAAAGATGGTGGGATAGGTGATTCTGTATGGTTGGAGGAAGACAGTGCAGAAGACTTTGAAACGCTACTTCAAGGCTTCAAATACCGCTGGGTGAAAATTAATCGTGGTGGTCCAGAGAAAATTGAAGGTATTTTACAAGATGTTTCTAGCGATTATGTAACGTTAATTATAAAAGAAGAAGTTGTGTTAATTGCACTATCTCATATTAAAAGTGTTAATTATAATGCACCTGTAAGTGGAGAGAGCGATGAGAGTAGCGATGAGAAAAGTAATGAAAACAGCAATAATTCAAGTCGAGCTCGCGCACAAAGACAATCAAGTAGAGGAAGATAATATAGAAAGGAGGATATGAATTTGAAGGATGTAGTATGCTGTGAGCAAATCAAAGGTTTAGTCGGTGAGAATGTAAAAGTAAATCTTCGTGGACCGGAAAGTCGAGTAGGTGTACTGTCATTGTTAGGAAAAGATTACCTTATAATACAATTACCTCATGGAGAAGTAGTGCATTATCAGCTGAAACATGTGAAGAGTCTAGTCAGGAAAGCGAAAGAAACAAAAGGTGACGATTACTATGGTTCATGTTTCTATTCTGATGAAGATACTTTTTTAGATGTATTAAGTGACTTGAAGTATAAGTGGGTAAAGATTAATCGTGGCGGACCAGAGAGTGTGGAAGGTTTATTAAGTGATATACATGATGGAAATATTACACTAGTAAACGGTGATGAAGTCATTTATGTAATTAATGCTCATATTAAGAGTGTGAGTCAAATAGTTAAAGATAAAAAGAATGAAGAAGAATAATGTTTAATAAATAAGAGGGGCATTATGATTGAAAGTGAAGAACGATTTCGTATTTCGCTATAATTATTTCGCGGTATATGAAAAAGATTTCTTACTATTAAGACAGAACATTGCCCCTGATTATTTTTTAGAAATGAAAGACAGGAAAAGTACAAATTCATAGAAAGGAGGATATAGATGAATGAGTTAAACAAGAACATTGGAGAAAGTATATACGTTAAATTAATCGGTGAAAAAAGATTTAAAGGTGTATTAATTGATATAGGGAATGATATCGTTGTTCTTTACAATGGACAAGATTATGTATATATATCTTTATACCATATCCAATATTATAAATTTTTAAGAGAATATGACGAAGAAATATTAAAACCAGATGTGGATTCTGTAATTAAGAGAGAATCACCTTCAATTTCTTTGAGAAAAGTATTAAGCACATCTAAAGGGATTTTTACAGAAATTTATGTGGCAGGAAATGCTCCAATACACGGTTATGTTACAAGTGTAATGAACGATTATATTGTTTTTTATAGCCCGGTTTATAAAACGGTATATATATCTTTAAAGCATTTGAAATGGTTAATTCCTTATAAAGAAAACCAAGTCCCTTATTCCCTCAATAAAAATGAGCTCCCCGTGAATCCATTAAATATTACTTTAGCTAGAACGTTTGAAGAACAGCTTATTAAAATGTCTGGGAGAATTATGGTGTTTGATTTAGGTGAGGAATCTAATAAAATTGGAAAAATGGTGAAAATCGATGAAGGACATATTGAAATACTAAAAGCGCGTGATGCAAAAATGTATGTGAATATTCAACATGTAAAATCTGTCCATTGTCCGTAGACTAGTTAAAAGGGCTGGCTTTTTCTTTTATATATGCGGAAGAAAAGGTCGAGCCTATTTGTTTACCGCTATTTGGGTATGAGGGGGAAAATGAATTGAATATAGTAAGTATGTTACTGTTTTTTTACTTATAAAGAGGTAATCTTGTACGAAATTATAAAAAATCGGTACGAGCTATCTTTTATTGTATTCAATTCATTTTTTGAGGAAGTACTGCTCAACTAATCTATTAAAGGGGTTTTGTTTGTGGAGCAGTTTCCAAATGCGTTTTCTATTGCATTACTTGGCAGTGCTGGTGGGGCAGCGAAAGCAGTGTTAGCAATTTTGAATCAAGCGATAGTGAATGAAAAAGATCCAATTTATGAAGCGATAAAAAATGTAAATTTCCATTTGATGGATATAAAACAAAAAGATAAAAGTTATTATGATGATTTGTTTCCAAATTTGAAAGATCAGTTTTTTTTATATGAAATAAACCTTCAGGATGTAGTCAACTTTAAACAGCATTTAAAAGAAAAAAGAACGAAGGTTGTTATTGACGTTTCAGGAGCAGATACAATTAGGGTACTGAGTTGTTGTAATGAACTTGGAATTTATTACATTAATTCAGCCTTGGAAAATGAGGCAGTAGATCAAGATGATAGTTTACTAGGTTTTCAGCTTACGGAAAGGTATATGAGGTTTGAGAAGGAGAAAGAAAAATTTACAAATACAAGAGCAATTATAGGCTCAGGTATGAATCCAGGTGTTGTTCAATGGATGGTTGTTGAGCTTATGAAAGAACGTCCAAATGAAAAACCAAGAGCATGTTATATTGTAGAACATGATAATTCATTTTTGAATGATAAAGAGCTTATAAAACCTCATACACTTTATGCATCATGGGCAGTTGAGCGTTTTCTTGATGAAGCGATATGGAGTTATCCTATGTATATGAGTCATCATCGTTCACTTTACTTTTATGAGGATGTATATGCTTCAGAGTATAAAGTGAAGTTAGGAGAAAAAGAATTTTATGGTTGTTTAATGCCGCATGAGGAAGTCTTAATTTTAGGAAAAACTTTTAATATGGAAGTTGGTTTTCTTTATCGGATTAATGAATATACAACAAATTTAATTAGACAAAACTTAGATAAAGTAGAAGATTTATGGAATTGGAATCGTAAAGTATTTAATCCCGCAGAAGAAGAGATTACGGGAGAGGACTTAGTTGGTGTGTTACTCGTATATGAAAATAGCGAGACATACATGTATAATGTAATGAATAGTAGTCAAGTTTTTCAAAAGTATAAAACAAATGCAACTTACTTCCAAGTAGGATGTGGGATTTATGCGGGCTTGTGTAGTTTACTTTTAGATACCTTTGGACAAGGTGCTTATTATGTAGAAGAATTATTATTAAATACTGAAAGCAAGTATGGGGAATATTTAAATTTATATATGAAGGATTTTGTAATAGGGCATAATAATTTTACAGATGGATTGCTACATGATAGGGTAAGGTGGCTATAAAATGTGACTGAAAAGGAAGGAGCTGTATCTCCTTCCTTTTATAGTATTAGAAGGTTACATATTGCCCTGAAAGCAATTTCATATTTATAATTTAAATAACATTTGAAATGTTTTTTTGGGATTGATCAAGAGGAGTTTTTATATGAACAAATACAAGAGCTTGATTTATGAAGAAAGAGAAGCTTTAAAAGTATTTATATTATTATTCTATATTATATTCTTTCTATATGACATTATCTATTATTTCGTTTATCCTGCTATGAATATTAATGCAGCGAGGATAGG
>NZ_BOQD01000021.1 GCF_018332515.1 Bacillus hominis | reverse complement strand
TAAATAAAAAAGGCGGTACACCACTTGATCGTGGACGTACCGCCTTTTTTATTTATTATAGTTCTTCGCAATTATCTTCGAAATAAGATTGTAATTTCGCAATGACTTGCATTGGTTCATGACCTTCAATTTCATGACGTTCTACCATCGTTACAATTTTTCCATCTTTTAATAATGCAAATGATGGAGATGAAGGTGGATATCCTTCAAAATATTCACGAGCTAGTGCTGTTGCTTCTTTATCTTGACCCGCAAATACCGTTACAAGGTGGTTAGGACGTTTATCATAATGTACGGAATGTGCAGCAGCAGGGCGAGCAATGCCACCTGCACAACCACATACAGAGTTTACCATTACAAGTGTTGTACCATTTCTTTTAAATGCTTCTTCAACTGCTTCTGGTGTCGTCAATTCTGTATATCCCGCAGAGACAATCTCTTCACGTGCTTGACGGACAACATCATTCATAAAAAAGTTAAAATTAATCAATCTTTTCCCTCCTCTAATTCTACCTATTTGTATCTTACCAGTTAATGTTTAGAGAATACAAGTAAGTTTACTTGTATTTGAGCGTAGAAAAGGTGTTAGAGCTCCCGCTCTAACACCTTTTTTAATGACCTCGATGTTTTTGCTTTGCCTTTTGTACTTTTATTAAACGTCTTCTTTGCTTTTCAGCTTCTCGTTTCTCTTTAGATTGCACTCGCTTTTCTTGTTTATGCAACTCGTAAGATAAACTAATTGCCTCTTGCGCTTTTGTAAAACGTTTTACAGTTACTTCTTTTGCTGCTTGTCGTATGATACGCTTTATACTTTTTGGACGCTGTTTTTCTTTAACTTCCACACCACATCTTGCAAAGTGCTGAAAATATGCTAACAGTGGACCATTTACAAATATAAGCACTTCTTCGTCTGACGGTTCCGTTCCAAAAATATACCTCGCACCATACAATTTACCTTTTTCTTTACATGTAATAATTCCTACAAAAAATTGACCATCATGATATACTGTCAACTCCATCGACAGCCCCTCCTAAAAAATATTAGAAATACTGGACATCCCGGAGGGGGAAGGTTACTGACATGAGATCATGCGTCTGGACTACCAACCAGAACTGTGTTTTTGTATTTCTTCTACTATTGTATCTTACTTTTCCATAATTTTCATATATTCAACAATCATTTTTTTATGCGATCCTACAATATAGCCGGGTAGTTCTGTTACTGGGAAAAATTTAAGCTGAACCGCTTCTTCTTTATTCATAACAAAATCCCCTTCATATTCATCGGTATAATAGGCTGTCGTTACGGATTGAAATTCATCACCGTTTGCTAATTTTGTAAAATAGTTCGCTCCAGAAAATACATTGATTAATCGCAAATTCTTTACTTCTATTCCTGTCTCTTCATATACTTCACGGTAAGCTGTTTCTTCTGGTGATTCACCAAGCTCCATTAGCCCACCAGGCAGCCCCCATTTTCCGTACGGTTCTGTTCTTTGCTGTAATAATACATCTCCATTTTCATTTATAACGAGTACAACAGCACCAACTAAAATTAAAGGGCGATGACCAACTATTTTTCGTAATTCTTCTACATATCCCATCGTATCCCTCCTTTTTCGTTGTCCACACTATTTTATCATATGTATGAAACGACAAAATGCGTATATTTTTCATTTTTTTAACAAAATATTTATTTTATGTGCTTCATCTACTGTAGCTAGCATAATGGATTCGATTTCCGCACTCTTCTCTAAAAATTCTTTCGCCCACTCTTCTGTTTTTCCTATTAAAGCGAGAACGTCCTGCTGGATTTTTCCATCCTTCACTAAAATAAAAGCAACTGGAGATTTTTTCCCTGCCACTTTAAGGTCAAGGCGAGAAACTGCTTCATATTCTGGATACTGAAATATAGAAACGACGCCACTCGCTTCCCATAGAGCCAATTTAATTGTAGAAATATCACTCACATTTTGCACGCGAAGTTCTGAAAATAAATATTCTGCCGTAATCCTCGCCTTTTTCAAATTACTAAAATCAATGGAACCATTGTGTATAAGAATAATAGGCGCAGGCTCTAAAAAGCGTCTCCATCTATCCCATTTCAACATTAAAACAGAGCTTATTATATGAAGTACAACGAGTATAAACGTTGTAATCATCGAACCGAGTAATCCAACTTTTTCATCAGATAGCGCGTTAGAAATATTCCCACCAAGCAATAACACTAATACAACATCTAAAAATCGAAGTTGTGCGATGGACCTTTGTCCCATCGCTTTCGCGACTAATATTAAAAATATGTACGCTATAATAGCTCGAACAACCCATTCGCTATTAGAAAGGTGCCGTGCTCCTTCAAAAATACGCATATACATCACATTGCACTCCTTAAACATTCCAACCTACAAGTCTGTTTTAGTTTGCAACGTTTAAGAGCATATATGTAAAAAAGCTGGTTCGTTTTTACACGAACCAGCTTTTTTACTTAACCGAAAACATATATTTTTTATATGTTTTCCGTACCGATAATATGAGCCCCATCATAATCATATTCGAGAATAAGGAACTTCCCCCATATGATAAGAAAGGTAACGCAATACCTTTTACAGGCATTAACCCAACGATCATACCGATATTTTGGAATATTTGAACCGTTAATATACCGATAGATCCAGCACATAATAATGTACCGAATAAATTATCAGCAGAATAACCGATAATAATTGTTCGATATAGTAGTAATAGGAACAAGAATACAACTAACGCGGCTACTATAAATCCACCTTCTTCGGCAATTGTAGCGAAAATAAAGTCAGTATGTTTCTCTGGGATATAGACGTTTCCTTCGCCAAACCCTTTCCCTTCCATACCTCCACTACCTACAGCTAAAATCGATTGCTGTGTTTGATACCCTTGATCTGTATGTTCAAACGGATCTAACCAACCTAATATACGTGATTGTTGGTGGGGCTTTAGTAAAGTAACTAAATTATTAAAGAAGAAATCCTCATACCTTAAGTAAATAAATATTAACGCAGATAATATGGTCACCGGAATAACTGTACATAATGCTATCAATTTCTTCTGAATACCTGACATAAATAAAATACATGCAATGGCAGCGGCATATAAGAACACCATACCTGTATCTGGCTGACTATATACAACGGCCATAGGAGGAAGGGATACTAGCATAATTTTACCTACTAGTTTTAAATCTGTTTGGAATGTCCTCGCCATATACTGTGCATTATGTTTCACTGCTATACTTGCTATCACAAGCAGCAATGAAATTTTGAAAAACTCCGACGGCTGGATTTGTCCAAATACTGGGAAAACGAACCATCTTTTTGCACCTAATTTTTCAGGTGTGAAACTGGAAACCGGTAGTATTTTCAACAGAATAAGTGAGCCAAATCCAACAATATAAAGTGGCCAAGACAATTTTTGTAATTGATCTAAGTCAATGCTGGCAACAAGCAATAACAAGACAGCTCCAATTATGTAGTTCAAACCCTGCTTCATAGCAAAGTTTGCATCTCCATACTGTCCGGTTTGTTGACTGCTGTATATAGCAGTTATACTTATAACACAAAATGCAAACAAAATTAAAATTAATTTTACATCTAAACTTTTTAGAAACTCGGTACTTCTTTTCATGACATCCTCCTGAAACATTGTTACGGCAAAATAAAAAACCAGGAGTCAATACTCTTCATGTTTTGACGACTGATTACACATTATCTATAAAACACTTATATAGAATAACTCTCTTTTTCATACAATACAATATATTATACTACAGTTTCGTCAGTAAGATTTGCCAAAAAAATTATTCTTTTTTTATTTTATATCCATATACCATATATCAGCAATGTATTTTCGTAAATTCCTAATACATAATCGTCCATTGTAAGATTACTGGGAAAAGTGTTGTACATATAGTAGGAGTAGCAGAAGAAATAAGATGATAAAAAGCTCGCCTAAGCGAGCTTTTTATTAATATACAGATGTATTATTTTCTGACGTATTTTCTAAAATTTCTTTTACACGTCCTAAGAACTTACCACAAATTAAACCATCAAGTACACGGTGATCAAGTGATAGACATAAGTTAACCATGTCACGAGCACCGAACATACCATTATCCATAATTACTGGGCGTTTTACAATTGATTCAACTTGTAAAATAGCCGCTTGTGGGTAATTAATAATGCCCATAGATTGAACAGAACCAAATGATCCTGTGTTATTAATTGTAAATGTTCCGCCTTGCATTTCGTCCGCTTTTAACGATTTCGTGCGTACTTTTCCTGCAAGTTCTGTAATTTCGCGAGCGATACCTTTAATTGTTTTTTCGTCCGCTTGCTTAATTACTGGTACAAATAGTTCATCCTCTGTTGCAACAGCGATAGAAAGATTAATATCTTTCTTCTGAACGATTTTATCGCCAGCCCACATTGAGTTAATTTGAGGATACTCTTTTAACGCTTGTGCTACTGCTTTTACGAAGAAAGCAAAGAATGTTAAGTTAAAGCCTTCACGCTTTTTAAAATCGCCTTTAATTGAGTTACGGTATGACACAAGGTTTGTCACATCTACTTCAATCATCATCCAAGCGTGTGGCGCCTCATGTTTACTACGTAACATGTTCGCTGCAATTGCTTTACGCACACCTGTTACTGGAATTTCGATATCGCCAGGCATTGTTGGT
Source organism: Bacillus hominis (assembly GCF_018332515.1). Lineage (GTDB taxonomy): Bacteria > Bacillota > Bacilli > Bacillales > Bacillaceae_G > Bacillus_A > Bacillus_A hominis. Next base: position 14,777 of record NZ_BOQD01000021.1, on the reverse strand, counting down.
ACAGAAACTGGTTTTGCAGCTTCTACTTTTTGCGCTACTGGTGCTGCTTTTGGTGCTTCTGGACGCGCTTCTACTACTGCTGCTACCGCTTCCTCTTTTTTCGCACCTGCTTGCGGAATATTTCCAGATTCAACCAGCTTTAAAATATCTTTACGAGTAATACGACCATTTGATCCTGTACCTTCTACTAAATCTAAATCAACGTTATGCTCGCCCGCAAGTTTTAACACAGCTGGTGAAAAACGTGGTTTTCCATCAGTTGGTTGTTTTGCTTTTGGAGCTTTTTCAGCAGTAGCTACTGCTGTTTTTGATTCTTCTTTCGTTTTTTCTTCTACAGCCGTTGCTGCTACTTCATCTGCGCCTTCTACTTGAATAACACAAACAACTTCACCTACAGCTAACGTATCACCTTCACCAGCGATTAGCTCTTTCACAATACCAGTGAAAGAAGATGGTACTTCTGCATTTACTTTATCCGTCATTACTTCTGCAAGCGGATCATACTTATTTACGTGATCGCCAACATTAACGAGCCATTTACTAATTGTTCCCTCTGTAACGCTCTCCCCGAGCTGAGGCATTGTGATATTTTCTACAGCCATGTATAGTCCCCCCGATTAAAATTCCGCAAGTTCACGCATTGCTTTTTCAACTTTATCTGGATTTACCATAAAGAATTTTTCCATTGTTGGTGCATATGGCATTGCCGGAACGTCTGGACCTGCAAGACGTGCAATTGGTGCATCTAAATCAAACAGGCAATTTTCAGCGATAATAGCTGCCACTTCACTCATAATACTTCCTTCTTTATTGTCTTCTGTTACAAGAAGAACTTTACCAGTTTTTGAAGCAGCTTCAATGATCGCTTCTTTATCTAATGGATACACAGTACGTAAATCAAGAATGTGTGCAGAGATGCCATCTTGCGCTAACTTCTCAGCTGCTTGAAGAGCAAAGTGAACACATAATCCGTACGTGATAACAGTAATATCATCACCTTCACGTTTTACGTCTGCTTTTCCGATTGGTAATACATAGTCATCTTCTGGCACTTCACCTTTAATTAAGCGATATGCACGTTTATGTTCGAAGAATAATACTGGATCTTCATCACGAATTGCAGCTTTTAATAAGCCTTTTGCATCATATGGTGTAGAAGGGATAACAATTTTTAAACCTGGTTGGTTTGCAAACATCGCTTCTACAGATTGTGAATGATACAATGCACCGTGAACACCGCCACCAAATGGCGCACGAATTGTAACTGGACAAGTCCAATCATTGTTAGAACGATAACGAATTTTTGCTGCCTCAGAAACAATTTGGTTTACTGCTGGCATAATGAAATCAGCAAACTGCATTTCAGCGATTGGGCGCATACCATACATTGCCGCACCAATTGCTACCCCAGCAATTGCAGATTCTGCAAGCGGTGCATCAAGCGCACGGTCTTCACCAAATTGATCATATAAACCGTGTGTCGCTTTAAACACGCCACCTTTTTTACCAACATCTTCTCCTAAAACGAATACTTTCTCATCGCGTTCCATTTCTTCGCGCATTGCTAATGTAATAGCATCAATATAAGACATTACAGCCATGAAACGTTCCCCCTTATTCTGCGTATACGTGCTTCAATGCATCTTCAGGTGCTGCATACGGAGCATTTTCTGCATATTCTGTTGCTTCATTTACGATATGCATAATTTCGTCTAACATTTGTTTTTCAAATTCCTCAGTTAACACGCCAGCTTCTTTTAAATAAGCTGCAAATGTTATAATTGAATCTTTTTTCTTCGCTTCTTCTACTTCTTCTTTATCACGATAAACACGATCATCGTCGTCACTAGAATGTGCTGTTAAACGATATGATACTGTTTCAATTAAAGTCGGGCCTTCACCACGACGGCCGCGGTCTGCTGCTTCTTTTACAGCTTTGTATACTGCAAGCGGATCGTTTCCGTCTATTGTATATCCAGGCATACCGTAACCAATTGCACGATCTGATACGTTTTTACATGCTAATTGTTTTTCAACTGGAATAGAGATTGCATATTTGTTATTTTCACACATGAAAATAACAGGTAGTTTGTGTACACCAGCAAAGTTTGCACCTTCATGGAAGTCACCTTGGTTTGAAGAACCTTCTCCAAATGTAACAAACGTTACTAAATCTTTCTTCTCCATTTTTCCAGCTAAAGCAATACCAACTGCATGTGGTACTTGTGTTGTTACTGGAGATGATCCTGTCACAATACGATTTTTCTTTTGACCGAAGTGACCAGGCATTTGACGACCGCCAGAGTTTGGATCTCCCGCTTTCGCGAAAGCAGACAACATAAGCTCTTTAGCTGTCATACCAAACGCTAGTACAACACCCATATCACGGTAATATGGTAATGCATAATCTTTCTCTCTATCAAGAGCGAACGCCGCTCCAACTTGCGCAGCCTCTTGTCCTTGACAAGAAATTACGAATGGAATTTTACCTGCACGGTTTAATAACCACATACGTTCGTCAATTTTACGTGCAAGTAACATCGTACGGAACATTTCTAATACTTGCTCATCACTTAAGCCAAGCTCTTCATGGCGCTTTTCTTTTACTTCTGCCATTTTTCATAACCTCCTAAATCCACATTTTTATGCGTGTAACGCTTTTCCATCTACAGCTAGTGCTGCTTCACCAATCGCCTCAGATAATGATGGATGCGGATGAATTGTATGTGCTACTTCCCAAGGTGTTGCATCAAGTACTCTTGCAAGACCAGCTTCAGAAATCATATCTGTTACATGTGGTCCAATCATATGAACACCAAGAATGTCATTTGTGTCTTCATCAACTACAAGTTTTACAAATCCATCTGATTCTCCGTATACAAGTGCTTTTCCGATTGCGCGGAATGAGAACTTACCTACTTTTAACTTATAGCCTTTTTCTTTCGCTTCTTGTTCTGTTAAACCGACAGAAGCAACTTCTGGACTGCTATATACGCATTTTGATACCATAGAGTAATCAATTGGTGTAACTTCTTTCCCTGCAATATGTTCTACTGCAACAATTCCTTCATGAGAAGCAACGTGAGCAAGTTGCAGGCCACCGATTACATCTCCAATTGCGTAAATATGAGATTCTTTCGTTTGATAAAACTCATTTGTTTGAATGTATCCTTTTTCCACAACGATATCAGTATTCTCTAAACCAATATTTTGCGTATTGGCTTGTCTTCCTACAGATACAAGCATTTTTTCTGCTTTAAATTCTTTATTCTCACCGTTATGTTCAGCTTGAATTGTTACTCCATTATCTTTTACCAATGTTTCTGGTAATACTTTTGCACCAGTTACCACTTTAATACCTTTTTTCTTAAATAGACGCTGCATTTCTTTTGAAACGTCATTATCCTCTAGTGGTAATATGTTTTTCGCATACTCTAATACTGTAACTTCTACACCGAAGTCAGCAAGCATAGATGCCCACTCAATACCGATTACACCGCCACCAACGATAATGATTGAGCTAGGAAGCGTTTCCATTTTTAGAGCATGATCTGAAGACATTACGTACTCTCCATCTAATTCTAAACCTGGTAATGAATTTGGGCGAGAACCTGTTGCAACAAGTACATTTTTTGGAATTAACATTTCATTCTCTTCTCCACTTGCAAGTTCAACTGAAATTGTCCCTGGCATCGGAGAGAAAATAGATGGACCAAGAATACGGCCAATACCTTCAAACACATCAATTTTACCTTGTTTCATTAAATGTTGAACGCCTTTATGGAGCTGCGTTACAATCTTCTCTTTACGCTCTTGTACTTTTGCAAAGTTTAGTTCTACATTACTTGCAATAACTCCGAACTCTTCGCTTTTTTTAGCAGTTGCGTATACTTCTGCACTACGTAAAAGAGCTTTACTAGGAATACATCCTTTGTGCAAACAAGTACCACCAAGATTTTCTTTTTCAACAAGTGCTGTTTTTAATCCTAGTTGTGATGCGCGAATAGCAGCAACATATCCACCAGTACCGCCACCAACGATGACTAAATCATATTCTCTTGCCATTATCTCAACCCCTAGCTACTGTTTGTTTTTCTCTTACAACATACTCTTTCGGCGCTTCTTCTTCACGTAATACACGAAGTGCTCCTTCTGCTAACGCTTGTAATTCATCTTCTCCTGGATGTACGATAACATCTGCAATCCAGTCAACACGTTCTTTTATTTCATCGACAAGAATTTTACTGTACGCAAGTCCACCAGTTAAAACGATTGCGTCGATTTTCCCGTGAAGTACAGCACTAGCTCCGCCAATCTCTTTTGCAACTTGATATGCCATTGCTTTATAAATAAGAGTTGCTTCAGGATCACCTTTTTCAACCATTTGTTCTACTTTAATTGCATCATTTGTGCCGATAAGACTTACAAGTCCACCTTGTCCGACAAGTTTTTTAACCATTTCGTCTCGGTAATACTCACCAGAGAAACACATTTCAACTAATTGTCCTACTGGTACTGTACCAGCACGTTCTGGACTAAATGGTCCTTCTCCGTTTAAGCCATTATTAACATCAATAACTTTTCCTTTTTTATGAGCACCAACTGTAATACCGCCGCCCATATGTGTAACTAATAAATTTAAATCCTCGTATTTGTGGTTTAATTCTTCAGATACTTTACGAGCAACCGCTTTTTGATTTAATGCATGGAAAATACTTTTACGTTCCATACCAGCAATACCACTAATACGAGCAATCGGTTCCATTTCATCTACAACGACAGGATCCACAATGAATGCAGGAATATTTAATCCAGAAGCGATTTCATAAGCTAGAATGCCTCCGAGATTTGAAGCGTGATGACCGCTAAATCCGTTTTTTAAATCTTCTAACATTGCATCGTTTACTGTGTACGTGCCACCTTCGATTGGACGAAGTAATCCGCCACGCCCACAAACAGCATTCAATTTTGAAATGTTAATACCGTGAGAATGTAGAACTTCTAAAATTGTTTCTTTTCGAAACTCATATTGATCGATAATTCGCTTATATTTTCCAATCTGTTCTTCATCATGACGAATTGTTTCTTCTAAAACGGGTCTTTCATTATCAAAAACACCAATTTTTGTGGATGTACTACCCGGATTAATAACAAGAATTCGATTTAAGGACAATGTTGCTACCTCCACTAATAAATTTAAAAGGAAGTGGAAACCTCATAAGAGGTAACCACACCTTTCGTAAAAGTTTTATATGAATGATTAGCGACGGCTAATAATGTCGTGACCGTTGCGTAAGTATGTGCTACGAGTGTTTTTCAAGCTTGCAATGCGCTCTTCAGCTAGACGATCTGCTGCTACATAAGTTGCTATGCCATCGCGTTTTGAAATTTCGATTACTTTTGCAATTGTGTCATAAATAGACTCAACACGTTTTAATGCACGTTCTCTATTGTATCCATATAATTCGTCTGCTACGTTAATTACGCCACCTGCATTAATAACATAGTCTGGTGCGTATACAATACCCATTTCATGAATGATGTCGCCGTGACGATCTTCTTTTAATTGGTTATTTGCAGAACCTGCGATTACTTTTGCTTTAAGTTGTGGAATAGTTTCATCATTAACTGTTGCGCCTAATGCACACGGTGCGTAAATATCACATTCAACACCGTAAATTTCATTTGGCTCAACTGCTGTTGCACCGAATTCTTCTACTGCACGTTGTACAGCTTCTTTATTAATATCTGTAACGATTAATTTTGCTCCTTCAGCGTGTAAATGTTTGCATAGGTGATATGCTACGTTACCAACACCTTGAACAGAAATTACTCTTCCTTCTAGGTTATCTGTACCAAATGCTTCTTTTGCAGCTGCTTTCATACCACGGTAAACACCGTATGCAGTTACTGGAGATGGGTTACCAGAAGAACCGAATGATGGTGAAATCCCTGTTACAAAATCAGTTTCTTCATGGATAATATCCATATCATCTACTGTTGTACCAACATCTTCAGCTGTAATGTAACGTCCGTTTAGTCCTTGAATATAGCGTCCTAGTGCACGGAACATCGCTTCGCTTTTATCTTTACGTGGATCACCGATAATTACTGTTTTTGCACCACCTAAGTTTAAACCAGCTGCTGCATTTTTGTATGTCATCCCTTTTGCAAGACGCAATGCATCTTCAATCGCCGCTTCTTCAGAATCATATGTCCACATTCTTGTTCCACCAAGAGCTGGTCCAAGTGTTGTATCATGGATTGCAATGATTGCTTTTAAACCAGATTCTTTATCTTGGCAAAATACCACTTGCTCATAATCATATTTCTCTAAGTATTCGAAGATTTCTAATGTCATTGTCGTTTCCCCCTAATTGTTTTACCCTATTTGGTTTATTTTGAAGCAGTCGCAACTGCCAATGCTAATGAATATACTTTTGTTTCTGCTGAATCAGCACGTGATGTTAAAACAATCGGTGCTTTAGCGCCAGCAATCATCGCTCCTACCTTTGCATTTGCAAAATAGACGAGTGATTTATATAGCACATTTCCAGCTTCAATCGTTGGGACGAGTAAAATGTCTGCCTTACCTGCTACATCACTTACTATGCCTTTATGTTCTGCTGCAATTTGTGATACTGCATTATCTAAAGCAAGTGGTCCATCAACGACACAATTTTTAATTTGTCCGCGGCGATTCATTTGAGTTAACATCGCTGCATCAATTGTCGCTTGCATCGCAGGATTAACAACCTCTACCGCTGCAATTGGCGCTACCTTCGGCAAATCAATTCCTATTGCCTGGGCAACTTCTACAGTATTTTGTATAATAGCAGCTTTTTGTGTTACATCAGGTGCAATGTTCATCGCTGCATCTGTAACAAAAATAAGACGATCGTAATTTGGAACTTCAAACGTTGCAACGTGTGAAAGTACGCTACCCTTACGAAGTCCCCACTCTTTATTTAATACAGCTTTCAAAATATTTGCTGTTGGGATGTTCCCCTTCATTAGCACATCTGCTTCGCCATTTCTTACAGCTTTAACAGAAAGTTCTGCAGCCTCAGCACTTGACGCTGCTGCAATCACTTCAATATGTTCTGAAGTTTGTAACCCATGCTCTTGTAGCATCCCTATTATTTTCTCTTGATTTCCATATAGACGAAATTGAGCTAGCTGTAATTGGATTGCTTTCGCTACAGCTTCAATTACTTCATGATCTTCAGCTACTGCTACAGCCACAGTTTTTTTAGGCTGTCCTGCTGCTTGATCAATTAAGTGTTCTAACTTCATATTTTGTAATCAACCCTTTCCGTCGTCCCTCGTCTATTCATTAAGCAAATACCGTGCCAACTTTTAAAAGTGGTCTTACCAATAATGAAAACGCATTCAAAATGCAGTAAAATCAATACTTTGGAAAACGACGAAATATTCTGTCTTGTTTTGTCACTTTTTGTAGACCATGCAATAAATTGCATGGTACGCAATTTATTGCATGCTATTTTTTGCACAGTCGTACTTTTCTAGCTTGTAATATAAGTTTCGAACTGAAATTCCTAACGCTTTCGCAGTCTTCGTTTTGTTCCCATCAAATTTCTCTAAATATTCACGGATAATATTCCCCTCAAACTCTGTCACTAGGTGTTCAAGGGCCTTCTCTTCTATTTCAGGTAATAAATTATTTTGTTTCATCTCTACTTGTTCTTCTTTATGTAAAGGTGGTAAATGATGCACCTCAATATATATCTCGTTATAATTCATAAAGATAATAGCTCGCCCTAAAATATTTTCAAGTTCCCTAACATTTCCTGGCCATTCATATGATTGCAAATATGAAATGGCTGCATCCGTGAGTCCCTCTACATTCCGGCCATAATCTTGATTAATTTTTTGAATCAATCTTTCTGCAATTGCCGGTATATCTCCTTTGCGCTGACGAAGAGACGGGATTTGAATCGGAATTTTATTTAATCGATAATATAAATCCTCCCTAAACTCTCCTTCTAAAATAGCCTTTTCTAAATTCACGTGCGTTGCTGCAATCACCCGGACATTAATAGGTATCGCTTTCGTTCCACCAACTTTTACAATTTCTTTTTCTTGCAACACGCGAAGGAGCTTCGCCTGTGTATTGGCAGATAGCTCTCCTATTTCATCTAAAAAGATACTGCCATTATTCGCTTCCTCAAAGAACCCTCGTTTTCCGCCTCTTTTCGCTCCAGAAAATGCACCTTCTTCATAACCGAATAATTCACTTTCTAACAACGTCTCCGAAATAGCCGCACAGTTCACACGGACGAACTTATTGTACTTTCGATTACTTCCATTATGGATTGCATGCGCGAATAGTTCTTTACCCGTTCCAGATTCTCCGCGCAGTAATACTGTTGCTGGTGTATTCGCTCCAAGTTTCGCCTGTTCAATGGCTGCCGTTGTTTCATCTGAATTCCCTATAATATCATCAAATGAATATTTCGCTTCTAATGTCCGAATAATTTGCCTCGCTCTATTCAATTCATTTGTTAACTTTTGAATTTCTGATACGTCACGAATTACACCGACGCTTCCTTTCAATATTCCATCAACAATAACTGGCGCTACGTTTACAATTACATCCCGCTTTTTTTGACCAATTTTCATATGTATTCCGCGTACCGCACGGCGTGTTCGAAGCACTTTCATATGCATACTTTCACCTTCTACAATATCTGTTGTAGCTGGTTGTCCAAGAATATCTTCTTCTGTCAATCCAGTTAGCTTTGTATAAGCAGGGTTTATAACTAGCCCTCTTCCTTTCTCATCAACAACCGAAATCGCTTCCTCAGATGAGTTAATAATCGCCTCAAGTAACGTTTGAATCTCTTTTAAATCTGTAACTTCTTCCGCGAGATCTACGACTTCTGTAATATCTTTAAAAATCGCAAACGCTCCTTGTACCTCTCCTCCCTCTTTCAATATCGGAATACGCGTTGTAATAATTTTCTTTTCATTCTCTAACGTCAGTTCATAATTCACTTCTATTTGTTTCGTACGTATGATGCGAAGCAACTTACTCGTTGGAATCACGTCTAAAATATGTTTCCCTATTGCATCTTCTTTTTTATATCCGATAATACGCTCTGCACTTTTATTAAAAAGACTAACTTGCCCCTCTCGATTGATTACAATCATACCGTCATGTGTAGAATTTAAAATTAATTCCCCTTGTTGCGTTTGTTCCTCTAATTTTCCTATTAAGCCTTCCTTCTCATGTGCTAATCTCGTAACAATTTTTGCAATATCTCCTGGTATAAGAAGGGTATCTTTATGTTTTTTCTCCAATAAAACTTTATGTAAATCATAATCACCTGTCATATCAAACATTACATCAATATGCATAGAAAGAAACGGAGTTACACTATCACCAATCGGGATCCCATATTCCTTTGCGATTTGTAATCCTTTCGCAATTGGATTAATATCAATAACTCCTATAATTTGAAATATATTCGAATTTTGTAACAGACTCAGCAGTGTACTCCCACCTTCACCTGCTCCAACAATTAACACCTTTTGTTTCATACATTACACTTCCTCTCGAAGTATCTCTGCAAAATTTTTCACATCCTTATCTTACTCGTTCAGCAACCTCTTGACAAACCCCCTTTTCATATAACATCATTTAAATAAACAAAATAATCTGAAAAGGAGATTTATGTATGCAACGTTACCTCGCTCTATTATTAGCACTCATCCCGATTTCATTAGCCGTGCTTGGTATTAAACTAATGAGAGATACTGTATTTGGGATTTTATTCTCCCCAATCCCTATATTATGGTTACAATTTTTAATCGGCGCTCTTTGCTTTGCACTCGGGTTTTATATTTTCGGTGGCTTCGTCTTACACAGAGATCGGAAGAAAAATAAAGTACAAGCCCGCTTCAGAAGATAGAACAAAGTTTTCACATACCGATAAAAAAATGAGACCATTATATTAGGTCTCATTTTTTATCGGTAATAAAGTTCTTGCTGTTTCAGGATAATCAGTAATAATCGCTGATATGTTCATATCAAAATATTTACGCATAAGCGTTTCTTCATTTATCGTGTAAGGACGAACCTCTACACCACTTTCCATCGTTAATTCAGCGATGGCATCTTGAAGATAACGATAATTCGGATGCACTGCAGTAGCACCCATCTTTTTTGCATATGCCCACGGGCTATGCAAACCTTCACGATACAAAATAGCTGTTTGAATATCAGGAGCCATCATATGGCACCTCTTCATACTGTAGTGATTAAAGGAAGAAAAAATAGTCCGATTCTCTAAACTAAACTTACGTACAAGTGTTATAACCTCTTCTTCTAAACCTCTGTATGGGATTTTATTATTTTTAAGCTCAATATTGAGTAGTAATTGTGTTTTTGCAAGCCATTCTAATACCTCTTCCAGAAGAGGTATTTTGCAAAAACCTATTTTGTCACCGAATTTATAACTTGCATCCAACTTACATAAATCCTCATATAAATAATTTCGAACCGCACCTTTTCCATTCGTGGTCCGATCCACCGTTTCATCATGAATGACGACAACTTTTCCATCTTTCGTTAATTGAACATCGAGTTCAATTCCGTCTGCCCCGAAAGCCTCCGCTGCTTCAAATGAAATCATTGTATTTTCCGGATACGTTCCCGCCGCACCACGATGTGCAAATATAAGAGTCATCCTCACTCCCCCAATCTTATGCTATACTATACGAAAAAGGAGGTACTTCTATGAGACCATTACAAATTTCTCCAGACACTGCAGTCCGCCTATCCAAAGCGTTAGGTGTTCCACTTGAACAACTTATGCATATGCCACAGCATATTTTAATCCAAAAGTTAGTTGAATTAGAAAAACAAAATAAAGACGAAGAGTAATATAGTCCTGTTTTGCAGGGCTTTTTATTATCATCTATTATATCATGGATAACTTACCCACTAAAATTACGAATGCATGGAACAACAAAATAAAAGATCAATGAGTACTTTAAACTCATTGACCTTTTATAAAAAAAATTTATTTTGAATGTACTACTCTCAGCTAGCCTTATGTTCAAGTCTCAACTTATCCGCAACCATTGCGATGAACTCGGAATTCGTAGGTTTTGCTTTTGACATCGATACAGTATAACCAAATAAGGACGAAATAGAATCAATATTCCCACGGCTCCAAGCCACTTCAATTGCGTGACGGATTGCGCGCTCGACACGACTTGCTGTTGTATTATATTTCTTTGCAATATCTGGATATAATACTTTTGTAATGGATCCTAGTAATTCGATATCATTGTACACCATAGAGATTGCTTCTCGTAAGTACATGTAACCTTTAATATGAGCGGGTACACCAATTTCATGAATGATACTTGTAATACTCGCATCTAAGTTTTTCGGTTTTCCATCGATCGTTGTTGCTGATCGGAAAGATGGTAATGGACGTTTAATAGTAGCATTTTCCTTACCACTCACTTGACGAATATGACTTGTTAAATTCTCCATATCAAATGGTTTTAATATGAAATATGATGCCCCTAAATCAACCGCTTTTTTCGTCACATCTTCTTGTCCGAATGCTGTCAACATAATAACGCTAGGTTGTCTTAACCGTTCAATATGTCGCATTTTCTCTAGCACAGCTAGACCATCTAAATGTGGCATAATAATATCTAAAACGAGTACATCAGGCTGCTTTTCTTTCAATAAGTTTAAACACTCTTGACCATTGTAAGCAATTCCAATAACTTCCATATCATCCTGAGCAGCAACATAGCTCTCTAGCATAGATACCAATTCTTTATTATCATCCACAAGACATACTTTAATTTTCTCCACAGTTTTTCCTCCCTTACCGAATCGATTCTTCCGACATGTGTAAGCTTCTAGGCTACATGAATTGTTCGACAATTGTGTGAAAATTTCCTTTTAAAGTTTCTTACTTTCCGATAAAATCACAAAAAAATATGTTTATCGTTCATTTATTTCCTTTCGCAACACATTCCATCATAGAATTACAGCGAAACGTTCAACCCTTTTCTTATATCTTACAACAAAAAACAGCTCTTGCGGGGCTTTTACAAAATTTCAACGAATTTTTCAAAAGAAAAGCGAGCTAATATGTATTAGCTCGCTTTTTTCTCTTGATCATAAATATTAATTCCAGCCTCATGTAACATCCATTCGATATGAACACCATATCCTGACGTCGGATCATTTACAAATACATGTGTAACCGCACCAATTACTTTCCCATTTTGTACAATCGGACTTCCACTCATCCCTTGTACAATACCACCCGTTTTTGCTAGTAAACGTTTATCTGTCACTTTTATAACCATACCTTTTGTAGCTGGGAACTTTTGTGGTACCGTACTAACAACTTCAATATCAAACGCTTCCACTTTATCTTGATTAATAACTGTTAATATTTTCGCTGGTCCTTCTTTTACTTGATGGGATAATGCGATAGGCATTGCTTTATCCATTATGCCGTTTGTCATATTTGTGTTTAATTTCCCAAAAATACCATACGGGCTATTTATTGTAATATCACCAATCACTTCACGATCCGGTGAAAATCTTGCTAATTTTTCTCCCGGATTCCCGTGACTTCCTCTTTCAATAGACGTTACTGTCGAACGCATAATTTGTCCATCTTCTACTTGAATTGGCTTTTTTGTATCATTATCGGAAATTACATGACCAAGCGCTCCGTATTTCATAGAATTTGGATGTACAAATGTCATCGTTCCGATACCAGCTGCTGAATCACGAATATACAGTCCAATTCGGTAAGAGGATTCACCATTGTCTTTTTGTGGTGTTAGCTTAGCACGAATATATTTTCCATCTCTTAATAAAACAAGATTAAGCGGTTCACCTGTTTCTCCACTATTATGAATAAATGGTGCTACATCACTCATTCTTTCAATTGTTTTACCATTGATTTCAGTAATCATATCTCCAATCTGTACACCAGCTGTTTCACCAGGAGATACTTTACCCTTTTCAGTTTGAATTAAATGATGGCCTACAACAAGTACACCTTTTGTGTTCAATTTTACACCAATCGATTGTCCACCTGGAATAACTTTAAAATCTTTTAATACTTTCACATTTACTTTTTTCACTGGAAAACCAGCAAGTTGAAACACCATATCAGCTTCACCGTTTTGGTGAGAATTTACCATAAGCCCTTGTTCTTGTTCATTTGAACTCACCGTAAATACATTACGATTTGTAGATGAAGCCTTAAAAACTGGTAATGATGCTATTTCTGATTGTTGTCCTTCAAAAACAACAAGTTGCTTCGGGGATGAAATAAACGTTCGAAGCGGTTTAAAACATCCAATAAAAACTAGAGAAACAAGGAGACAAAGACCTATTATTTTTCGAAATCTTTCTAATTTCAATTTGTTCACTCTCCTCGCTCCTACCCCACATTCAGCCTCTTGGCTTCACTTTTTAATCTCTCCTTGCAGCGCTTTATTTATAACCGGAAGAATTAAGAAATCATAATTTGAGAAAAAAAGCTATCCATTACTGGATAGCTTCTGCTGTCTGCTTGAAATGATGCGCTTGCGTAAGTAACTCTTTCGCATGCTCTGTCGTTAAATCTGTAATTTCAACACCAGAAATCATTCGAGCAATTTCTGTTACTTTTTCATCCGTACTTAACACAGCAACCGATGTAATCGTCCGATCATTCGCCACTTGTTTTCTAATAAATAAATGCGAGTCCGCCATTGAAGCTACTTGAGGTAAGTGCGTAATACAAAGTACTTGCGAGTTTACTGATACACGATAAATTTTTTCTGCAATAGCCTGTGCAACCCGACCACTCACACCCGTGTCCACCTCATCAAAAATAACAGATGCAACACCTTGATGCTTAGAAAAAATACTTTTTAAAGCTAAAATAATACGAGATAACTCTCCGCCAGAAGCGACTTTTGAAAGTTGCTTTAACGGTTCACCTGGGTTCGTTGAAATATAAAATTCCACATGATCGTAGCCATCCGCCGTAAGTTTTACCGGTGTTCCTTCTACAAGCGGATCTTCTATATTTCCTTCCCTCTTCGTAATTCTTACTTCAAATTTCGTTTTTTCCATATATAGTTCTTTTAATTCTTGATGAATAGCACTTGTAAGATGATCCGCAAGCCCATGGCGCATATCACTTAACAACGTTGCTTCTTTCAAAATTACGCCTTCTAATTCTTTTAATTTCTTTTTCGTCGTTTCAATATGTACGTCTTTATTTTCAATCGTAAAAATCTCTTGTTCAATTTTATCAGCATACGCTAAAATCTCTTCTACAGTATTTCCATACTTTCTCTTTAACATACGGATTTCATTCAAACGTGTTTCAATTTCATCTAGACGTTTCGGATCATATTCCATCATATCTAACTTTTCTCTAAGCTGGTATGCAACTTCTTCTAATAAGTAATAACTATTTGCAATTGAATCATGATTTTCTTGATACGCTTCATCTAAGTGCGTAATACTCTCCATTTGTCCCATTGCATTTCTTACGTGATCTAATCCCTGCCCGTCCCCACTTAACGAACGATACGCATCTCCTAATGCTTTATAAATCTTTTCAAAATTGGAGATTTTTAATCGTTCCTCGGTCAATTCATATTCTTCATCCATTTTTAAATCCGCCTTACGAATTTCTTCATGTTGGAATTGAATTAAATCTAGACGATGGGCCATTTGTTGTTCATTTTCACTTAAAGATTTC
>NZ_BOQD01000020.1 GCF_018332515.1 Bacillus hominis | reverse complement strand
GAAGGTGACACAATGTTCTATATAAAACAACTACTACATTTCACTTACGAGCAAGCATTATCTTGCTTATTCCCAGTCGTCATTTTTTTAGCACTAGCCCTTTCAAAAATCATTTCAATTCCAGGATTATATCGCTATGATTTCATACTCATCGTATGTCTTCTTATGCAGTGGATTATGTACAAAACTGGTCTTGAAACAAAAGACGAATTAAAAGTAATTACTGTCTTCCATCTCATCGGGCTCTTACTAGAAATATATAAAGTACATTTCGGTTCATGGAGTTATCCTGAAGAGGCGTATTCGAAGATTTTTGGAGTTCCACTTTACAGCGGTTTTATGTACGCAAGCGTCGCAAGTTACATATGCCAAGCATGGAGAAGATTACATTTACAAATGTTTAATTGGCCAAATGCTATTTTGGCAATACCGTTAGGTGCTATGATTTACTTCAACTTTTTCACACACCATTTTCTATATGACTTTAGATGGGTATTAACCTTACTTTTATTCATTGTTTTCTTTCGGACATTTGTGGAATTTTCATTACAAGGAGTCACATATAAAATGCCGCTCGTACTCTCATTTTTCCTTATCGGATTCTTTATTTGGATTGCAGAAAACATCGCAACATTTTTCGGCGCATGGCAATATCCAAATCAGAGAGAAGTCTGGAATCTCGTTCATCTAAGCAAAATTAGCTCTTGGTTTTTACTTGTCGTCATTAGTATTATGATTGTTACACAACTCAAACATTTAAAGCAGTCCAAAAGATAACACTGTAACTACTACTCTTCTTTGCCGGCTCAATAAAAAAACGAAATCCATTCAGGATTTCGTTTTTTTAACTAAAGAGCTTTAATAATTCGTTCCATCGCCTTCATTTGTCCAATATGGTCTGCTTCATGATAAAGCATCATACCGTAAAGCTCTCCAACTGTTTCCAACCCTAAAAATGGCTCTGGAAGTTTATTTCCAAATACTTCTGCTGGAATTTCGTTAATACGTTTTGCTTGTTCTTTTAATTGGGCCGTTAACACTTCTAATGACGGTCCTTCTGTTTTCCATTTAGATGGTCTTGATCCATACCCAAACATACCTGGATATTCAGTTGGCAATTGTTTAAATTCTCTTCCAAACATGAAAATTTCTGCTGCCGTTAACACATGACCAATATGCCAGCGGATTGTATTGTTAAAGCCCTCCGGCTGCGTATCCGCAGTTTTGTCATCTAACGTTTCCATAAATTTAAGCAATGCCCCACGCGTTATTTCAAATTGTTTTAAACCAATTATTCTATTCATTTTATCGTCCCCTTTTTTATGTACAATTTATTATGAACTAAGAATGTTAAACTTATTAAAGTTTCACCTTATTTAATCTATCAGAAACAATTAAGAAATACATCTAATATGCTTAGTAAAAATAATAAAAAGGTTCACCTC
>NZ_BOQD01000019.1 GCF_018332515.1 Bacillus hominis | reverse complement strand
CGTTCTTTTATGAAGAGGGGGGAATCACAGTGTATGACTATTCAATCCTACCGAATAGAATCATCTTATGTGTGGATCTACGGAGTTTTTACGCTTCAGTTAGTTGCATCAAAATGGGATTAGATCCTATGCATACAAAATTGGCTGTAGTAGGTGATGTGAATAGAAATGGTTCAATCGTTCTAGCTGCAACCCCACCATTAAAAGCATTAGGTGTAAAGAAGATGGCAAGATTATACGAGATTCCTCGCAGAAAAGATATTCTTGTTGTAAATCCAATTATGAGTACTTACATTAAATGCTCCAATTACATAACAAAATTAGCTTTGCAATACGTTCCTATTGAGGATTTCCACCAATATTCCATTGATGAATTCTTCATGGATATTACGGACAGTATTCATTTATTTGCCCAAAATCCTTATGAATTCGCAATGAAATTTAAGCGTGAAATATACGATCATACACGAATTGAATGCACCATCGGAATTGCTCCTAACCCACTCATGAGTAAGGTTGCCCTAGACATTGAAGCTAAGAAGAACAAAGATGGAATTGCTTTTTGGCAGTACGAGGATATACCTACCAAACTATGGAGCATACGACCCCTTAATAAATTTTGGGGCATATCATATAAAACAGAAGAAAAGTTAAATAGAAAGGGAATATACTCTATTGGAGATTTAGCCAATTATCCCCTTAAATACTTAAAACAAAGTTTCGGCAAGATTGGAGAAGAATTACACTTACATAGCCACGGAATCGACTTTAGTCGCATTTCAGAAAAATATGTTCCTGCCACAACTTCTATTGGGAAAAGCCAAATTTTAATGCGTGACTACACAATAGAAGAATTTCCGATTATTCTACTGGAACATATAGAAGAAGTTTGTTATCGGCTTAGAAGACAAAATAAGCTTGCTAAAACCGTTCATTTTTCTGTCGGTTATAGCAAAAGTTATACCGGTGGCATTAGAAAAACGCATACTTTAAACCGCCCAACAAATCTAACAATGGATATTTATAATATCTGTACATACTTTTTGCATCAACAATATACTGGCGAACCTATTCGCAGCATAAACGTATCCTTAACAAACTTACTTCAAGAAGGAGAAGAACAAATTTCTCTTTTCGATAACGTACCAAAGAGAGAACAAGAAGTGAGGTTAACAAAAGTAATGGATGAAATACGCACAAGATTTGGGAAGAACAGTATTTTACGAGGGATTTCCTACACGCATAGCGCTACAGCTAGACATAGAAACACATTAATAGGGGGACATAGATCGTGAATAACGCTAATATGCCAAAAGGAAGAGGTATGGTCAAATGGTCTCCGTTCGTTATCAAGACCTAAATTGTAAAAAATCATAAAAAACAAAGGATTTTACGTATTATATATGACTAATATGTAAAACAATTTTACTTCTTATTCAACAAACGCGCTCGATTGTTGAATAACTTTTTTAAAAATTATTCATGATAAAGTTCAACAAAACTCATTGGGAAGGAAAAGATTTTTATACCCAACCTCCATTATTATGTATAATTGAATTATCTGAAGGTTATAATTATATGTTTATGGAGACGATATTATGAATTGTATGGATTCTACTAATTTTGTTTTACATGCAAAAAGTAACCAGTTTTATTGGGAAGGGAACGGCCAATTATCCATTAAAACATTTTCTAACGGAAAAGCGCATTACAAGACTAGTAAAGGTTTTTTTGCTGTCGAAGAAAGCAGATATTTACTTCTTAATGAAGGATCTTATACAATTTCAATTGATGAAAATAAGGAAGTAGAATCTTTTTGTATCTTTTTTAAAGATGGATTTGCAGAGGAAATTTTAAGCTCACTAAGAGAAACGAACAATAGACTTCTTAGCGATCCTTTTAAGGATAAGAGTTATATTGGATTCTTTGAAAAAACTTATGATACAAGTAAAATTCTACTGTCTCAAATAACGAAATTTAAAGAAAACTTATCTATTCTCGAGAATGATCCAGTTGGTTATGAAGAACAATTTCACAAGTTAATGCAAATTATACTAATTGAACATTTCAATACATGGAGAGAAGTCGAATCATTAAGTGCACTACGTAATTCTACACGAGAAGAATTATATAGAAGGATTAGTATCGCACATGATTATATAAGGTCCTATTATGATAAAGCAATTAAATTGAATGACATTGCTCAAATTGCTTGTTTATCGCCAAACCATTTATTAAGAACATACTCACAAATATATGAGAAAACGCCTCATCAGCATATATCAGAGTTTAGAATTCTAAAAGCGAAAAAGCTTCTAACGCAACTAGATTTCAATATGACTGATATAACATTTGAACTGGGATTACAAAATCCTGTATCTTTTAGCAAAATGTTTAAACAGCATGTCGGGGTTTCTCCTATTGAATTTCGAAAAAAGGTGATTTTGGATAAGAAATACTAAGTTAAACCGTATATTATTAGAATGAAATAATATTCGAAAGGGGAAATTCTCATTGGAAACTACTATGATTCAGAAAGTCGGTCAAATTGGGGTGCCAGTTAAAGATTTAGATAAGGCAATTACTTTTTATAAAGAAAAACTAGGATTATCGCTTCTATTTAATACTGACAACATAGCATTCTTTGAATGTAACGGGTTGCGTCTTTTTTTAAGCCTTCCAGAAAAAGAGGAATTTGCTCAATCTAGTTCAGTCATTTATTTTCAAGTTGAAAAAATTAAAGAGACTTATGAAGACTTATTAAGCAAGGAAATTGTTTTTATCGATGAACCACATATTGTAGCGAAAATGGGACAAACAGAAACATGGATGACATTCTTTAAAGATACAGAAGGTAATACCCATGCTTTAATGAGTGAAATACAAGCTTAATGAGAGCAATGAAAGAGGCCGTCTAATATCAACGATCTCTTTCATTTTTTTAGCATCTCACAAGCTAGATAAATTTCTACTTTGCTTTACCACTATTTATGGTGGTACGGTTCGCCCTGCTTAATATTAATCCAATAATTATTTATTAACAAAATGGCACGATTATTGAATATGTAGGGAACGGAGTGCCATTAGATTTTTTTATAAACATCTGCATAAGCAAATTTTAGCTGCTCGCGTATTTCTTTATTTTCTCCATCCAATTTCTTAATTTTCCGTTTTAATGAAGCAATAATGGCATCCTTATTGTTCTCATCCGTTTCCCGTTTAATTTGCTTTGGAGTAGAAACTTGAGCTTGTTTCTGGCGTAAAGATTCAATCCGTTCGCGTATTTCAGTAGTGTTATAGAGTGTTGCTTTAGCAACACCCGCCTCATTTGCTACGCTATTAAAATTGATGTTCTGATTGGCTCGCACGAGCCTTTGAATAGCTTCATCAATTTTTTGAGCGGTACCTGCCTTTCTGGATGCGTGAATTGCTTTTAACTGTTCTCTACGATCATAATTATTCATATTTCACACCATACTTTCTCTTTATACGATTTTGTCGGCCGAAAATGATATTACCTTCTCTAATATTATTTAAGATACCTTGATATCTGTTTAAATTCCTTTCATGTTTCTCAACCATATCCTCACGATTATGCTGTTTAGCTATTTCTACAGCCCTCGTTGTTGTTTTAATGTGCAACTCATATTTTTCAATATCCAGCTCTGAAAATCCAATCGCTAAGTCTTTGCAAGGGCTACCACTATTACATGTCAAACAAGGTGGTGCTTCCATATGTGGACAATCTCCTTTCAATCGTGCGTGGCATGTTCCATAAGGGTTGTCCATCGCATTTAATTTATGCTCTTGCCAGAGTGCTTGTAAGATATCCTCAGGAATATCTTCACCCGCATTAATCTTTTGCACCTCACCATTCAAATCAAAGCTGAAAACTCCTTGATTTATAACAGACTCGAATGCTTTTCGTTTGGTTTCATCCAATAGCTTAGCATACCGTAAAGTCATTTCAGGAGATGCATGAGCTAGTAATTCTTGTACTGTTAAAATATCTGCCCCGCCATTCAATAATTTCACAGCATATGTATGACGAAATTGATGGGTCTTAAAACGAAAGATATCACCATTTTCATCTACAATGTTTTTCTTTTCTGCTAGTTCATTCAAATGTCTTCGAATCCAACCTTGCGTATAGGGCTTACCTTTTCTTATTCCTTGATATCGTACAAAGATATATTTTTCTGGATTATTATCTTGTGTGCTATTTTCTTTGGAATTTGAAATTAAAACCGAAAGAATTTTTGCGAGCTCCTCATCAATTGGAATTCGATGACCTTGTACAAACGTTTTTTCAATATCAGTTACAATAGAATATTTACCATTCAATTGTACAAGGCAATCTGTTGTGAGTTCTAATACATCTGAAATGCGAAGCCCCGTTTTAAACGCTACCCATACCACCGGTATGATGTCTTTATGAAGTTCGTTAAGATGAACGAATAATTGTTCCAGTACAAAGTCAGGAATGTAATCAATTTGCCCATAGGGCTTTTTTTTCACTTTAGGTTTATCTCCTGGGAAAATTAATAATTTTACGTTTGTAGTTGGAGCAATATCATATTCGTATTTTTGAATGTCTCCTAAAAACTTACTTATAAGTTTCACACCTTCTGATATATATCTTTCTGGATTTTCAATTCCTTTATTTTTGGTGTCTTCATGCAACCATTGAATATATAGCTCCATGTGAGATCGTTTGAGACCTTTCAAATCATTCCATGTTGGTTCTAATGAAAATATGAAAGAAAAAAATTTAGTTAAAGTTCTTGAATAGCCCCTTGCTGTAGCAAACGAAAGATCCTGTCGTCCCATTAAACGTTGCTTGATATATTTTTTTGTACTATCTTTTATTTTTATTGGTTCTATTTTAGTGAAATCAAGAAAATGCGCGGTTAAACTTTTGCTGTAGGATATCCCATATTTGGTATGTAATATCCGTACATCCCAACGATCTTTCTCCCATTCATCACGCGGATCTGCTAACACCAAGAAGTTGGAATGAATGATACGAAAATAGGTTGCTGCGGGGGATTTATGTGTATATCCGTCGAACATTGTGGTCTTTGATGTCTTTGTTGTAGGAATTCCATGTTGTTCTAACCAAAACAACCATTCTCGTTCAGCCTTCTCCATATCCAAATCAAATAAAGAGGGAAGATGGGGGTACTTTTCGTTAAGAAAAATGGATAATTTGTTTAATAATGCAGCTTTTTGATTAAAACCACTACTTAATGCCCACTGTTCTTTGAATAATTTTTGATACCATACATATTTTATTTCAAGATTAACAGTTGGACTATTTATTCGAAAATGCACATTTCGACGTTTCCCCTTGTAATTATCCGCCATTTTCCGAAATTGAGGGATACTTTCTAAGAATTTGATATTCCAATTGTTATTCATTAAAAAATAGGGGTTTTCCACACGGTTAGTGGTAACAGACCCATCAGATTGGATTGTTTTTTCTATATAATTAGAAAGCTCATATTTCAATCGTTCATGAAAATTTACTTCTCCTATATTTATTTGTCGTTTTCGCTTCATATTTACCACCTTCAGCTTTTCTCATCGATTTTAAATGCATCTTGTGCTTTTTCCCAATCCTTACGGATATCTTCGTCCGAAGGATGGAGGTACAAATTCATTGTTGTTTGAATTTGAGCATGCCCTAATCTCTCTTGTACTTGCTTGATGTCCTTTGTCTCTTGGTAGTATATGGTGGCATGTGTATGTCGTAACAGGTGAGGATGAATATCAATTTTTGTTTTTTTTCGCAAGCGTTTAAAGAGAGATTCTACATCGCTATAATTCATAGGTCTACCCATATTTCTTCCACGTAGCTTAATAAAGACAAAGTTTGTTTCAATATTCAGTCCATCAATAATTTCATATAGATAATCATCATACAAATCCATAAGGTGTTGTGATACAAATATCTCCCGTTCTCCTGTTTTGAGCTTTGCACCATTCTCTAATTCTCCTCGGTCCCTCAAGCGAATCCGATGTCCTTTTTGATGGTCAAATATAAAGTCCTCCAAATATAGAGAAAGAGCCTCTCCAATACGTAATCCCGTTTCAAACAGAAGTTGAATAAGAAAAGCATCCCGTATATTTGTAGTAGCTGTGAAAGTTTGTCGCACTTGCTCTTTTGTGAGTATTTGAATTCTTTTACGAGGCTCTTTTACTTTTAATACATTTCGAATAGAGGGCTTATTCTTATTAATATGATGTAGAAAACTCTTATATCGTGTTCTTCCTCCTGTATAAATCTGACGCATTAGTTTTTCATTCATGTCTTTAGATATTTCTTCGTTACGGTATAAATAATCATAAAAATTTGTAACTGTAGTAATGGTTAAGTTTACTGTTTTTTCAGTCTTTTTGGATTTCACAGGAGTAATAGACGCTACATTTAAACTAGTATACGGATGACGTAACCAGCCAACAAAATCTGCCAAGTCTTCTAATTTTATTTCTTTGTAATTTTTTTCAGTTTCTCTTAAATATAAAAAATATTGTTTTAGGGCATAACAATATGTCTTTTGAGTATTCCTACTTTTACCTGTACTATCCAAATATTTGAGATATTTTACTACCGGAACAATCGGAATCCCTTTTTCATCAATTAACATGTATTTTTTACTGTTCTCAAGCAAGATCTCTTGTACACGCATAGAATTCCTCCTCTAGATTTTATGCTAAATCTAACAATTATTTTTACACCTACCTTATAGAAGATATCCTCCAGCTACAAAAACTCCTTACATTTTAAACATAACATACTAAATTACTAACATATAGTTAATCATTATATGATGTGATAAAAAAGAACAATAGACTTTTATATTAAACATACTATTCGCTTTTTATTATAGTAGAGTTAACCGTTCGCAGCAATGCCTGAACAATTTGCTGGTATCCGTGAAATCATTAAAGAGAAAAACAAAGTGACTCGGCCGATCTTAACCGCTGAAGAAAAAGAACTGATCGAGAACATATTATTATGTTCCTTATTATCTGAAGAAGAAATACTAATTACATATTATGAAGATGGTTATTTACTCTCTAGCTATATGAATGTTGTTGGTATCGACCAGCAACATAGCGCTATCACATGTACAGATGCTTTTTATAACAAGATAAACCTGCAATTTTCTAATATAATAGATGTAAAATAGAATCAATTACTACACTCACGTTTGGATCATTAATCAATAACAAAGAATCATCTTACCCTTAAATGCCCTGGAAGATGTAAGATACTCAACTATCACTGATCTCTTGTCAATAGGGACAAAGATTAGCGTCGAAATCACGTTCACAATAAAAAATCGTAAAGGGACTGCACAAATAATGACAAATTCAGAAGTTAGAACAAAATTAACACATGAAGAAACAATTAAATTCCTTAAAGATTTAATGGATAAAGATATACAAATAACTCAAAGATACTTACAAGAAAATGGATATCATAGTTATTTGAACTACATTTCAAGATATATGGGAGGTTTAACAAAAGTAAAAAAAGAAATTGGATATGTGAAAAAATCAACTAAATTACACAATGATAATGAAATTTATACACTATTAAAAAAATTAGACTCAGAAGGAATAAACATAACTTCTCGTTATCTAATTAAAAATTACAAAACACAATATGGCCACATTAGAAATAACATGGACGGCTTAACAGAAACATTAAAACAATTAGGGATAAAAACAGTAGTGAAAAGGGAAGGAATTAAAAGAACAAAAAGAAAATGGACTAAAGAAGAAGTTATTACAGAAATGAAAAAATTCATTGATAGTGGTGAAAAATTAAATTCTACAAATATAATAAATAAAAACAGTAGTTTGTATCATGCATGTGTAAATATTTTCGGTTCATATAAAAATACAATTGAATATTTGGGTATTAATTATAACTATATATCACAAGTTAAAAAACTCACTCCCGTAGACATACAAAACGAGTTAAGAAATCTATACGAAAAGGGTGAAGATATATCATCTCAAAACATGCAACAAAAATATAGAAATTTGCATGCAAGTTGCCAACGCGTTTTTGGTTCTTATAAAATTGCTATCGAATCAATAAATTTAAACTATGATGATATTAGAAAAACAAAAACATGGTCAAAAGAAAAAATTTTAAATGAAATTAAATCACTAAACGATAAAGGTGAAGATTTAACCTCCAAATACGTTTCCGAAAAATACAATGAATTACATCACGCATGTAAATGGTATTTTAATTCTTATGAAGAAGCGGTTAAACAGGCTGGAATTGACTACTACAATATTACAAAAAGAAAAGTATGGTCTAAAGAAAAAGTGAAAAATAAATTATTAGACCTTCATAATGAAGGAATCAGTTTAACGCCTATGTATTTAATTAACAATCATAGTGAAGTATATAAATCTTGTGTGAATTATTTTGGTTCATACTATAACGCTTTAAATGAATTTGGTATAGATTATACATCAATCATTATGGACAACCCACTTGAAAGAAGCAAAGGTCTAATACTAGAAAAGATTATAGAAAAAGTTTTTGATTGTTTATCAGTTACCTATATAACACAAGAAAGAACACATATAAGTGATGATGTTTGGATTATACCAGACTTTAAAATAACCAAAATGGACATGAACTTACACAACTTATTTAAGTCATCACCTAATCAAAAATTATGGATAGATTCAAAATTATCCTATTGGACATGTTTTACATCAAACACACATAACAAATACAAAGACCATTGCGAAAAGTTAGTCTTTATCTATTTAAGAGGACATGAAAAACCAGAATACATTAACGATAAAATGACAAACATATGTATATTTGAACTCTTACCATATATAAAAGATGAGGAAAAACGCCACGAAATCAACATTGAATTACTAAAATTGCTAGAAGACAACCCAAAGGAGAATAACTAAAGTAACAAAAAAATTATTTATATTTAAACTAATGTACGAAAAGGAAAATAATTTCTCACACAATAACAAAAAGTAAAAAAACAAAAACGTATTACTCGAAAAAGGTATTGATTTAGAGTTGATTAATTAAACTGTAGCATCCATAGAGGATGCTTTCTTTCTTTGCTATATAAAATTTATATAATAAATGAGAAATTAACTAAGCACACAATTGAATACTGTAACTATCATATTCAAAGCTAAAATATTTAAAACAAACGTTTGTATAATTTCCCTATACCTAATTTCATTATCGCATAAATGAAAAAAGATAAGACATTTACATCTATTCAAGAATTATAGTTAGTTAT